>LFTP01000152.1 GCA_001513395.1 Clostridia bacterium DTU080
GGATCTGAGTATCGAGCCCTATTGCAGCGACTGCTGGAAGACGATCTGCCGCGGTTTGAGGCGCGTTTTCGCGATCTTTTGCGCCGGAACACAATCCGCGAAGTGGCTAACTTTCAAGCTCACCTGAACCGCGAAGCGGAGCTGATCATAGATCGTGTCAACCGAATTAACGAATCCTTGTACAGCATCGACTACAACCCTACTCACAAGCGGTACATCGTTTTGCAGGCTGAGGAGACCCCTGACGTGGAAATACGGGAGTTCCGTGAGGCACTCAGAGCTTGCACCGAGGGAGCACTTACGGGCTCGGAAGATGATCAGTACTCCGAACGTAAGTTTGCGCAAGTCAAAGCCATCATTGAGCGTTTTCAGGGCAGAGAGGGCTATACGGACATCGACAAGCGCTGGACACGAAAGGTGACCGACGTACGGAATTGGTTTGTCTTCTCCGCTTCCGAACGCTGGCGCGAGGATGATACGGAGTACGAGCATTACACTGACACGGGCGGGAAATCAGGCGGGCAGAAAGAGAAGCTGGCTTACACTGTCTTAGCAGCGAGTCTGGCCTACCAGTTCGGATTGGACTCAAATACGAGGCGTTCCCGTTCCTTCCGTTTTGTCGCAATCGATGAGGCCTTCGGCCGCGGCTCCGATGAGTCTGCCCGCTACGCGCTGGAGCTGTTCCGCAAGCTCAACTTGCAGCTGCTTGTGGTGACGCCCCTGCAAAAGATTCACGTGATCGAGCCTTTTGTGTCCAGCGTGGCGTTCGTGTACAACCAAGATGACCGCAACTCCATGATCCGCAACCTGACCATTGAAGAGTATCAAGCCGAAAAGGCCGCGTACGGTCAGATCGCCAAGGCGAGGGTCGAGGTATTATGAACTGGAGTACACCGAAAGACCTGCGACAGGCCCTACAGCGCAAGTGGGAGCGTGGAGAGCTCCTCCATGCACGCCTAAGCGATGAGTCTCTCTATCCCTTTGAGATACGGCTGAAGCGGCCCACGGCTCGGGACATTGCCAACCGGTTCGGACAGGTGATGGATTGGATCCAGGCCTTACGTGAAAAGAGCAGAGAAAGTACGGGATACGGATACGACCTGAAGTGGATAAAAGTGCGCAATCGGGTCCAAGGGAGCAACGAGATTCCCGTTGCGGCCGTCTTCCCCACGGAGTCCGATGCGTTGCGGTTTATCGGACGGATCCAAGAAGCCGATCGGATTGAAGCTTTGGCTAATCGTCTTTTGAAGCGTTATCCTAATCTGGATCCATGGGTCCGACGCTATCCCTTCAAGATACTGGACCACGAACAGGAGTGGGACCGTCTTTTGTCGGTGCTCGATTGGTTTGTTGTCCATCCGCGTTCCAATCTCTATCTCAGACAGTTGGACATCCCGGGCGTTGATACGAAATTCATAGAAAACCGCCGCTCTTTGCTCATGGAGCTGCTCGATCTGGTGCTGCCGGAATCGCAGATCGACGCCTCAGCCACAGGAGTGGCCAACTTCAACCGCCGGTACGGCTTGCGCTCCGAACCGGTAACGCTGCGCTTCAGGCTGTTGGATCCACATGTGTACATAGCAAGTCTGAGAGATCTCAGTGCACCGATCGATGAAGTGGCACAGCTCCACTTGCCCGTGCGACGGGTATTTGTCACGGAAAACCGCATCAACGGCCTGGCGTTTCCGGACTGCCCTGAAAGCCTGGTGATCTTCGGGCTGGGTTACGGGCTGGATCGCTTGGCGGAGATTCCTTGGTTGCGCCGGAGCGAAATCTGGTACTGGGGAGATATTGACACCCATGGATTTGGCATTCTCGATCAGTTCCGGGCGATCTTCCCCGACGCGCGCTCTTTCCTGATGGATCGGGAGACCTTGGAAGCACATCGAGACCTTTGGGTAGAGGAGGCAGCGGCCAAGCGCTACCACGGTGAACCAACTCGACTTACGGATGCCGAGTACGAGCTCTTTGATGACTTGCGAAATGATGTATTCGGTGAGCGTATACGACTCGAACAAGAACGCATTGGCTATAGATGGCTGACAAGAGCCCTTAAGCGCTGTCTGGGAGAGTAACCGCGCGCAGCGACGCGCCAGATGGCGATCGTAGGTTTGTTCTCGGCGACTGCCACACACTCCTTACCTTCATACCTCCGCGCAAACGGAATCCCCCAGAGTATCCTGTCCTTCACGCCCCTCGATATACTACCCCTCTATGCTCATCCCGGAAGGCACAGTGTTCCTATCGTCTCCCGGCGACTCTGGCATGAGAACATCCGTATTACGCTGGACCTATACGGCCACCTGCTCCCAGGCCAGGACGAAGCCGCTGCTGCTGCGATGGATCGGCTCACCGCTCTTTGGCAGTAGCGCGATTCATAGGCAGTACACTGGTAGTACAACCGCCCCAAAAACGGCCACACGAAAAAGCAAGGCCCTCCGGAAACCCGCTTCCGAAGGGCCTTTGCGCTGGTGGGGAAGAGAGGACTCGAACCTCCGACCTTCACGATGTCAACGTGACGATCTAACCAGCTGATCTACTTCCCCTTGCCTCACTGCACTGTTGAACAAAAGAAGGTGATGGAGGCGGCACCCAGATTCGAACTGGGGAATAGAGGTTTTGCAGACCTCCGCCTTACCACTTGGCTATGCCGCCTCAACCAATGCACCCAAAGTATATGCTAAAACGGCCCGTGATGTCAAGAGGTACCCGAAAAAAAGGATCCCGTAAACCTCATTTAGCAGGTCGGGAAGGCCCTCCGGAGCAGTCGAGCCGTAATCCGGTCGTGCACCTAAAGCCGAGACGAAGACTTATCACCGATACGCATAACAGGTGGGCCCGCAATCGCATCAGCTCTCCGTCATTCTCCGTCTCGATCTGAGTGATCAACGGGCCCGATCGCTGGCGCCGATGGTATCATGGTTTAGTTTCGAGCTGATCCGAAGCGGCACCGAAGGAGGATCCCGGTGGGACGGACGCGGCTTAAACCCGTCACGCTGAAGAGTCTCTCCGCCATGGCGATAAAAGCTCGACCCTCTTTTCCTCTCCTAAGAAAGTAGGAGGGCTCAGTCATCCTCGGTATCAGGCATACTCAACTACTTGGTGCGCTTTGGCAGAGCGGAAGGCGGCATCGACAACCTCCAGGGTGCGCAAAGCGTCCGTCCCTGATGATATCGAAGATCTGTCTTCTTTGATCGCCCGGAAGAACTCTTGCATCTGTCGGTAGAAACTCATCGATGACTGATCTGATTCGTGAACAACCTCCCCGTCCTTGACAAGCCGTGCGCGACTCAGTGTCAGCGTGTGCTTCGTACCCCCGATGATGGTCTCGTGACGGCGGTGCGCCACGTTTGCGGACATGCGGGCCGTAGCCGGAAACTCGTTGCCATGTCCATCCACAAGGCTCATCGTGATTGACACCTCATCTTCGCCTTCCCATTCGGAGGCTCGCCATGACATTTCGCAGTAGACCCGACGGGCAGACGTATCGGTCACCCAAAGCATCAAGTCCACCAGATGACATCCTAGAAGAGGCAACACAAATCCGCCGGTTCGTTCGACGGAGCGACGCCACTCCGTACTCGGCTGTTTCACATAGGTCAACAAATCGCCGCTGATGTGACGAAGTTCTCCGATTTCCCCGTCCAAAATCATCTTCCGAGCGACCATAGATGAACTGTCAAACCGATGATTGTGAGCGATCATGAGCAATACTCCATGCTCCTGAGCGGATTGGATCATCTCCTGTCCTTGCTGCAGGGTCAGCGCCATGGGCTTTTCGCACAATACGTGCACTCCTCGCCGACAAGCGGCAATCGAATACGGCGCGTTCAGATACGGAGGCAGACTCAATATGACGGCATCAACGTCTTCTTTGGCCAGCTCTTCCTCGTACTCCGTGGACCACCGCACCGCGCCGTACGTTTCAGCCACTTGTCTGGCCCGTTCAGGTACCGTGTCCACGACACTGACCAAACGGATGTCACCTTGAAGTTGCTGGATCACTCTCAAGTGGTTTACTGCATGGTTTCCCGCACCGACGACACTCACACCTAGCTTACCGTTGCTTGTCATGGCTTACATATCTCCTCGCGAATGGAGTTCTCAAAACAGCACTTGACCACCGTCTCAAACTGAAGCGCAGTTGTGAAAAATCGGGGCCGCGTAGGCCTGTTTCCCCTCTCAGCCTCACGTCTGACAGCATGCGCCACGCCCCGATGGCGAGCAATACTCCGAGATGGGAACTCAGCTTCGTATCAGATTACCTGAAACGATGGTTTGATCTCCCACCGTCACGATCGGATTCTCTACTCCATGAACGATGTTATTGACAATCATGTTTCCCTTGCTTTGGCCGCTTTCGGTGATCGCCGGATAGGGTTTAGTTTCCGACGAACGCCTCACGATCAGACCGGAAACCTGTGATGAACACGCGTCCTCTAACCATACGTCCCTATACCGGGAGTCGGTCAGAATACAGTCGGAAACCATGATCCCCTCGCAACGAACGATTTCAAGGGCTCCTCCCCGTTCCGGTGTTCCACCGTGAGATTCCGATACAGTCATCCCTTGCACGATGCAGTCGAAGGAGTCTTCGATCTTGATCCCACCGATAAGCCGCTCTCCGTAATCGGGATTGGAGTCCAAAATGTTGTGATTGATGTCAATCAGGGCGGAGCGCTCAACGAGAACATTTCGTTCTGATCCGCGCGTAAGGGTGTTATTTCCGATGACGATGCCGCGGCTGTCTTTGATGTGGACATTGATCTCTTGATTGGATATGTGATTTCCGGTGATGGAGAGCAGACCGGCCTTCAAGGGGCTCTCCGGCTGAAATCCTTCAATCCTGACATTGGCCCCACCCGGCCTGATCACAGCTTGAATCGTGTTTCCCGTTATGGCACCTTCCCGAATACCTATCTTTCCGGCGATAAACCACACGTCGCTGCCGCCGTTTTCGTAGTTGTACTCGATATCATTGCCGGCGATCTGGATGTTGCGTATGTTGCCTTCTTCAACCTTGATACCGCCGCCTCCATTGTAGCTGATGTGCGACGCCGAGATATTGATTTGATGCAAATTGACGTGATCGAGATAGATGCCGACTCCCCGGTTGTTGTAGACGTGGACGCCGTTGATGAGAACGTTACGATTGTTCCCTATCACGTGGATCCCGTGTCGGCAATCCCGAACGACAAGGGCTGACAATGTGGCTTGAAAGGTCGTCTCGAGGCATATTCCGTCGGCATCGGGATGCGCTCCTTCCACGATAATGCCTTGGATCAAGGGCATGGCCCCGTAGGCATAGGCTTGTGGATCAAGCTGTTCCGGATTGGCACTGACCCGATGATGACCAATAATGTGAAAAGCGGGGCCGGAACAGCTATTCCGAATTGTCGCGCCGGATCCCAGCAGACTCAACCTGCCGGTCTTGGCCATGTCAACCAAAATGGTCCTGCGGATCAGATACCGGCCTTGTGGGAAATAAAGCAAGCCGGTTTTGGCTTCACAGGCGGCCTGGATCGCAGCGGTATCGTCAGTGACCCCGTCGCCTTTGGCCCCGAATGACTTCACACTGATGAACGATGCGTCGTGTCCCGTGAGCATCTGTCTTCGCCTCTTTCGTATCTTGGTTCATGCCTGCATTATCTTGCATCTCCTCATCTTTCCCAGGACAGATGAAGAGGTGCTTCCGTTACACCTGCTTCGCTTTGTGTCGCAACCGCCGAAGAGTCTAAGCAGCTGACGGCGTCGTCAGCAATCGCGCCGGTCACGCCGAGCCAATCTCCATGAAGACCATGTAGCGTCTGCATATACGGAGCGGATCGGCTCTTTCGACGCTCGGTGTCGCCGTCACATAATCTCTCGATGCCAAGCGGATGCCCTCACCCCGATGCGGGAGTGATCAAAACACTGCCATCCTACGTAATGTCTGTAACGCGCCGACGCTTGCGATAGGACAAAGCACCTGCTTGCCGAATGTCTCCTGAATTGGCACCTCGGAGCCTGTTCGACCTCTGGCCATCGCTTTTTCTCCATTGACACCTATTGGTGACGGGGGTTCTTTTTCCTCTTTCGCGTCCTTGATCGCGATGTAAGCCTGACAAGCAATTCTACCGAAAGGGTAAGGTCCGTAGGCTTCACTGCACTGCAGGACGATGATCTTTCTGTCGTCATACTGCCAGACTGAGTCCTTGTCACCGTGAAAAAGCATCCTCACAACAGGGTCCTTGGAATCAGCAGCGAAACACTCGTAAACGAAGAGGAGGTAGCGAGCATGAACCACTACAACACGCCAGCCGAAATCAGCACGATGCTGTTGACCACGGCTGAGAACAAGGCTAATCTGTCAATTCGTGACATGAGCGTGCTCGGCATTCTGGCAGGCGCCTACGTTGCCTTGGCCGGCAACCTATCCGTAGTCGTTGCCACCGGAGTGAGTCAGCATCTCGGAGCAGGATTGAGCAAGTTCCTGAGCGGGAGTGTCTTCTCTCTAGGCCTGATACTGGTGGTCATCGCTGGCGGTGAGCTTTTTACCGGTAATGTACTCATGATAATGGGTCTGTTGAGTAAGAGAATCAGCACGGGACAAATGGTTCGCAATTGGACCGTGGTCTACCTCGCCAACTTCGTCGGGTCTTTGATAGTCGCCGCCTTGGTCTATCTCAGCGGTCTGTGGCAGAGTGAAGGAGGTCAGATCGGTGCCAGGTTCGTCATGAACGCCCAGGCCAAGGTAAGCCTACCTTTTGTCGTCGCTTTGACGCGCGGGATCCTGGCCAATTGGCTGGTGTGTCTCGGTGTATGGCTCGGCATGGCAGCCCGTGACGTAGTCAGCAAAATCCTGGCCATCTACTTCCCAATAATGGCCTTTGTGACCTGTGGCTTTGAACACTCCATCGCCAACCATTTCGCGATCCCCATCGGCATCGCTCTGAAGAATCAGCCCGTCCTCCAGGAGGCTTTGGCAGGGACACAGGTTGCGCAGTTGACTTGGAGCAATTTCATCATAGCCAACCTGATTCCCGTTACAATTGGGAACATAATCGGGGGCGCTTTCTTCGTGGGTATCATGTATTGGTTGGCCTATCAAGCACCCAGCAAGAGCAAGCCCTGATATTGCGGACTTGATCTCATGGACCATAGGTTGTCGGTGACGGCCAAGTGCTTTCGGCACAGAGTTGGAATCAAACATCCCTGACGTCCATTCTAAAGATGCGATCGCCAGTCTATGGACGAGGCTGAGCTTCGTAGACTGTGACAGAATAAGCGAAAGCGTTACGGACTAGCGAACCGGACCGTCTGTGCTCGGCCGATCCTCAACGGAAATCGATTTTTTGTTGGGGACAGCCTCGGAACCCCCCTGCCTGGCACTATGCCAAGCGCCAGGCAGGGGCTCTTTTTTTCGACAAGCGATCATTGGGTGCGAAGACACCTGCCCGCCCTGAGACGGGTTCATGCCATCACAACCTCCTCATTGATCGCGAAACAAAAAAACACCGACCTGCGATCAGGTCGGTGCAAAAGATGGAGCGGGCGACGAGGCTCGAACTCGCGACCCCAACCTTGGCAAGGTTGTGCTCTACCAACTGAGCTACGCCCGCATCTGGTGCCAAGGGCCAGAATCGAACTGGCGACACCGTGATTTTCAGTCACGTGCTCTACCAACTGAGCTACCTTGGCCTGTAGGGTTGGGGCCTCTAGAAGGCCCCAACTCTGGCGGAACCGACGGGACTCGAACCCGCGATCTCCGGCGTGACAGGCCGGCGTGTTAGACCGACTACACCACGGTTCCACTCGGCAGTTCGTATAGTACCATGTATACTACTTCGTGTCAAGCACTTATACCCTTTTGAGCTGCCAAATTTGGCTCGGAAAAACTGGTGGACGCTGCGGGACTCGAACCTGCGACCTCCGCCTTGTAAGGGCGGCGCTCTAACCAGCTGAGCTAAGCGTCCCCGGGCCGTACGTCAAAGCAAGTATTATTTTATCCAAGACTGTTCGCACTGTCAATCGTCTCTTTTTGTCCGCCCCCGCCTCCTGACTGTCAGGGACTGCCCGCAGATACAGTTTTCTATCCCTTTGATCGAATCCCCTTTGGGGCACCGTAATACATGGGCAGGAGACTGTGTTGCTGGAGGTCGACCATGCGAAGCCTTTGGAAAGGTGCCATCAGTTTTGGATTGGTGAACATACCCGTGCGCATGTACGCCGCAACGGAAGACAAGAGTCTGAGTTTCAATCAGCTTCACCGCAAGTGCCACACCCCCATTCGCTACATCAGACACTGCCCCACCTGCAACAGTGAAGCACCCCCAGAGGAGATTGTTCGGGGTTACGAATACGGAAACCGGGGTTATGTGATCCTGGAGGAGGAGGATTTGACCGATCTTCCGTCGCCTACACTCAAAGCGATCGAGATTCGGGATTTTATCGATCTCGCTGAGATTGACCCCATCTTCTACCGACGCAGCTACTATCTGGAGCCCGTTGAGGGGGCCGGCAAACCGTATCTGCTCCTGCTTCAGGCCATGCAACACAGCGGAAAGGTTGCCCTCGGCAAGATCACCATCCGGGCGCGGGAGTCTTTGTGCTGTTTGCGTGTCTATGGGGATCTGCTGTCGGTGGTCACCATGTATTATCCGGATGAGGTGCGTGCTGTCGAGTCTTTGAAGCGCGTGCAAGATCGCAGCGAAGTGACACCGGCAGAGTTGCGAATGGCCCTGCAGCTCATAGAGAACCTGAGCACTCCCTTCGAGCCGGACAAATACACCGATGAATATCGCCACGCTCTCTTACAGCTGATACATTCTAAAGCGGCAGGACACCAGATTCATCAGGCACCAAGCACCGCACCGTTAGCGGAAGATGTCGTAGACTTGATGGCCGCGCTTGAAGCCAGCCTTCACAACATAGAGAAGGTGAAAAAACGGGAAGAGAACAGGGAGGAAACCGTCCGGGTCGGTAGGGCGACGGGCGATCAACGCCGTAAGGATTGATCACGTATGTCTTTACCAAGGTTTGTGCCCCCTATGCTGGCCACGCCGGGCCCACCCGTTTGGTCCGACGAATTCTTGTACGAACCCAAGTGGGACGGACTCCGGTGTCTGGCTTTCAAAGAAGACTGCCTACGTCTTATGAGTCGCAACGGACGGGAAATGACCGCGCATTTCCCGGAGTTGGCAGGTCTGAACTGCCTTCGCCAAACGCCATGGGCCGTAGACGGCGAGTTGGTCATCTTCGATGAATCCGGACAGGCCGTGTTCGATCTGGTCCGCAACCGCAATCTGACCATCACACCCGCGCGCCGGGCTCGGATGGCGGATGAACACCCTGCTGTCTTGATCGTCTTCGATCTACTCTATCATGACGGAATCAACCTGATGGACAAAACGCTCCAAGAACGACGCTCTTTGCTTGAGCGACATCTGCAGCCGGGTCCTCATGTCGTTTTGTCCCCCGCCACCGTGGGTGCGGGCCCTGAGTTCCATGATGTCGTACTGCACTACGGATGCGAAGGCACAATGATAAAAAAACTGGACAGCCTCTATCAGCCCGGGAAACGCAGCCCGTATTGGATCAAGGTGCGCAACGTCAAAGAGACGGATTGCGTGATCTGCGGTTACACCAGAAATCCCCAGGGACTGGCCAGTATGGTGCTGGGACAATACCGACCTTCCTCCGAGACACTGCTCTATGTGGGACGGGTCGGCACAGGATTTTCAACCAAAGACGGTGCTACTCTCCTGGAATTCTTCAACCGCATTCGAACGGAAAGATCACCTTTCAGCGAACGGCTGGACGGAGGGAACGGCGACATCACCACCTGGCTCAAACCCCTAATTGTCTGCCGCATCGAGTATCTCACCTGGACTGCCAACGGTCTTTTGCGCCATCCTGTGTTTCGAGGCATTCGCACGGACAAAACACCCGCAGAATGCATATTGGCCACGGATCATCCTTCCGCGGGAGGTGCCGGACAATGAATGAGCTTCTTGTAAGGATTGATGAGCGCCAACTCAAACTCACCAACATCGACAAAGTCCTTTGGCCCGATGAAGGCCTCACTAAGGGTGATCTGATCCGCTACTACACCGCCGTAGCCGACAGGCTCCTCCCCCATCTCAAAGGCCGCCCACTGACACTGACTCGCTATCCGAACGGGATCACAGGCACCATGTTCTACCAGAAAAACCTCCCCGCTCATGCTCCCGACTGGTTGCCTACGTACACGATCGGCGATCCACCAGTGCGCTTTCTTCTCGCCGAGGAACCGGCAACTCTCGTTTGGTTGGCCAATCTGGCCACTATAGAGATCCACCCCTGGATGTCCACCGTTGACCATCCGAACAACCCGGACTACGCGGTCATTGATCTTGACCCAGCTGAAGGCACGACATGGGATGACGTGGTACAGATCGCCGAGCTAGTCAGAGTGCTTTTGAGGGAGCTGGGTCTTGAAGGATTCCCCAAGCTTTCAGGAGCCAGCGGGATACATATCTTTGTCCCCCTGGCCGCTCAATATACCTTTGCCCAAACCAGCGCCTTTGTCGGCTTCTTGGGACAGCTTTTGGCCAGGGCATATCCGGAAAAGGCGACGACCGAAAGATCTGTGAACAAGAGGTACGGAAAAGTCTATATCGACCATCTGCAAAACCTGCCGGGAAAGACCATCGTCGCCCCCTATGTACCCAGACCCATCCCAGGAGCGCCAGTCTCCGTACCGGTCGCCTGGGATGAACTCAAGGAGGTGAGTCCGCGCCAGTTTCGCCTGGACCAACCGCAGATGATGCTGCAGCGCCCCAGAGAGTTCGACACCATGTACAACCTACGACAGAGCCTGGATGCCGTACTCCCCCTGATAGACGACAACTGATGCTCCCTATGGTTCGAACCAGGGACATGCGCGCAGCAAAGAAGTTGTGGTGATCCGCCTCGTCGGCAGGATATCGGGTGTGGTACGACCTATTCCCCCATATAAGGCATAGCGAGGGGGTTCAGCATCTACGTGCACAAGCAGAAGATTTTCACGGCCTTCGCTCTTGCGCTCTTGCTCGCTTTTTGCGGAGGGTGTCAAACCAAGCGTAACGGGGTGACATTTCGCGGCTATGATGCCTATGCGTACCACGGCGAATCCTCAGCCCAAGCGGATTACATTCGCTTCCGCTACGCCCATGGCGTCGAGGAGTTCAACCTCGTGCTCCCTCCTCAACTGCCACGACTGGTGGTCGAGTTCAGGGCGACTGTCGCATCCGGAAGAGTCACTTTCAAAATCATCAATCCGGAGGGCAAAGCCATAATCGGAGGATACACGGACGCCGAGGGACACTTGAAGCTTTATCACTCCATACGTCTTCCTTCGGGCACCTACACGGTGAGAATAGAATACGAGCAGGCCCGCGACGGCGAGATCAGCTACACCATGTATGGTTATCATCGCTGAGGGATCTGCGTAAGTGTAGACAGATGCACCACGCATCTATGCGTCCGAAAGGGGGCAATACACCTATGCGGGTGGTCCTTTGGTGGGCAGGCTCGGCCAAGGCCGCCGCCCGAGCGGTCCTATTCCTCAGTTTGAGTCTGGCCATAGCCGCCGCTGCCATCCCTTTGGCGTCTCAGCTATGGTCGGTAGCCTGGCCGGTCTTGTCGATAGCCATAGACGCCGGACACGGCGGGATCGATCCGGGGGCCATCGGCCCGCAGGGGCTGAAAGAGAAGATGGTCACTCTCGATGTAGCGCGCCGAGTTCAATCGCTGCTTCGCGCCGCAGGTGAGCAAGCTTTCTTAACGCGCACGGATGATGCCAGACTGGACACCTCTCAAGCTCGGGACCTTCGGGCGCGCGTGCGATTGGCCAATGACCGCCAGGTCGATATCCTGGTCAGCATTCACTGCAACAGTTTCCGTTCACCCGCGGCCAAAGGTCCGCGCACATACTACCAGCCTGGCTCGCAGGATGGTCAACGACTGGCCAAATGTATCCAAGACCATCTGCGCGCGGCTGTGGGCTATGGAGCAAAGGAGCCAACGCCGGAAAACCACCTCATCACTCGCGAGAGCAAGATGACAGCTGTGATCGTGGAATTGGCCTACATCAGCAATCATGATGAAGAAAAGCTTCTTCGCACCCCTGCATTTCGGAAAAAACTGGCGGAAGCAGTGGTTCAAGGCATCCTGGAATACCGGGACTCTATTCCCTTGAACTAGTCGGCGCAGCCTCGTCCATAGCTTCGCCTACCAACTGAAGCAATCGCTCCGTTTCGGCCTCTCCCTGATCCAGCAGCGAAGAGAACTCATTTAGCAGCGTGCGCATGCGGCGCTGAAAGCCAATGGTCTCCTGACGAATCGCCGCCAAGCGGGCCTCTTCCTCACTCACCTGAGTGCGCGCCGCGTCCAGAATCTCTTCTGCCTGCTTGCGGGCACCGGCCACGATTTCCTCAGCCTGTTGACGTGCCTGTTCTACCGCCTGCTCAGAGGTTTCAACGTCATCCGTAGAGACAGCTTGACCCGGTTCTTTTTCCTTCAGCTTGTTGTACTTGCGAACCAGCTCTTCATACTCCCCGATCAGACGTCGTATGAATTCGTCAACCTGCGTCCGGTTATAGCCGCGCCAAGCAGGAGCAAACTGCACGTTTAACAGATCACGCGGTGTCAGCAAGAAGTTGCCTCCTTCTCAAACCCGTTAAAACGCTCTTTTTAACAGCAAAGAAATACGTCCTTTGCGGGTGGTACCCGTAATCTGATCGACAGATATTCGCCCCCTGCCGCGCATAGAGATCACATCACCCTCTGCCACCGGATGGGCGGGATCGGTGACCACCTTCCAGTTCAGCTTCACTCTCTCACCCTTGATCTCACGAGCCATCTTCGTACGCGACATACCAAAGCCGAAGGCCGCCACCGCATCCAGGCGCATTGAAGCAACAGTCGTACGCACTTCCTTGATCCGTTGCGCCGGCACCTCCAGCTGCTCTAAATCGATCTCGCTCACGGAGACCTCGCTTGACCCCACCCGCCGCAACTCCACAAGCAACACTCTCAGGGCCTCTTGTGAAACAATGGCCTGACAACCGTTTTCTTGGACCAAGATATCGCCTACCTGTCCTCGGTCAATACCTACGCCCAGAATAGCCCCGAGATAGTCACCGTGCCTCAACTCACGGCCCGGTGTCTCGACTTTAACCTCTAAGGCCCACAGCGGCGGCTCCAACAGCTCGGTTAGATAGTGTTCAGGATAAATCAGCAGACGTTGCCTTTCCGCCTCCGGAAATCCGCCGTATCCTCGGGCGCGTATCGCCGGTATGCAGCCCAAGACACCTTGGGCGATCTGACGTTCCCGAGGATCCAGAAAATCCGAGGCTTGTGGAGTGTCATCGATCATAGCGCGCTCAGCCAGATCGACGATCCGCGCTCCTAGCAAACGTTCCTCCTTGCCCTCCAGATGGGAGAGCAACCTCTCCTTGTTGTTCATTATGCCAAGTCTCCTCCGGCAGGCGATCTAACAGCCCAACCTTATCAAGTTGATCACCAAGAATCGGCGCAACCAGCTCAAAACCAAAAAAACCAGAACAGGAGAAAAGTCAATGGCCCCTACGGTCGGAACGACGCGGCGTGCGGGCTCCAACACCGGGTCTGTCACTTTGACAATGAAGCGAACAATCGGGTGGTACGACGACGGGCCGACCCATGACAGGATAACACGGACGAGAACCAGTCTCTCATACCAGATCAGTACGATGTCCACGAGCCTATGCAGCATAAGCTTCGCTCCTCAAGTGTTATCTTTCCGGCAGGAGTGGCGACCGCGAGAAGCCACAGAACCCAGCTCCCGGGATCGAGCCGTGGCGGCCAACACAGCGTCGATCAGCTGACCGCGGACAGCCCCTTTCTCAAGAACATGGACTCCTGCCGCCGTCGTTCCTGCCGGAGAGGTGACCGCCACACGGAGCAGAGTCGGATGCTTTTTGGTCTCCACCACCATCCGGGCCGCTCCAAGAACCGTCTGAGCAGCAAGCTCAAGAGAAACGTCACGAGGCAGTCCCGCAGCCACTCCCCCGTCTGCCAAGGCCTCAATGACCAGATACACATAGGCCGGACCTGATCCTGACAACCCGGTAACTGCATCCAAAAGCCTTTCTTCCAGCACGAAAGCTTTACCCACCGTCTGAAAGAGACTCAAGGCCACCTCCGTCTGAGCGGAGCTGACCCGACTACCCGGACTCAGACCGGTTGCTGAAGCCTGTACCAGGCAAGGCGTATTGGGCATGACACGCACCACCGGCACATCAGGCCCCAGACCTTCCTCCAAGAAGGCCAGCGGAATACCTGCGGCAATGGAAATGACCAACGCTCCCGGGCTCAGGGCGGCGCGCATCTCAGACAGAACCTCGTCCGTCACATGCTGCGGCTTGATTGCCAGCAACACCACCTGGGCCCCCGTTACGCCTTCAGCTATCGAATCAGTGCTGCGTACGCCGAGTTCTTCTTCAAGAGCCTGCCGTCTGGAGGCGAGAATGTCAATGGCTACGACATTCTCCGCCCGCACCAGGCCTTCTCTCACCCAGGCGGTGAGCAGGGCACTCGCCATGGCTCCGGCGCCTACACTGGCCAGCGATGAAATTATAGGTCGGTTCACTAGGATTGGTCCTCCTCCCACTGGCGTTTGAGAAAGACGTCAATCACGACATTGCTTGGCGCGAAAACGAAAATCCCCTCACCGACGCGCTGCACCTGGCCATCAATGGCATAAGTGGTTCCGCTGACGAAGTCGATGACCCGTCTCGATAGCTCCTTGTCAAGGTCTTCTACTGAGACAATGACCGGCCGACGCTGTTTCAGAT
>LFTP01000096.1 GCA_001513395.1 Clostridia bacterium DTU080
CCACTCCATCCGCTCCCAGTTCCGCACAGGCGGCAAAAAACCCGGGAAGTGTTATGGCACCGCTGCGTAGGTCTCGTGCAAAGGAAAAGGGCATCACTGAAATCCGCATATGATCCTCCCCATCTGCCGTTTCAACAAGGAGCCGCCACTTTTTCGGTCCACTCTCTCAAGCGTGATCCGAGCTTCTCTGCGTTTCCTTGCGCCAACTCCTGCACCAGCTGCAGTTCATCAAAGGTGGCATAAAGCGCATGGCGCCACGGCGCGTATTGACAAACGATACCGGCTCGGGCGTGCCAGTCAACCAAGTACTCCTCCAGCATCTGCACGCTCTGTCTCGTCACCGCATACCAGGAAAGCTCAGCTTGACGGACGATCCAGCTCTCAACTGACAAATCATCCCGATCACAGTCCAGATAACCTCTTGCCACCGCATCGACGTCTATCCATTGAGCCGCCTTTTCGATGGAGCCGCGCACAACTTCGGGCTGCAGCCACCATCCTCCATGTGCCCCTGCCGCCAGGCGTATCACCTGCGGGGGCAGCTTTCTCAGCATGCACTCAGCAAGCATGATCACGTGGTGGCTGCCCCCTTGATCGGCGTCCAAACGATGATCGGCACTCCAGACCAAGAGCTTGAGCTTGGCCCAATCATGCAGGATGATCGCCGCCACGACAGCATCGCGGTTGCATTTTACGCCCTTAATGCGTTCAGCCTGCCCCATGAGATGGTATGCGGCCTGCAAATTGAGGGCGGTATGCAATACCCAGCCTCCAGGGTAGCAATGATGGCTCGACAGCGCCGCACCGGGAGCAGCCCATGTCGGATCATAGGGTAAGTCAGCAGCCAACTTGGCCATAGCTACCTTTTGCGCGGCGTTCTGTTCCTTATTCAACATCAGAGCGCTGAGCAGGAGGATCCCGGACGCTGCCACTTGGTCTTGCACTGCAATCTCCAATCGACGGTCTTTGCCCCCGGCCGCCAAGAGCATGGCGCACACATGGGCTCGCAAAAGCGGATCATCGACTAAGAGCGCGCTGTCGAGAACAAGATCTCGGGCCTCGGCCACTCTTGATGAATGCTGCGCCATCTGCCACGGTGTTTGTCCCAATCGTAGACCCTGCTCTATCACGACGTTTGCGACCGCTCCTTCAATCCCAGAATCTCTATAACCTGTGGGTTGACCAACCCTTCAGGTATCCAGCCTTCAAGGACGTCTACCACGTTTTGCGCCATCCGTCTGGGCAACTCGGCTTTGGCCGTCGTCGACTGATAGGCAATCAAAGGAGTCAGTATCACATTCGGATGGGAGCGCAATCGAGCCATGGCCTCGTTCCTGGCTGCTGCCTGCTCTTCACTTTCCGCGCCCTGAGCCATGAAAACCGGTATGTGTTCACCCTCAAGTACATCCAAGCAAGCGCCGCAGATCAGTTCCTCATCCAAAGCCTTCACCAGGGCTTCCGTGGAGATAATCGATCCCCGCGCCGTATTGACAATAAGCGGTTTTTTCTTCATGGCCCGGAAGGCAGCCTCATCGAAAAGATGATAGGTCTCAGGAGTCAAAGCCGAGTGAATCGAAATCACATCGGCTTGGGCGAGCAGATCCTCAAATTCCACTCTCTCTACGCCCATAGCCTCAAAAACCTCGGGCTTCACATAGGGGTCATAGGCCAGAACCCGCATCCCCAGAGCCTGCAGCTTCAAAGCCAGATTCCGCCCTATGCCTCCGAATCCGCACAACCCCGCGACAAGCGTACTTAAGCGCCGTAGGTCGCTGGACAACCGACGCGGATCGTTGGCCTGCCTCAAACGATCATAATGCACGATGCGCCGGTGCCAGGCCAGGATGAAAGCTAAAGAATGATCAGCCACATCCTCCTCGCCATAGCCGCGGGGTACAACGACGGCGATGCCTAAGTCCGTGCAAGCCTCGACATCGATATTGTCATAGCCCAGCCCGTATCTGCCGACGACACGACACTTCTTAAGCTTGCTGAGAAACTCACGGTCGGCCGGTTGTGAAAGCAAAATGGCATCGGCGCTGTAGACACGCTCGGGAATGCCATCTTGCAGTTCGTCCGCAGTGACGGAATCAATCGTGATCCCGGCCCGGCCAAAGATCTCTTTTTCGATCTCTCCCGGACGTTTGCGCAGCAAGACCACTCTCGGGGCACTCATGAGCAATCACTCCCATGCATTCTATGACGATTCTCAAGCATTCCAGGGACCTTCGACAGACTGGACCAAAGAGGAGGCTCCCCGTGAAATACATCCGCTGTCGGATCCGACAGTAACGAAGAGAAATCCGGCTTCAAGCCACTTATTCTTGGGTCCGACTCCACAGATGCCCGGAACCTTTCCTGTCTGCCGGCAGGCCTCCAATACCTGTAGGATCGCCTTTTCATGCATCGGATGGCCTTCTTCAACTCCCAGCGACAATGCCAAATCGGAAGGGCCGATCCAGCAGCCGT
>LFTP01000189.1 GCA_001513395.1 Clostridia bacterium DTU080
TAGTCTCGTGGGCTCGGAGATGTGTATAAGAGACAGGTGTGCGATGCCGTCATCCTTTTGTGGCGGGCAAGCAAGTGACGCTGATGTATAGCATAGCTGAAGGCGGCCTTCTTTGTCCCTCTTGTGCACATATCGATCCTCAAGCCACATCCATTGGCGGGGCTGTCTGGCAGTCAATGCGGTTTCTTTTGCGGGCACCGTCTTCGCGGCTGGCCGCATTCCGCTTGACTGAGGCAGAAGACGCGGCCATGGAGGCGTTGCTGAAGCAAACCTTTGAGTACAGATTGGAAGCCCCTTTGGAGGCTTGGGATTTTCTTCGGTCCATCCGGTTGCCCGGCCAGCGCGAAGGAAGGGAGGAGCAGAGTGGAAACCGCAGATCGTTTGACAAAAGTCGAAATGATCCGGGAGCGAACTGACCTGTCATATGCTGAAGCGGCGAGTCTTTTGGATGAGGCTCACGGTGATGTGCTCCAGGCTTTGATCTTTCATGAACAAAGAAGCGGTGCTCAAAGCCGACAGGGGACTTTTGAGGCCAAAGGCCGTGAGCTGGTCGAAAAGGTCAAGGAACTGGTCAAAAAGGGTAATGTGACAAAAATCCGCATCAAGCGAGACGGCGAGACAGTGGCTGAGTTGCCGGTGACGGCCGGAGTGGTCGGCGCCGTGATCTCACCCCATTTGGCTCTCTTGGGCAGTGCAGTCTGTCTTCTCGGGCGCTGTACGGTTGAACTTGAGCGCCGTGATGAAGCCCCCGCCACTGTGAGTTTTGACTACGATGCCCTGTAGATTGGCCGCAGAAAGGCGGCCGTAACGAAAAATTGACAAAATAGGTGGCCGGAAAGCCGTTTCCTGAGCAGGAGGAGCGCTCCGCTGTGGAGAACAGTACGTGAGGTTTTCATGGCAAGAATTGGGGGCGTAATGCCGGACTTCGACAAAATCCCGCTTCGGCTCACAGGATGTTCCGAGGCTCAGAGCGCGACAACAACATATGTCGGATAACAACAGAACCAGATGATGACTGTGCGGCACCGGCCGGTGCCGGCGCAGAAGGGGAGGCTGTGTACATGAGCGTGAAGAAGATGGTCTACTTCTTCGGTGGAGACCAAACCGAAGGAAGCGCCGAGATGCGGAACCTGTTGGGCGGCAAGGGCGCTAACTTGGCTGAAATGGCGTCACTCGGTATCCGAGTCCCTGCCGGTTTCACAATCACAACCGAGGTCTGCATCGAGTACTACAACAACGGAAACAAGTGGCCTGAGGGACTTGAAGAGCAGGTGCGGGAGAACATAGCCAAGGTCGAAGCGGTCATGGGTTCTAAGTTCAACGATCCGCACAACCCCCTTCTGTTTAGTATCCGCTCCGGAGCACGTGTTTCCATGCCCGGAATGATGGATACCGTACTCAATCTCGGTCTCAACGATGTGACGGCTGCCGGACTGATCGAAGCGACGGGTAATCCTCGGTTTGTCTATGACAGCTATCGTCGTTTCGTGCAGATGTTCTCGGATGTCGTGCTCGGTGTTGAGCACGCTGAGTTCGAGGCTCTGATTGAGGCCAAGAAGGATGAAAAGGGAGTCGAGTTGGACACGGAACTCGACGCCGAAGACTGGAAGGAACTGGTGGGTAAGTTTAAGGCTTTGGTCATGGAAAAGACCGGCAAACCCTTCCCCGAAGATCCGTGGGAGCAGCTCAAGGCTGCTATCAACGCTGTTTTCAATTCTTGGTACAATCCCAGGGCCGTGCGTTATCGGCAGATTCACGACATTCCCGGTGACTGGGGCACCGCCGTCAACGTGCAGGCCATGGTCTTCGGTAACATGGGTGAGGATTCCGGTACCGGCGTAGCCTTCACGCGCAACCCGTCCACGGGTGAGAACGTCTTCTACGGTGAGTACCTCATGAACGCTCAGGGCGAAGACGTGGTAGCCGGTATCCGCACGCCGTTTCCCATCAGCGAGCTCAAGAAGGAGATGCCTGAGGTATACGAGGAGCTTGAATCCATCAGGCATAGACTGGAGCAGCACTACAAAGAGATGCAGGACGTAGAGTTTACCATTCAAAAAGGTACGCTCTATATGTTGCAGACCCGTGCGGGTAAGCGAACGGCTCAAGCCGCCGTGCGCATCGCTGTCGAGATGGTCGCCGAGGGTCTGATCGACAAGAAGACGGCCGTCAAGCGTGTAGATCCGGAGCAGCTGGATCAGCTGTTGCACCCCATGATCGATCCCAAAGCCAAGGTCGACGTGGCGGCCAAAGGTCTGCCCGCTTCACCGGGAGCGGCGGTCGGCCAAGTGGTCTTCACGGCGGCTGACGCTGAGGCCTGGGTAGCAGACGGTAAGCGGGTCATTTTGGTGCGCTCCGAGACCTCTCCTGAGGACATCGGCGGGATGCACGTGGCGGAAGGTATTCTCACCTCTCGCGGCGGTATGACCTCCCACGCCGCCGTAGTGGCCCGCGGTATGGGCAAGTGCTGCGTAGCCGGATGCGGTGATGCGCGGATCTACGAGGCCGAGCGCTATATGATGGTCGGCGATAAACGTGTCAATGAGGGCGACTGGATTACTCTCAACGGCACGACGGGCGAAGTGATTTTGGGTCAGGTCGATTTGGTCGAGCCCGAGATCACCGATGATCTGGGCAAGCTTATGGAGTGGGCCGATGAGTTCCGTGCTCTGGGTGTGCGCACCAATGCCGACACGCCGCATGACGCGGAAGTGGCCAGGAATTTCGGCGCTGAAGGAATCGGTCTGTGCCGTACCGAGCACATGTTCTTTGGTGAGGGTCGGATCCAGCCGGTTCGTGAGATGATCCTGGCTTCCGATGCCGAAGGGCGCGAGAAGGCTCTGGCGAAGCTTTTGCCGATGCAAAGACAGGATTTCTACGAGATCCTCAAGACGATGCAGGGCCTGCCGGTCACCATTCGCTTGCTCGATCCGCCTCTCCACGAGTTTGTGCCGCATGATGAGGCCACACAGGCCGAGTTGGCGAAGTCCATGGGCGTCTCCTTGCAGACGGTAAAAGACCGCGTGGCCAGTCTGCAGGAGTTCAACCCGATGCTCGGTCACAGAGGCTGTCGTTTGGGTGTCACCTATCCGGAGATCTATCGCATGCAGGCTCGGGCCATCTTCGAGGCTGCTTGCCAGCTGAAGAAAGAGGGCATCGATGTCTTGCCGGAGATTATGATTCCCTTGGTCGGCTTCGAAGATGAGTTCAAGATACTGAAGGCCCATGTCGTAGAGGTCGGCAAGGAGGTCATGGCTGAGTTCGGTGTCGAGGTCGACTACAAGGTCGGAACGATGGTGGAGGTCCCCCGTGCCGTCTTGGTCGCTGACAAGATCGCTGAGGAAGCTGAGTTCTTCTCCTTCGGAACCAACGACCTCACCCAGATGGGCTGCGGTTTCAGCCGCGACGATGCCGGTACGTTCCTGCCCTTCTACATTGAGAACGGTATCATCGAGAAGGATCCCTTCCGGGTCTTGGATGAAGAGGGAGTCGGACAGCTGGTGGAGATCGGCGTGCAAAAAGGGCGCAAGACGCGACCCGAGCTGAAGATAGGAATCTGCGGCGAGCACGGCGGTGATCCGGCGTCCGTAGACTTCTGCCACAGGGCAGGGTTGGACTACGTCAGCTGCTCACCTTTCCGGGTGCCCATAGCGAGATTGGCAGCGGCGCAGGCTAATATCGACAATCCTCGTTAACAGACGCGGCGCAAACAAGCGCTGGATGAGACCAAGAACTACGTATGGCCGTGGAAAGCCCGCGCCAGGTAGGGGGTGCGGGCTCTCCTATAGCCTGTTAACCGGGAGCAGGAGATAGAAGCGGCTTCGCAGAAATCTGAAGGTGTGAAGCTTTTTTGGGTAGCTGTATGAGGTGGGGAGCGTGACGGCGAGCGTTAGAGAGCAGATTCTCGCTAGATTGAGTTTCCCTGGGGTTTTTGGGGAGTATGTGCAGCTACGCAAAAGCGGTAGAAGCTGGGTCGGTCTGTGCCCGTTTCACCATGAAAAGACCCCGTCTTTTCATGTCGAACCGCAAAAGGGTTTGTATTATTGTTTCGGCTGTAAAGCCGGCGGCGATGTCTTCGACTTTGTAATGAAGATGGAAGGACTGACATTTCGTGAGGCTTTGGCTTTCCTGGCCGAAAAGGCCGGGTTGGAGATGTCGTCCGCGAAAAGAGTCGAAGATTCGCCGGAAGCACGTTTACGGCGGGATCTTATCGAAGTTAATGAATTGGCCTGTTCTTTCTATCAGCGGGTTCTGCTGGGACCGGGCGGAGAAAAAGCCAGAGAGTACTTGCGCAGTCGGGGACTTGATCCAAGAT
>LFTP01000120.1 GCA_001513395.1 Clostridia bacterium DTU080
CTTGATCATCTTCGCGACCGGACAAGCGTGCTTGACAGCGTTTTGAGTGTCCTGGGCCGCATAGCGACTGAGCATCATCAACGGGTCCGGCACATGCTCGCTTTGTTCTTGTTCTCTCCAAGCGAGTGGGATAAACCGTTGTCCGTTTTGAGCGAGGGAGAGCGCCGGCGGGTAGCCCTCGTCAGACTGCTGCTCAGCGACTACAACATTCTCGTCCTTGACGAGCCGACCAATCATCTCGACATACCGGCCAGAGAACGGGTCGAAGAGGCGCTGCTGGCCTATGAGGGGACCATGATCGTCGTCACCCATGACCGTTACCTGATGAAAAACGTCTGCAATAAGATTCTGGCTATCAGAGACTCGAAGGTATTGCTGTATCCGGGGACGTATGAAGAATATCTGACTCGCAATAGCAAAGCCAAGGCCTCGTCAGAACGCCGGGCTTTTTCGGACGAGGAGCGCCTGCTTTTGGAGAACAGGCGAGCCTGGCTGGCGGCACAACTGAGCAGCTGTCCCGATGAAGAGCAGATGGCCAAGCTGGAAGCCGAGTTCATGGAGATAAGCAAAGCCTTGCGAGAAGGAACGGCCAGGTGAAGGATCATGCTGTCCCGGTCATTTCCCGGACTATCCGCACCCATTTGCGGATTCGGCTCGGATCATACTGTACGGTCTCCACGTCCTTCAAAGTGATGTCAAACAGGCAGCCCTGCAGGGCATCGAGATCCTTCTTGAGAATGGCGCGAACACGCTGCTCGTCCCAGCCGTAGCCAACCATATCGGCCGGACTGGGTCGATAGCTGATTACGTAGTCGGTGCCGATCTGCTCGGCACAAGAAGCCACATCGGCGGCCGGGGCGACGGCGATACGCCTGAGATTGGGAATCTGTCGAAGCATGGATATCTTGTGTGTGAGATCTTCACAGCAACCATAGGCCGTGAGTCCGAAGTGCTGGAGAATGGGCAGTTGGTAGCGAAGCAAGAACTCCTCATGCATCTTGGGAGAGACGGTGGTAAACTCCTGGGCAGCCATGTAATACCATAGACTCTTGCGTGACACACCTCTTGTATTAGGGGCCGGATCAGGCAGCTCCTTGGCGTAAGGCATGGCCTGGTTTTGATGACACGACAGATCCCAATCTCCGGCTGCTTCTGCCTGATCGTGTGTACGCAGCACTCCCTCTCCCAAGAAAGAACAGAGGCGGTGCAAATCCTCGGGGCGGTCATACATATCGAGCATGAAGTGCTCTATGCCGCGCAGACGACCCAACTCGGTCGAGATATCTCCCGTCCACATGGTGTAAGCCGGACCTCTTACCACGTTGACGGTGATAGTATCTCCTATCACGTCCTGCAGTCGGTCGGCCTTGGCCGCTGTTTTTTCCTCGTCGATCTCGTGCCAGGGCGAGCGCAGCTTGTTCAGATCGCTATAGGTTTTGATCGGATAGTCCATCTTCCATGAGCCGCGAGGCTCGTCCGAATACCGCCGAGTTCCTTCGACGCCCCAACCCTGGCAACGATAGACTGCCGTTACGTTGACCCAGGGCTCGAAAATGAAGTCGTCACCAAAACCGTAGCGAAAGAGCGATTGCCGGAAGAAGTTTTCAACGCTGCGAAAAAGGGGATCGGTACAGACGCATTTGCTCTCCGGCATTTCCGACCAGGCAAAGGCCCGGACATAGATCAAAGGCGGCGTGGACTCAAGGTTGTGCAGCTGACGCCAAAGCTGACGCTTTTGTTGCTGAGCCGGATCGTGGCAAATCTCAAGATAACGGACGGCCAACTCGCGCAATACAGAACGATCTGAGGCGGACAGGGTACTCTCCTCCTCCGGGAAGGTCGGTTAGATAAACGCGCTTTCTCACTTTTCACGCTTTGTTTGTGGATTCCTTCCGACAAAAAAGCCGCCTTTCGGCGGCCGGGAACGCAAGCGTGATATGCCTATAGCTGCGTGGACCAGGTGAGGCCGATGACGGCTTTATTCAAATCCAAGATAGCCAAATTAGCTTTCAGGTTGGCAGAAAGACCCAGGCGTACTCCCGCGCTCAGGGTGCGCCCGTTATGCTCCAGCAACAACAGCGTGGTCGGACGAACTTGACCGCGCGGGGCCACAGTCACAGGATTAAGAGGAACGGATATACCGCCGAACACCCCTCCGTAGCGGCCGTTACCAAAACCGATGTGTCCTCTGACACCGCTAAAGGCTTTGCTCAAAACAAAATACAGCGATCCGCTGTCGTAGCCAATGGCCATGCCAGGATTCTCGCGCGTCTCGACCAGTACGACACCTTTCATAGTCACGTTTAAATCGGTGTCTTTGGGATCCGTGTTCAGCCCTACCTCCAACCGGGAAGCAAGCCCTGCGCTGATCGACATGGCCGGTTTACCGTCTATGAAATGCACCCCTGCCTCAATCGAGTTTGCCGCTAAGGAGTCAGCGCTTGGAATCTCAATCAGTCCGGACACGCCGCGGATGGTGCCTGCGGATGCGGCAGCGGTAGCAAGCAGCAAGATCAAGACTAATGAGCCAGCAATGCGTTGAAACACGGTTATTCCCCCTTTGAGATCCGTTCCATGGCATTCGATATGTGATCTCCTCTATGATACAGTATAGAGACCGATGCTTCCAGATCTACCAGGAAATGGTTGACACCGGTGTCAGCTTTGGTCGATACTTTTCTTAAAGCCAATGCAAAACGGGCGGATGTATGCGAAAACGGCAATTCGGAGGTCGTACCGTGGGCAGTACCGGCACCGGATGGAGCATAGAAGTAATCCGTGATGATGTTACGAGAGGTCAGTTTAAGGCCGCATTGTTCGATTTTGACGGGACTGTCAGTCTCATTCGCCAGGGCTGGCAAGAGGTCATGGTCCCCTATTTCACCGAGTTGCTTCTGCAGGTGGATCGCGAGGCTTCGAAAGAGCAGACAGCCTGCTATGTGCGCGATTTCGTCGATGAGTTGACCGGGAAACAGACTATATATCAATGTATCCGTTTGGCAGAAGAGATTCGTCGCCGCGGCGGACAACCCCTGGATCCTTTGGAATACAAGAATGAGTATCACAGACGCCTTCTGGAACGCATTGATCACCGCTTGCAGGGACTGAAGGATGGCCGCATCGCTCCGGATGAGCTGCTTGTCCCGGGTGTACTGGATTTTCTCACCGCCTTGCGTTCAAGAGGGATCAAGCTTTATCTAGCGAGCGGCACCGATGAGGTGTATGTGCTCGCCGAGGCCGAGCTGTTGGGGGTATCGGCGTTTTTTGACGGCGGTATCTACGGAGCTTTGGATCAGTATCATCTGTTTTCCAAGGCGAAAGTCATTGAACGGATGATTGCCGAGCATAAACTTGCCGGTCCGCATCTTTTGGGCGTGGGCGACGGTTTTGTGGAGATCGAGAACGTGAAAGCGGTCGGCGGGTTTGCGGTGGGACTGGCCTCCGATGAACTGCATCGGGAAGGAGTAGACCTTTGGAAGCGTGAACGTTTGATCCGAGCCGGGGCTGATATCATCATTCCCGATTTTTCGCAGACGCAGACACTCATGGAGTATCTGTTTCCGTGAGCCCAAAAAACCGGTGTAGGAGGTGCTCCGTGCCTTTCCCTGAGTTTGATCGCAGTCGGTTGCGTCTCAGGCCTCTCGCCGAGCGCGTACATGATCTGGATCTCAGTGCCGTTTTAGAGTTGGATGATCCTTTGCCTCCTTATAACGATCCGAATCTGGATATCATCGCCGAACGGATTGTTGCCGCCCGGCAAAAAGGCGCTGCCGTGATCTTGATGATGGGCGCCCATGTCATTCGATGCGGTCTGTCGCGGTTTCTCATTGAATTGATGCGTCAGGGATACGTGACGCATTTTGCCTTAAACGGGGCGGGAGCTATCCACGATTTCGAATTCGCACTGATCGGCGCGACAACCGAGAGCGTGGCTCGCTACATCCGCACGGGTGAATTCGGCCTGTGGACCGAAACAGGGCTGATTAACAAAGCCGTCAAAGAAGGTCTTAAAGAGGGACTTGGTTTCGGTGAGGCTGTAGGTAAGATGATCGAAGAAGAGCGATTTCCCTACCGCGACATAAGTCTGCTTGCCGCGGGCTATCGTCTGCAGGTTCCGGTGACCGTGCATGTCGGCATCGGCAGTGACATCATCCATGAGCATCCGTCTTGTGACGGAGCGGCCCTTGGCGAGAGCTCCTATCGGGACTTTCTTATTTTCACCCAATCAGTCACCAATCTTGAGGGCGGTGTCTTTTTGAACTTCGGATCCGCGGTCACCGGGCCCGAGGTTTATTTGAAGGCCTTGGCCATGGCGCGCAATGTGGCCTCTCAGCAGGACAAACGCATCGCACACTTCACTTCCGTAGTGGGAGATTTGGTCCCCATCGATACCGGCGAGGCGCGCCTGCAGCCGGAAAAATCAGATTACCGTTACTACTTCCGTCCGTGGAAGACCATATTGGTTCGCACCGTGGCTGACGGCGGAGAGAGCTTCTACTTGCGCGGCGATCACCGGGCCACATTGGGAAATCTGGCCGGAAAACTGCTCAAAGGCTAGTCTGTCAGGGGGATGAGAGGCTGTGTTGACTCGGGAACGGTTACAAGGGATCCTGGCCGGTTTGCCGGAGCTTTCGGTACTCGTGATCGGAGACTACTTTTTGGACAGATACCTGATCATTGATCCCGCACTCGATGAGCCATCCTTGGAGACCGGGCTGGTGGCCTATCAGGTCGTGGAAAAACGCCCGGCAGCGGGAGCGGCCGGGACGGTAACCAATAATCTGAGAGCCTTGGGTGTTGGGCATGTTTTTTCTTTGGGCATCATCGGTGATGACGGCGAGGGCTATGAGTTGCGGCGGGCTCTGCGGCAGACAGGGGTGATAACAGATCATCTTATCGTTGTTGATGATCGCGCCACGCCGACGTACGTCAAACCCATGGTGCGCGAAGCCCGAGGCGAACGCGAGATCAATCGCCTGGATATCAAGAACCGGACACCGACGCCTTCCGCGCTTGAAGAGCGAGTGATCCGCAGCCTGAATGCCTTGATCCGTGAGGTTGATGCAGTGATCGTGCTGGATCAGGTCACCGAGGCCGAATGCGGTGTCATCACGACCCGGGTGCGTGAGCACTTGCAGCGGCTCGGCCGTGAGCATCCCTGCTTGCCCTGTCTCTTATACACA
>LFTP01000168.1 GCA_001513395.1 Clostridia bacterium DTU080
GAATTGAGTGGAGCGGGTGAGCCAATAATGCGCCTCTTCCCTACTAAACCGCTCCACGCGCCGGGCGATCAGCTCCACGCGATCGAGATCCCTCAATCGCTCTTGCAGCTTGAATATGAGGGCGAGTTTAACTCCCGCCTCGTCATCCAACGGAAGGTTGCCACGAAAGTCTATGCGTCCGTTACCGATAAACCGCGACAGCTCCAACGGAATGCCCGCTGGATCGCAGACCTTACTGACAATCCCCCTAATCACGGGAAGGCATCGGCGAAGCGACGGTCCATAGATGAGGCCACTGTTGCGCAAGACTCTCCGGGATGCGGTTGTTGCTTCTCCCTCCTGTTGTTCCTCTATGTGGATCCTCTCCTTAATCACGACAACCGGAACGGGCTTTCCCGCATACTCCGTGACACGCAGAACCCACGGAGCCTCTCTGACCAGTGACCTGATACGCTTCTTATAAGCCTCTTCCAATCGAGAACCCTTATCTGTCATAGCTTCGCCTCACGTCCTACTCGTTCTTAAGCTCATGCACCAACGGACACCCATCATCAACAGCGCGTATCTCGATGTACCCATCTCGCAGTTCCGCATATTGCAGAATGGCTCCCAGCACCTCAAAAAGCTCTTCGAGCGCTTTCATCGACTGCGGAGTCACCTCATGCAGACGAACAGTCAACGTACCGCCGTCAGGAAGGACTATCTCATCCAGACCTAACCCGTTTATGGTCGTCTTGGCCCCTCTGCTGTAGATGGCCCCGAGGCGGTGCACTAAAGGTTTTAAGCGCTTCACAGCCTCATAGCCCGTGAAACTCAGCCGCTCTTCTCGTTCCTCTTCACCGAGTTCACCGAGCCAGCCTTTCCGTCGCGCCTCATCCCGCGTTAACAATACGTCGTCATCATCGGGCACATACCAGTCTGCGTCAGAGCCATGCATCAATTGCGGCTTCTCAAGCGGTTCAAGCTCCCCGCGATAGGCAATGAGCCAGCTGTCTTTTACAAGATCCTGCATAGCCCCCAGAATATCTTGGTCTGATATGCCTTCGTACCGTTCCATTAAGATACGAATGACATCATTCACACGAGCGACAGAGGCATGTCTCATTACCTCACCGATGGCCCGACGGAGATCCACTTTCGGTCGTACGGGATCCATCCAACCGCGTTGTTTTGTCCCCTGTACGGATATCAACGAGTAGTCGCCCTTTAGCAGGGTGACACTCATCGACACCTCATTCTTTTCGTAATAGAACTCCTCGGGCCTGTCGCTTGTACTTCCTCCCATACGGAAGACGCACCAAACACCTTTTTGGACCCCTGCACGTACGATCTGCTCCAAGACTTCGGGGCTCTCAAGCATGGGCCAATTGCGCAGACAGTAGAGGTTGTTCAACATATCCTGGAGGCTAATCACATCGCGATGCCTGAACACCAACTGCTGCATATTCATCAAGTCTGCCTGCGTGGTGTGCTGACTCGTTAACAGCTCATCGTTTTCAATGAGGGTATTGCGAATCAGTTCAAAGAATGGGATACCGCCTTCTCCGCCCGCAGTTCGGATATCTCTATGGATGATGCTACCGCTGGCAGACGCGTAGAAAAAGCGCGTGTAGGCCGTAGCCACCTGCGTCAACAACGCGTTCTCCCTTTCACTTTGACGCTGCCTGAAATCCGAGGTTTCCAAATGCGCCGGATTAACACCGTAGCGCTGCGGATCCTCGACAAGGAGTCGGATCGCACGTACTTGGCGGGCAAGTTCCTCAAGTCGCTGTCTAGCCTCAGAAAGACGCGTTGGATGCTCTCGATGCAGCTCAAGCTGCTCTATGTCTTTTTTAACTGATACCGTCTCGGGTACTAGAAGTATAACGGTGTTCTGTTGAATCCGAGGTCGGTTGGAACCGACCGTGGTAATGATGGCCTCTACATCAACGCTTTCCGCATGTGGCGGAACCACTCCGAGAATCGGTCTGTTCTTGCTATCCGGCACGTGCTCAGGAAGCAAAACGTCGTGCTCCACGTGAAATGACCCGCTGCCTTTGATGATCTTCCTCGCCGTCCCGTTTAGCAAGGCGCGCACGTCTTCTGTTCTGATGGAGCGCCGAATGCGCGCCAGGACACTGTTGATAGTAGGCTCCTCACTGGCGAAGTACTTCCCTCGGTCGAAGCGCAGATAGAACGCACTGGCAGAGATCTCCTCCAGCGCCGTTCTGACTTGAGGTGGTGTCAGACCCGGAAAAGACGTAGCAAACAACGCTTCGGACTCGGTCAGCCCGAGAATATTCGATTCCACTCCCTCAGAGCGCCCAACCAAGCTATGTAAGAAGACGGTCTTCCACGTGTACTCGTACATGGGAAACCCTTGAGGATGGGGGTTTCGCAGGTCAGCCATTTCCGCGTTGCTGCGACGGCCCTCAAGGGAACCAGTATCCACACTCCCCACGTCAGCGTTGAGTACAAACATGAGGTCAGAGCTGCCGGTACGACCCAGAATCTCGTTCACGACTCGATCCGAGCGCAAATCGAGGTGGCAAGCATGAATCATAGGCACAGCCTGCTTCTTCTCCCACAGACTCCTCACAGCCAAAGCAAGAACTCTCAGCACACCGCGTGTTCCTTGGAAGTTCTCGGCAACGGCCAACTTACGATTGAGAAAATCCACCAGCGTAGGATGGAAAGGATAGGTAGCCACCATCCGGTCACGAAAATCCTCGGACGATGCCTCGTCAGGCAACGACTCCGAATTACGCCGGTACATCTGCATGTACTCATCTGCCACCGCTCGGGCCACTTGACGATCAATGGAGACAAACAGGCGCTTCGCTAAGACGGATGAAATCTCCGTTCCGTGCACTGGGATTACCTGCACGGCATCACGGGCCACTACACTGGCCACACTGCGAACCGCCCGCTCTCCAATGCCTAGAGCATCGTCTTCGCTAACCTTCTCACCCCGAACCTGACTGATGAGCTGCGCAAGGCGTTCCGTCTGCCTGGCAAAGGCATCTGAGGCACTGGCTAAAGTGAGCACGATAGCAATCCCCGGATTGTTCCTCGCATAGCCATGCAAGGCCATGAGAAAGGCGCTCAACTGACTCGCTCCGTCAGACCGCGCCGCGTCAAGACGAGCAGCATATTGCGCCAACTCATCCAGCATGATCAAAGCTTTGCGCCCACCCAAAACCTTGTCGAAATAGGTCTTGCCCGGAGCGGCATACGAGGAGGCCTCTGCCTCGACTTGAGAGTAAAGCTCCTCGCCCCCCATCTGATAGGCAATCTCCCCCCACAGCGTGTAGGGAACCAGCGACGTGCCCTGGGGTTTGTGAACCGGGATTTCGTCACCGGACACTCCAACCACTGCTACACTTCCAGGCTCGGGCAGCAGACTGCTGTCGATAAGGTCGGCGGTTACATCTTGTAGCTGACGCCCTTTAAACGCGATATGCGTACAAGCAATAAGGGTGTGTGTCTTTCCTCCACCGAAAGCAGTCTCTAAGCGGTGAATAGCCGGGACACTGAAGCTACCGGCTATACGGGCGAAAACCTCATTTAACGTTGTGCGCATCCCCTGGGTCGGGTAGGTCGCTTCACTAAAAAAAAGCCTGGCATCTGTATAAACATCGTCCAGCCTTCCGCTCCCGGTGCGATAAAAATCGATAATAGGAGAAAGCGAGGCCGTAAAGACCTCAGGGTTGAACGTACCGGCGAGAATCTCTCGCCTAGGCTGACAGACATCAAGAACGGATTGCATCGCATGACCTCCTTGTCTGTATCGACGTGGAGTTGACGATTACATAGCGTAAGCAGGTTCATCCGCCCCGCCGCAATACAGTCTGCTTGATGACAAGGGCTATGTCATCTTTCGTCAAAGAAGGTGAAATTCCTATGATGTGGGTGTGGGAAGTCAGCACTTCCGCAGCCTGTCACAAATAGAGCATTATCCGTGTATGTGATGTCATGACTCGAGTCGAGATGCGGACGTGCCAGTGTGGGGATTACTGCTTCGCGGCGAAATATCGCTTCAAAACAGCACCCCACTCCTACGGGCCTGAACGTTGGCCACCAAACCCACGGCTGTCAGATTGACTATCATGGCACTGCCTCCGTAGCTGACGAACGGCAGCGGAATACCGGTCACCGGCATGACGCCGAGAGCCATGCCCACGTTTTCGAAGACGTGAAAGGTCCACATGGCCAACAAACCGGTGGTTAGAAACATCCCATAACGATCGTAGCTTGTGGGCAGTCTCCTCACCGTGTCCAGGAAGATCAATAGGAACAGCCCGAGAAGAATCACGCAGCCGACAAAACCGTTTTCTTCAGCGAATACCGAGAAGATGAAGTCGGTATGATGGGCGGGCAAAAAACGCAGCTGCGCCTGTGTTCCCCTCAAGTACCCCTTGCCGAAGAAGCGGCCTGCTCCGATGGCGATTGAGGACTGGATGACGTTGTAACCGGCCCCGAGGCGATCAGCCCAGGGATTGAGAAAGATCAAAAGCCTCAGCCTCTGATAGGGACGCAGAACAAAATGATACGCCAGGGGGAGTATCGGAATCACTACGGCCGCCATCGTGCCAAAAACCCTTGCCGGCACGCCCACAACAAACAACATGGCCATCAAGATAAAAGCGAACACCAAGGCCGTTCCCAGATCCGGTTGTAGGATCACCAAGCCCAGAGGTACGGCAGCTGAAATCAATATGGGCAGAAAATCGCGTATGCGCTCAAAGCCACCCTGGTGGCTTTCCAGCTGATCAGCCAGAACAAATATGAAAGCCAACTTGGCGAATTCAGAGGGCTGCAGCTGAAAGGCACCGAGTCTGAACCAGCTTTGAGCTCCACCGGCGCGGCGGCCTATGAGGAGCACTAGCAACAGACTGCCGACGGCGGCCCAATAGAAATGCCTCGTATAAAGTCGATAGATATGATAATCAGTTCGAAAGACGATGATGGCCCCGACCGTGCCGATAGCGACGGCTATCAGCTGTCGTTTGACATAGTAAAACGGATCGGACGTTGCATGACGGGTGGCCGAATACAGAGTGAACAACCCGATACATAGGATGGCCAATACCCCGCCAACCAAGATCCAGTTTATCCGCTTCACAAGCCTCTTTTCGACTATGGCCATTCCAGTCTCCCCTCAAACCAGCGCTGATAGACGCTTATCTCATCGCGGCTATCCATTCCGCCTCCTCCCCGATAATCGACGCGGTGTCCTCAAATCTCAGGTCGGGATAGTTCCTTTCCGCCCAGCGCAGAGCCCACTCGCTGGTGAATAGTACTGCCAGACGTCCGAAACGATCGAACACGCTCACGCTGTCCCGACTCTCCAACAGCTTAGGGTCAACATCTCCTTGGACCCATCGAGCCACCTGATACGGAGCGGGTTCTAAGTGGGCATCGACACCGTATTCATGTTTCAAGCGGTAGTGCATTACGTCAAACTGCAGCGCACCCACGGCGCCGACGATCGTATCGGTGGCCCCCCATCCCGCCGGGCGAAACAGCTGAATCGCTCCTTCTTGCGAAAGCTGAGCCAATCCTTTCACCAGCTGTTTTCGCTTCATAGCATCTTTCAATCTCACCGTAACAAACCTCTCCGGGGAAAAGTGCGGAATGCCTACGAATCGCATGGTGCTTCCCTCAGTGAGAGTGTCTCCAATCTGAAAGACGCCCGCATCAAACAACCCGACAATGTCACCCGGATAAGCCTCCTCTATCAGAGAGCGTTCCTGGGCCAAAAACTGTTGAGGCTGAGAAAGACGGATCTGCCGCTGGGAACGAACGTGATAGGCATTCATACCCCGTTCAAAATTCCCGGAAACGATGCGAATAAAGGCAATGCGGTCCCGGTGGGCCGGATTGAGATTGGCTTGAATCTTGAACACAAAGGCGCTGAACTCGCTGTCCGTTGGCTCCACCCAAACGCCATCTTCAATTTTACGCCCCAACGGAGGCGGTGCCATGCCCAAATAATGGTCGAAGAAGGATTGCACACCGAAGTTGTTCAGCGCACTGCCGAAAAAGACCGGAGTCAAATCGCCCTTATTCACCCGATCGAGATCCAACGGATCCCCGGCCACATCCAACAGACTGATCTCTTCCACAAGCGTATCGTGGGCTTCTTTACCGAGCACCTCACGCAGCGCGTCGTCTTCCGGTTCGATTGATATCATCGGCACCCGCTTTTCGCCGTGACCGATATGTTGATACAGTTCACATCGCCGATGCACTCGGTCGTAGACGCCCTTAAAATCCGATCCCATGCCTATGGGCCAGTTGATCGGAGTGGAGCGAATGCCTAAGACCTCTTCGATCTCCGCCAACAAGTCCAAGGGCGGCCGACCGTAGCGATCCATCTTATTGATAAACGTAAAAATGGGCAATCCCCGCCGGCTGCACACCTCGAAGAGCTTGCGTGTCTGCTCTTCCACCCCGTTGGCCGCATCGATAAGCATAACGACACTGTCAACCGCCATGAGCGTCCGGTAGGTGTCCTCACTGAAATCCTGGTGTCCAGGGGTATCCAGAAGATTTATGGCATAGCCCGCGTATTCAAACTGCAATACACTCGAAGTGACCGAAATACCTCGCTGCTTTTCCAGTTCCATCCAATCGGCTGTAGCATGCCGTTGCGCCTTCCTAGACTTCACTGCCCCGGCCAAGTGAATCGCCCCACCGTAGAGCAACATCTTTTCGGTGAGGGTCGTCTTCCCGGCATCGGGGTGAGAGATAATGGCAAACGTTCGCCGTCGAGCAATCTCCGACGGCAGTTCATGATCGACCAAATGCGGATCCACCCTTCTGCAAAAACACGCGCTGTTGTCAGTCTATCACTAACCCGCTCCAACAGGAAGAGCCGAGCGCCGTCATCTCAAGGCGCTCAAGAACAGTCTCTTCCAACGGCGAAAAAAGCCGCGCATTCTCTGTTGTGACGATGATCAGAGAGCTAATCATCGAGTAGGGTGACGCTCGCTGATCAGGCGAGCGTCAGCCCTCTCACAGAACCGTATGTGCGGGCCTCGCATACGGCTCCTGAAGAACATCGACGCTATCGACGGTATCGATAGACGTG
>LFTP01000314.1 GCA_001513395.1 Clostridia bacterium DTU080
GGCCGGAAGTGACGAACATGTCGAATTCAACTCTCAGCCGCTCTTTGACCGCCGGGAAGACAATGGCGGCATATGACGTCTCTGTACTCGTGTCCTTAGTCCGGCCCAAAAACAGTATGCGCTCACCGCCAGGAGCACCGATATCCTCCGGCGCTTCAATCACGTACGGTGCGTCCGGAGATCTTCTCTGCACGATCAATGTCCAATCCTCGGGCAACTGACCGATCGGCGCGTCCTCAAAATCCGTGGCGTAAAGCAGTGACAGACCGAGTCTCTCGGGATCCTGAAGTTCAACGTCAGCCAACTGGAATTCGCTGTCTTCATAGGGCGTGTATTTCCATTCCACGGCGGGGATCTCGATTACCTCACGGCTCTCTCCGTCGCTGATGATGGCCTTCAACCGGCCGTCGGTCTGCAAATCGCGGTAGGATACGGTCTGTCCGGGCCGTTTTTGGGCGATAAAGGTGATCGACAGACCGTCGGCGGTCTCAAGAACCCCTCCGATGGCCGCCTCGCCCTCGACATCTAACGTGCGAATGCTGACCTGTCGCTGGTCACCGCGCTCGGGGAGCAAGAAGTAGGCCTGGGCCGTGCTACCGGCCGCCTTCTGAGACACGACGGCGGTCGGAAGCGGCTGCAGGCTTTTTTCAGCCGAATAGATCCACCCGCGCCGGATCGGCTCCATTTGCGCGCTGACCACACTCTTTTCGAGTCCCGTTCCGACCGGATAGATGCCCAACGTCGCACTGGTCAAACCCGCCCCTTTGCCCGCGACGAAGCCTTGATCGGTTTCGACGATCGGCAGCAGACTCTGGAACAAAGCTTCGTAGGTGTGTTCGCTGCGATCGGCAGGGGTGAGCCAATCGATGACGAGCCAGACACCCCGTTTGACAAACAACACATCCCGCTGATGGATGACCCGCAGCTTCCGCTGACTCGATCCCGAAGGATAGCGCGTGAAATCGGTATAGCCGGAGTTGTAGTATCCGCTGAAGTAGTCGTAGTCGGGCTCGCTGATCCAGATGGCGTCATTGGGCTCCGTGGCGACCCACTGATCTCTTTCGTCCCTCCGATACTGAGTCAGACCGTCCACCACGACGGTGTTATGAGCCAAAGATGAGACGAAGTACTTGCGCCAGGGATTGGCTGAATCGTAGATGTACATACCCGGATCGACAAGGAAACGCTCTCCATAGGCGGCCAGCTCGAAGCTCAGCTTATCTTCGTTTTGGTGAGCCGCACCGAAGGGCCCCGCTTTGATGGCCATATACAGATCATCTTTCTCCCAGCCGGTGCGCATGACATAGTAGCCGGCCCAATCCAAAGCCACCGAATCGTAAGCCGGTTTGCGACCCTCTTTGCCTTCCGTGGCATACCACAGAATCTCGTCCTCATCCCGGGTCAGCCGCGCCACCGCCGCCGCGTGGTTGCGATAGCTGCGGCTACCGGTGGTCTGGCTGTGGTCACCGAACGCAGGCAATGAACCGTCAGGCAGCGAGATCTTGATCGGGAAGCGACCCATGGCCGCCAGCCGGTCCAGGAATTCCTGAGACAGGGCAAAGCCCGCTTGAGCGATCAAATCCACGCTCTGGTAAAAAGAACTCATCGTCAGGTGATGGTATCCCGGATCGAGCTCCACCTGTGTACCGTCGGGATAGACTTGCTCATCCATCTCTTTGACCAGACGCTCAACCGCCCACTCCCGCCACTGCCGTGACTTCTTGAACTCAGGGAAAGCCACCGTGGCATTGATCATGGCCCGAATCTCCACCGCTCGCCAGTTGGGCGTGCCGGCAGTATGACGCTCCATGCGCAGCATGTGCTCATACAGGCCCTTTAGCATGACGACCAGATCTTCCGGCGTCAGATGCGGAGAATCGACCAAGGAAAGGATGCCTCGCACCCAGGCCGACGCCCTGGAAGCCGTGGACAGTTCGTTGTAGATGAGATACAGATCGTGCCCCTGCCTGTCGGCCTCGCCGACCGAAGGCGCTTTGGCGACAGGCACCGGAAGTACACTCAAAAAATGCTTGATGAGATAGATGGCCTCTCGAGCATATCCTTCGTATCCGGTCAGCCTGTAGGCGTCAGTCAGTGTGGCCAGCTGGTTGAATCTCGTAAACCACGCCGTCCACTCTTTGTCGTAATCCCCCTGATAGCCTGGTTCACGGGTAGGGTTATAAATCCAGTTGATGTCTCCTTCGAACCGATAGGTCACGCCCGATCGGCTGTACTCCCTTCTAAGAATGCGATCGGGATCAGGCAGTCGGATCGTAAACGGATGCGAGCGTAACGGACCGATCCCAAAGAGCTCTTGTGTGCCGGCTTTGTTGGACGCCATATAGGCGTGCAGCTCCTTGGCGGCGCGCTCATAGTCACCGTCAGCAACAGCAGCGCCTATCGCCGTCAGCGCCGGATTGTCGTAGTCAAAGGCGGCGAAAAACTCCTCAATGCTCAGCGCAAGAGTCGGGTAGGTGTAATAGGGAGTGTGAGCCTCATCTGAAGCAGCCGCCGGAAGAAACGATATAGATCCGAAAACAGACAGTAATAATAACAAAACCGCCCTCTTTCTCATGACGATCCCTCCTTCACATTTTGTGTGTTTTCGCCATACCGCTGGGCCTTCCTCCCCAACAACGGTGGCTTCCCATAGATGATCCCGAGAAAGCATCACTATACTAACCCCGCAGCTTAGCCAGCGGTTCAGCGGAAGGGCGGGCATGCAGTACAATCTCAGTCCTGCGGGCATACCTCTGATTATTGTTATTAGTGCTTTAGCTAGATATAAACTGGAGATTCAATTGTTTCCAACGATATCTTTGCTGACTGATGGATATACCGGCCAGTTTTGGGTTATTAAGGAGGATCTGTCACTATATTCGTCTAATATGCTAGTATCACTATATTAAGGAGAGGAGAAGCATATGACTCAACGCACTTTCGGCAGATTGGTAGTTTTACTTCTCACCTTGCTCCTGGCCCTATCCGGGACTGCTCAGAAAGTCAAACTCACCATCGGCCTTCCGGGCAGTGCGTCATTGGCCAGTGCGGATATTCTCGAGGCGTTCATCCGTGACAATCCGGATATTGACGTTGACCCGCTGAGCATGGACTGGAACGATTTCTTCAATAAAATCGCCGTCATGCTGGCCTCCGGCACCGCACCGGATGTCTGGTATGCCGAAGCGGGCCGGGCTTTGGGATGGCGTTACAACGGAGCCACGGCCGACTTGACCCCCTATGTTGAACGTGATTTGAACCTGGATCATTACTTCTTCCTCCATGCAGCCCGCGATCCGCGCACGGGCGAATGGACGGGCATTCCCGCTGACTTTCAGGTCACGGCTCTTTTTTACAACATCAATCACTTCGCCGAGCGGGGGATTCCTTTCCCCGACGATAGCTGGGATGTCGACATGTTCATAGATGCGGCCAAAAAGCTGACCATTGTCAAAAGCGGAGCCTGCCCTGAGCGCTACGGGTTCAACCTACAACCGACCTATATAACCACCGCCTGGATGCTTTGGCCGAGGTTGTTGGGTGCACCGATTCTGAACGAGGACAGAACGCGCTCGAGGCTCACCGATCCGGCCACGGTTGCCGCCTTTGATTTCATGCGCAGCATGATGCATGACCTACAGATCGCCCCGATCTACGGCGGCGGGTGCGGAGGTTACAGTTTCACCA
>LFTP01000320.1 GCA_001513395.1 Clostridia bacterium DTU080
GGACCATAGGGCAGGCGCGTCACGTCCCACGGCCTTTCATGTCCAAGCCGGACCATCTCTTGCATGTAAAGCGAGTTACCGATGGCCATGGCTACGCTGCCGGTCACGACCAAGTTAGGGGCGGTTGTTCCCGATATGGTCCTAGGTGACATGACCTGCCTGTCGTGAATCATGCTGCGAATATACTCGAGGCCGGCGCGCATCTCGGTGCTGTCACCCACGAAACGCTTGGGACTCCACTCATCATCGAAAAATGCCGCTCCGTGATGCCAAAGAATGGACCACCAGTGCCAGAACTGCGGAAAGCGTATGGCCCAGCGAGTGATGACTCCGTCACCGCTTTGTACCACCAGCCGCGGAGAAATCCTGGCGATATCATCCCAGGTCATGCCTTCCCGCGGATAGGGCACTCCGGCCTCATCGAAGAAATCCTCGCGGTAGAAAAAGCCCTGGACCTGCAAGTCGATAGGAATGCCGTATCTGCCGTCGTTCACTTTGTACAGATCGAGAAGAGGACCGAAGAACTCGGAAAACGCCGCTCGGTCACGATTGAGATAGGGCGTAATATCCATCACGAGCCCTTGATGAGTCCACTCAATGATGCGATACGGGTCGTTATAGGAGATATCCGGAGGCGCTCCGGCGGCGATCATGGTCAATGGCTTCGTATGGACGTTTGAGCCCGCAAGACTGATCAACTCGATTTGAATGTCCTTCCGGGAAGCGTTGAAACGCTCAACGACCGCTCGCTGCCACTCGGCTTCATCAACTCTGGCGAACTCAATCATCTGCACCGTGACCGGGGCCGCCAAGCCGACTCCAAGGCACAAGATAACAAGAGATAAGACGGAAACAAATCCCATGCAACGCAAAGCGTTCTGTTTCCTGCTCATGCTCCACTTCCCTCCTCAGGCTGCTTCATTAGTTAAATAGGCTTTATGTGTTATTCGCTGTCGCCGACATGGATACCTTCCGCCCCAGTCACGGCAAGAAGGAAGACGGTTTGCTCAGAGCGAATAATAAGGAGAGAGTAAGAATAATGCAAAAGGGGGATTTCTTGATGAGAGCTACGCTCCGGAATAAAGTGTTGCAGATTCTAATGATCACCTGTTTGCTCGTATCCGCTCAGGCACTGGCCGCCGAAATAAAACCTGATGAATTCAAGTCGGTCGTGGGAACATGGAGCGTCGAAGGTGACGTTATCAAGAACACCGACCTCAGCAGCGCCAATACCAACGCCTACGCTTCCGTTGCTCAATCCGGTGAGGTCTTGACCTACGAGTGGACGGTCAAGTTCAACTCGACAACCTTCTCCCTGGGGCCGGCGGCAGGTATGCACATCCTCGCCAATGAGGCCACCAGCAACAACCGCGGCAACTCGTATCTCGTCTTCCAAGACAAAGAGTTTATCCGTCTGTATCGGGCCTCCGGAGGATCTTTGCCCAAGGTCAATGATTACGCCACGCCTGTAGTATCCGTCGGCGATAAGCTCACCTACAAAGTTGTCTTCAACACGAAGACCGGCTTGATGCAGATTTACCGCGACGGCGAGCTCATAGGCACTTATACCGATCCTGCCCCCTTCAAGAGCGGATCGTACATCTCATTGCGTACCAACGGCACCGCCGCAGAGTTCTCCAATATCAAGGTAACGCAGGAGTAAAAACATCCGGTAACAGCCACGATGCGTTGGCTTTTTATGAAGCTCAAGCATAGGCAAGGGGAGGCTTACACCTCCCCTTTGCGTTGCGAGAATCCGCTCCGTGAGACGGGACGTCAGAACGACGGAGGATACTGGCGCGAAAGCGGATTCTGTCTGTGACACTCTTCGATCACGGCGATCTGCTGCCGCACCTGCTGCGGTGTGATCTCGAGCGGAGCTCCTTCGGTAAGGACCTTATAGAGCATGTTGTAGAAGCCTCCGGAGATCGTGCTGAAGAGGTCTTTTTGCTCCTCCGGCACCGTCCATGACTCTTCGTACCATTTCAGTTTTTCACTGCAGTAGGCGGGGTTTCCGTCTTCCGAAGAGAGAGGCGTGGTTATCAATTGCTGTTCGGGAGCCTCTTCAGGACGGTAGTACTTCCACTGCATCTCTTTCATCGTGCCCTTGAGACCGCCATACTGGCCCTGTACGTTATATGTGAAGGAAGGATAGGCGCAGCACGATGAGATCTCCAGATCGATGATCGGGCGACCCTCTCCGTGGAGAATCAGTTTGACGTAGTCTTCGGCGTCGCCAAACGTGTTGACCCGATCCATGAAGCAGATCACCTTGGGCATGACGTCCGTGCCAAAGAGCTGGAGCGCCTGATCGACCGGGTGAGGTCCTGTGTTAAGAAGACTACCGGCGTAATTGGCCTGAACTGTCTGCCAATCCCATCGGCGTGCAAAGCCGTTGAATGCGATGCTGATCTGGATTATGCGGCCCAAAACTCCGGAATCGATGACCTTTCGGACTTGCTGGAAGTAAGGCGCGTATCTTGACTGCTGAAAGATGGCCAATAGACGACCGGCTTTTTGGGACGCCTCGATGAGCCGATCAACCTCTTCAACCGTGCGGGCCAAAGGTTTCTCACACAATACGTTAAAACCGTGATTCAACAGATCAAGAGTAATGGGCACGTGCAGATTACTCGGAGTGGCATTGATCACCAGATCCAAATCTTTGCGGTCCAAAATGTCCCTATAGTCACTGTACACGTCGCATCCATACTCTTTTGCCGCCCGCTGACGCCGCTCCTCAAGCGGATCGACGACGGCGACAATCTTGTATCTATCCTTGTCCGTCAAGAGGTATCTGCCGTGGATGTTTCGACCGCTTCGGCCTTGTCCGAGAATACACACCTTCAGCTGCTTCATCTTTTCTTCATCCCCTTGCAGTAAACTGCAGGGCACGAGTGCGGCCCTGTTCGTGAAGCCATATTGATATATTTGTCATTTTCTGCTGACATCCTTGGTAGCAAGTGTCCTTTCTTTCTGAAGCATATTTAAATGCAAGCCGACCCACCGATTCCGTGTCGATACAACGAAAGGGCGGCGGAAGATGGCGTAGGGATCTATACGAAGCTGTTCGGCGGGCTCGTACCGAACGTCGTACATCAAGGCCCGGCCAGCACCCCCAGTGTACCCACCGCCGTCCATAGCGTTACCGCTGCGAAACCTGGCGAGCTTTGGTTTGTGATTCCGAAGATCTTCCCGGTACACTCGCGAAAATGAACCTCAATAGATCTCCTCCTCGCGGCGCCGGAGGAAGTCTTACACGCACGTGCTGGCTTGATCTGTCGTTACGAGCCTGAGACGAGAATCGCCCGGTTGCCTTCGTGACACCGGGCGGTTTGATCACTCTGCCATTGAACTACTGGCTTTCTGAAAGATATAGATGGTCATCATGGGCCTATGAACGTGAGTAGACAACCTTTCCGCCCACAATGGTCTTTTGCACTTGGATGCCGTCGTCAAAAACGGTGACATCACCGGCGAACCCCGGAACCAGCATGCCTCGCTCGTGCGCCATACCGTGGATGCGGGCCGGGATCAACGTGGCCATCTTAACGGCATCGACGACAGATAGGCCGACCAATTCGGTCATCGTCCGTACGGCCTGATCCATGGTCGCTACACTGCTGGCAAAAGCGCTGCGATCGGCAAGTTTGGCCACATAGTTTCCGGGACGCCGTTTGACTTCAAATTCGGGCGCCACATCATCTTCAACTACAACCTTCAGACCATACAGCTCATAGGATCCCGGATCAAGCCCGGCAGCAGCCATGGCATCGGTCGTTACACACACCTGGTTGAGTCCTTTGGCTTTGATCACAAGACGCATCAAGCTGGGAGGCAGATGGTGACCGTCGGCGATCATCTCCGTGGTGAGCTCGTCAATGACAAGAACGGATTCAATGACTCCCGAGATGCGATAAGCATTGATGCGCCGAAGTCCTGACATACCCGAAAATACATGCGTGGCATGCGTATAGCCGTTTTCAACGGCCTTGATCACGTCGTCGTAGGTAGCGTCAGAGTGGGCGATAGAAGCCACAATTCCCCTGCGGCGCAGCTCTTGGCCCAGCTCAAGCGCCCCGGGAAGCTCCGGCGCGGCTGAGACTCTGCGAATGAAGGGGAATCGGTCAAGTATCGGCACAATCTCCTCGAGATTCGGATTCTTAATGAACTCCGGATTCTGAGCACCTGCTTGGGCCAGGTTGAAGTAGGGACCTTCCAGGTGAGCTCCCACGATGGCTGCGCCTTCATACTCCATGCCTTGCACGGATTCAATCGCCTCAAGGGCTCGGACAATGGCTTCCATCGGAGCGGCCAACGTCGTAGGCAACATCGCCGTCACCCCGCCCCGGGCATGGGCTTGGGCGCATCTGATAATATCCTCCGTCGTTGCCCCCATGATATCGCCGCCGCCTCCCCCGTGGAGGTGCGTCTCGATGAAGCCGGGAGACACATAGGCACCGCCGGCATCGATGACTTCGGCGCCTGCGGGTGTTGTGATATCATCTTCTGGTCCCACACTGCGTATGATGCCATCTTCGATAAGCACGGCACCACGGTCAATAACTCGAATAGGAGTGATGACGCGGCCGTTTCGAATGAGGAGCATTATTCACATCGATCCTTTCTTCAAACCCCGTCTACACATCAGGGGTCTTGTCATTATTTGACTGTGCTCATGTTGTTCTAGTGTAGTTTCCACGTCCTACCTTCTATACCTCCGAGGCTCTGTGACGCTCTGTCCGCTATGGGCAACGGCGACACGTAGTTGAGGCGAGGATCTGATTGATGACTTGCGCAGCATTCTGAGCGGCAGCGGCTACTGAAATCTGCCCCCGATAGGCCGGGGCTAAAGCATTGTTCATAGCCACGGACCGCCATTCGTTCCATTTTGTGGTACCGAAGTCGGCACCCTGGACAAATTGCGAACTTTCAAGCACTACCCGCATGTTAGCAGGAGGATTGTTCCAGGTCAACCATTGAGGGTTGCGGGCCAAAGGCACATAGACCGGTATGCGCCCTTTCCTTATTTCAGTCGCCTCCCTTTCGGTGACAAAGAAACGAGCGAAATCAAAAGCGATCTCAGGATGAGCCGTCATCTTGGAGACTACGATGCTGTTGGGGCCGCCGTAGATAACCCTGGATTGAGGGCCTTTGGGTACCATGGCCACATCCCAATCAAAACCCGCTTTTGTATCATGCAGAGATTCGATCAGAGTACATATGCCTATGTACATCCCGACTCTGCCTGAGACAAAAGAGGGGCTTGTTCCCAGCGGAGCCGACACCCGATCCTTATGGATTAAGTCTACCATGAATTGAATAGCCTCTAACGATTCCGGATCACAAAGACGGCTCTGCCGCTGCGTCGAATCGAGAACTCCGCCGCCCCAGCTGTAGATGACAGAGTCCAAAAGCTCATGGCTGGTATTACTGATAAACCCCCAGATATCCGGATGACCGTCTCCGTCTGTGTCTCTGGTCAGTTTCTTGGCCGCATCACGCAATGTGAACCAATCCCACGAGTTGTTCGGATGGGCCACGCCATTTTCATCAAACATGGAGCGGTTGAAGAACAAGAGGCTCGCTACCCAGTCGAAGGGAAAGGCGTAGAGCTCGCCGGATCGATTGGGATAGCGCAAATCGTTCATGACGGGCCAGAAGTAGTTTTGCTGAGGAAGCTGCCGGGCGAACTGCTCCATGCTCTGCGTCCAGTCTACATTGGCATAATCCCAGTTGTAGGCCACGCTCATGTAGTAAACATCAGGCGGCGTACCTGTCGCGTTGAGTATCGTCATCTTGTCCCAGTAGCTGGCCCAAGGCTCAGTCACCACTTCCACTTCTACATGAGGATTACGCCTCATGTAACGAGTTGCCAGAGAGACTTCAAGATCATGAGCCTTTTGGTCCCAGGACCAAAACTCAAGTTTGGTTTTTTCCGCTCCGAGTGCCGCCGGTGCGTGATTGACCAAGAGCAAGAAGGCCATGACCATCCCAATGGTTATTCGGACCGCGCTTGGCAACTGCAGTGAAACCCTCATAACAAGACCTCCTCCTCAAAGTGCAAATACAGTCAATAGAATACAAGAGTACTCGCCGCCACACCATTGATTCACTTTCCATTGCGTAATCCCTTTGCAATTATCTGGAATATCGTTCTATGAATGTGGCGTCGGTATCCTCTACATGTAGTGGTTCAGAATAGTCGGTCATACAAAATGTGGGAGGAGTGCCGCTCTCGGCGTAGAAAACGCTACTGACAATCGAATAGAGATGCGTCATGGACGCGTGAGGTGCCCCTGTCTACGGAGAGGGGAGAATAGGGAAGTCGGGCAAGAGCCGACGCGGACCCGCCACTGTAGCCGGGGAGTTAGTGCCAAAGCCACCTACAACAAGGGAAGGCGCACAAAAGACGATGATCCGGAAGCCAGGAGACCTGCCTCACGTGTTACGACCGATTTTCCTTCGAGGATTGAGAAAATGGTCGCCAAGCTCCATGAGTCAGACAGACTGTTGCTTTCTGACCACCAGTGTTTTGGCGCCACTTCTGTCGGAAGTGGCCTTTGTTTGGGTGCCTTCCTCAGTCCTTTATCCAAACACAACAGAGGAGGCCCCGCGATGATCATCAAACGAGACGGCACCGTCGAGCCCTTTGATGCCGGTAGAGTTCAAAACGCTATCCGAAAAGCACTGCAAGCCACCGATGAAGCAGGCGCCCAAGCCGATCAGGTCGCCAAACAACTCACCGACATCGTCGTTTCTAATCTGACCGCCAGCAACGGCGGAATACCCACAGTGGAACAGGTACAAGATCTTGTCGAGAAAACCTTGATGGAGCAAGGATGGCTCGACACGGCCAAAGCATACATTCTCTATCGCGATCAACGCCGTCAATTGCGAAACGCCCGCTCGCTTGTTTCTCAAGATCTGATCGAAGACTACCTTGTTGAGAGCGATTGGCGGGTGCGCGAGAATGCCAACATCGGTTTTTCTTTGCAGGGACTGAACATCTATCTGACCGGGGCCTTGGTGGCTGAATTCTGGTTGGAGCGTGTCTTCCCGCCGGAAGTGCGCGAAGCACACCGCCGAGGTGATCTGCATCTGCACGATCTGGGCGTCTTGGGCAATTACTGTTGCGGCTGGGACCTCCAAGCGCTTCTTCGGGAAGGGTTTAACGGAGTCAGCGGACACGCCGAGGCCGGACCGCCCAGACACCTGCGCTCAGCTTTGGGCCAGATGTACAACTTCCTTTACACATTGCAAAACGAAGCTGCCGGAGCTCAGGCCTTCTCCAATGTCGATACCCTGCTGGCTCCTTATATCCGACTCGATGGACTCACGGACGACGATCTGATGCAAATCGTCCAAGAAGCTATCTTCAATCTGAACACTCCCACGCGCACGGGCGGTCAGGTGCCCTTCACCAACTTCTCTTTCGACCTTTTTATCTCTCCTTTTGATGACGAACCCGCCGTGTGGGCCGGCGAGACTCTGCCCTGGACCTACGGCGAGCTGCAAGAAGAGCGTTATCGCTTCGTACAGGCCTTTTGTCGTGTCTTGACCGCCGGCGACATGAAAGGCCGCGGGTTTACCTATCCCGTGCCAACCTTCAATGTGACATCTGCCTGGGTAGACGGCGAAGCTCCGATCGAGCTGTTCGAGCTGACCGCCAAATTCGGCAGTCCATATTTCGCCAACTTCATCAACAGCGATCTCAGTCCCAACGATGTGCGCAGCATGTGCTGTCGGCTGCGTCTTGACAAGCGCGAACTGCTCCGCCGCGGCGGAGGCCTGTTCGGCTCGGATCCGCTGACGGGTTCCATAGGCGTGGTAACCATCAATCTGCCTCGTCTGGCCTATCTGCACAAGAACTCCATCGAAACCTTCTTCCGTGCCCTACGCCGTCAAGCCGAGACGGCCGTCACGGCGTTGACCCTACGTCGCCAGGCCCTCGAGCGTTTTGCTCAGATGGGACTGTACCCTTTCAGCTCACGGTGGTTAACCCCGGTTAAAGAACGCTTCGGAGAGGTCTTCGCCAACCACTTCTCAACGATCGGCGTTGTTGGCGGCAACGAGATGTGTCTCAACCTGCTCGGAGTGCCGATCACTGATCCGGCGGGTCAGGAATTAGCCCTTTGCGTTCTCCACACGTTGCGCGAATGCTGTGCCCAAGCTCAAGACGAGACCGGACATCTCTTCAATCTCGAAGCGACTCCGGCAGAAGGCTGTTCATATCGGCTGGCTAAGATCGACAAGTCCATGTATCCGGATATACGGGTAGCGAACGAAGAGGCCTGGCGACGGGGAGCCGCCCCCTATTACACGAACTCAACTCAACCGCCTGTCGGATGGAGTAACGATCCGTTTGAAGTGATCGAGCACCAGGAGAGTCTGCAGGCTCTCTACACTGGCGGGACCGTGACCCATTTTTGGTCCGAAGATGCTCTGCCCGATCCGCATGCCTG
>LFTP01000160.1 GCA_001513395.1 Clostridia bacterium DTU080
GTACGGTTCTGTGAGAGGGCTGACGCTCGCCTGATCAGCGAGCGTCACCCTACTCGATGATGTCTGTGAGATCTTAGGCCGTCTCTTCCTTTTCTTTGCGGTCAAGACGTATGAGACGCGGTTTTTCTTTGCCGAGGATGGCTTCTCGAGTCACGATGCATCGCTTGATCTTGTCATCTGACGGTATCTCAAACATGATATCCATCATGCACTCTTCAAAGATGGAGCGTAAGCCTCGAGCACCTGTCTTTCGCGCCATGGCTTGAACCGCTACTTCGCGCAGAGCGTCTTCGTTAAACTCAAGCTCTACGCCGTCCATCTCAAACAGCTTCGTGAACTGCTTGACAAGTGAATTCTTGGGTTCGACGAGAATGCGCACTAACGCGTCTTCATCAAGCGCATCCAAAGCGACCACGACGGGCAATCGTCCGACGAACTCCGGGATGAGCCCGTATCGCAGGAGGTCTTCAGGCATTACTTGCCGGAGCAGATCACCAATCTGCTTTTCCTGTCGAGTCTTGATATCCGCTCCAAAACCCATGGATCTGTGGCCCACGCGGCGTTCAATGATCTTCTCAAGGCCGTCGAATGCGCCACCGCAAATGAAGAGAATATTGGTCGTGTCGATTTGAATGAACTCCTGATGAGGATGCTTACGCCCGCCTTGCGGAGGCACGCTGGCCACGGTTCCTTCCAGGATCTTGAGCAGAGCTTGCTGTACACCTTCGCCGGACACGTCACGTGTGATAGAGGGGTTCTCGGACTTCCTTGCGATCTTGTCTACTTCGTCGATGTAAACAATGCCTTTTTCGGCTCGTTCTACATCGTACTCAGCGGCTTGAATAAGCTTGAGGAGGATGTTTTCAACGTCTTCTCCGACGTAACCCGCTTCCGTAAGGGATGTCGCATCCGCGATAGCAAAGGGAACGTTCAAAATGCGAGCCAGAGTTTGAGCCAGGAGTGTCTTACCGCATCCGGTGGGACCCAACAGCAGGATGTTGCTTTTTTGCAGCTCGACGTCATCGGTTCGGATCCCCGAGTTGATCCGCTTGTAATGGTTGTATACTGCGACGGACAATGCCTTTTTCGCGTTTTCCTGGCCGATCACATACTGATCAAGTATGCTCTTGATCTCCTTGGGTTTAGGCAGATTGCTAAAATCGGTGTCGATGTCTTCGTTGAGCTCTTCTTCGATAATCTCGCTGCATAGCTCGATGCACTCATCGCAGATATAGACACCCGGGCCGGCTATCAGCTTCTTGACCTGCTCTTGCGCTTTGCCGCAAAATGAGCAGTTCAGCTGGTCCTTTTCGTCGCCGAATTTGAACACCTTATCACCTCCTGAGTCAAGCTTTGGAACTGCGCAGCACGTCGTCGATCAAACCGTATGCAACCGCTTCTTCGGCTGACATGTAGTAGTTGCGCTCTGTATCTTGCTGGACCGCCTCCAAAGGTCGTCCCGTATGGCGGGCGATAATCTCATTGGCGATGCTCTTCAGCCTCAATATCTCCCGCGCTTCGATCTCTACATCCTTAGCTTGACCGTGGGCTCCGCCAACAGGCTGGTGAATCATGATACGCGAATAGGGTAGCGCTTTGCGCTTGCCCTTTGCTCCCGCTGTAAGCAGTATGGCAGCCATGCTTGCGGCCATACCCACGCAAAATGTGGATACATCCGGCCTTATATGCTGCATTGTGTCGTAGATGGCTAACCCGGCATAGATCAATCCGCCCGGGCTGTTAATGTACAGGATGACATCTTTTTCGGGGTCTTCGGCTTCCAGGAAGAGCATCTGGGCAATGACCAGATTAGCCACGTCATCGGTAATAGGGCCCCCAAGGAAGATGATGCGCTCTTTGAGCAGACGGGAATAGATGTCATAGGCACGCTCGCCCCGATTTGTCTGCTCAACAACCATGGGTATAAGCGCAGTCATAGACTCTCATCCTTCCGTGTGCGTCTCTCCATCTGTGTCATCAGACTGGTCAGTCGCTTCAGTGGCTGAGTCTGCATCGCTCTCTTCCGAAGTCATCACTGTCTCAGTTATGACAGCATTGTCTACCAGAAACTGGATGACCTTATCCAGAAGTAGATCAGCGGCCAGTGCCTCACGCCGTTCAGGGTCCTCATAGTATTTGCGGATCTCCTCGGCTCTATCAGTCGAGTCTTCAGCCTCAACCCATGTCTGTATGCGCTCATCTACTTCCTCTGAAGTCACCGTGATGCCTTCCTTTTCGGCGATGGCTTCCAGAACCAGCCTGCGACGAACGGTCTCCTCGGCATCGGGCCTATACCTTTCGACTAGGCTTTCCACGTTTTCAGGAGTCAAGACCTCTCTGGGGTCGACGCCGTAGGACAACAGATTGAGCGCTCCGTCGTTAATCATTCTCCTGGTTTCTTGCTGAATAAGCAACTCCGGTATCTCAAGCTTGGCCTGTTTGCATATTGAGTCGATGAGGGTGGTACGCATATTCAAATCGGCCCAATTTTGGGCACGCTCTTCCAACTCTCTGCGAATATCCGCTCGCAACTCGTCGAGTGTATCGAACGAGCTGACGTCCTTGGCGAACTCGTCATCCAGAGCGGGCAGTTGTCTCTCTTTGATCTCTATAACGTCGACGTACAAAACGGCCTCTTTACCGGCGAGTTCGTTAAATCGATCAGAAAGTGTCACTTTGAACTCGCGTGTCTCGCCGGCCAAAGCCCCAATGAGGGCATCACTATTGAGATCCTCAAAGATATGGTCTTCTCCGACGACGACTACTATGTCCTTGTCAGCCCCGCCAGGGAAGGGATTTCCATCAACCAGGCCGTAGTAATCGATGGTTACGTAATGACCCTGTGCGACCGCAACATCTTCGTCGCAACTGACCATTTGAGCCGAGAGCTGACGGCGGCGCTCCAGTGCGTCGTCAACATCCGCGTCGGTGATCTGCGGTACAGCCCGCTCAACTGCCACTCCTTTGTACTCCTCGGGCAATTCTACTTCCGGCTTGACATCGACTTCCACTGTGAGCTTCAGCGGCATATTCGCTGCGTATTCCTCCGCCAAGTCGACGCTGACCACGCCAATCGGCTCGATACCTGTCTCTTCTACGGCTTCCCGAAATACCTCAGGAAATAGCAGATCTACAGCCTCCTGCACCAAATACTCGAGACCCAAGCGACGTTCCAGAATCACGCGAGGAACACGTCCGCGGCGAAACCCCGGGATTGTGACGCGCTGAGCCAAATGTCGATGTACCTGTTGCAACGCTTTTTCGACACGGGGTTCCTCGATCTCTATGTGAAGGGAAACCCGGCTCTTTTCATGCTTTTCTACTGTGGCCTTCATTCGCGTAAAGCTCCTTCCAGGGTGCAGGTTCGTAGTTGGGAAAGTCTGCTACACAAGCAAAAGGGGCCGGGAGATGGCCCCTCAAGGCTCCTGGTGCGGGCGGAGAGATTTGAACTCTCACGGTTGCCCAACGGATCCTAAGTCCGTCGCGTCTGCCAGTTCCGCCACGCCCGCTTGATGTCACGCCACTATTATGAGGTAATAGTATGCAATAATCAAGGGCAACAAAACTGACGAGCCAAACTTTTGGCCCGTCAGGAAGATGGGGTGAGCGATGGGACTTGAACCCACGACCTCCAGGGCCACAACCTGGCGCTCTAACCAGCTGAGCTACGCTCACCATGATGAAGTCATGTGGTGCGCCTGGGAGGATTCGAACCCCCGGCCAAGAGCTTAGAAGGCTCCTGCTCTGTCCCCTGAGCTACAGGCGCATATGGAGCGGGTGATGGGAATCGAACCCACGCAGCCAGCTTGGAAGGCTGGAGCTCTACCACTGAGCTACACCCGCGCAACATGCCCTATTATTATACAGGCTGTGACAGCCCTATGCAAGCGTTAGAGGACACACTTGTAATTGTACTCCCAAATCCAGCCTTCGTCAAGAAGATACATCGGACGACGATCCATATGTCCATCAGATGCCCAGATAGAGACAGGGAGACCGACCATCCAGCCCTTCTCGCTGGTCGGGGCGGCGAGATTCGAACTCGCGACCTCCTGCTCCCAAAGCAGGCGCGCTAGCCAAACTGCGCCACGCCCCGACGCAAAATGAATATATCACCTCGGTCAGATGGAGTCAAGTTACTTCACGCAGGTGTTTGTACACTTCAGTCATTGCCCGTGCGCGATGGCTGACCTTGTTCTTTACTTCTGCCGGCACTTCTGCAAATGTGGCCCCGAGCTCGTAGGAGAAAAACAACGGATCATAGCCAAAACCCAACGTGCCGCGCGGTGCCTCCAGGATCCTGCCTTCGTGCACTCCGATCGCGGTCCAGACGGAATTGTCAGGCCTGACGAGGGCAATGGCACAGACAAATCGAGCGTGACGTTTGTCACTGGGCACACCCCGTAATTCCTCAAGCAATTTCGCCCGATTGTCAGCATCAGTCGCTGCTGGACCCGCATAACGCGCGGAGTAAACACCGGGTGCACCGTTCAGCGCCTCCACCTCAAGACCCGAGTCATCTGCGAGGGTGGCACATCCGGTGAATTCGGCTACGGTCCTAGCCTTGAGGAGGGCATTTTCAAGAAACGTGGTGCCCGTCTCCTCGATTTCGGGTACATCCGGAAACTCGAGGAGACTTCGAACCTCGGCTACCCCCGCTAAGAGCGACTTCAGCTCCGATATCTTGTGCCTATTCCGGGATGCCAGGACGATTTCGAGCAGGGATATCCCCTCCTATCTTGGATGTGATGCCTTCCCCAAGAACCTCCTTTTGCAGTTGAATCAGCTGCTGCGCGCCCTTGATTGCCAAGTCCAGCATGTCAATCATTTCTGATTGGGTGAAGGGGCCTCCCTCGCCAGTGCCCTGTATTTCGACAAAGCGCCCCTGGCCGGTCATGACGACATTCATGTCAACGACTGCGGCGGCATCTTCTTCATAGCACAGGTCAAGTACAGGGGTATTATCGAGGAGTCCGACGCTGACACCTGCGACAAAATCACACAAAGGCAATTTTTCCCAGCCCTTTTCAGCAGCCATTTTGTTCAGGGCCAGTGCTAGCGCTACAAAGCCGCCTGTAATACTGGCGGTTCTCGTCCCGCCATCCGCCTGTATCACATCGCAGTCAACCCATACGGTGTAATCCGCCAACTTGCTCACATCGGCTACGGCACGTAGACTTCTGCCTATGAGACGTTGGATCTCCATAGTCCGCCCACCCTGTTTGCCGCGGGAGGCTTCTCGTTGATTACGCGTTGACGTGGCCCGAGGAAGCATACCGTATTCAGCGGTGATCCATCCTTGACCCGTACCGCGTAACCAGTAGGGTACTCGGTCTTCGAATGAGGCTGTGCACAAGACCCGGGTGTCGCCTGCTTCGACAAGAACAGAGCCCTCAGCGTACTTGGTGTAATTGGGTATCATGCGAAAAGGGCGCAACTCATCGGCAGCACGACCATCAATACGCATCGTCATTAGAAACCTCCCTGGTGGCTTGTTTTGTTCTACGGACGGGCGATAATGCGAGAGCTGACCAGTGAGCGCACAATCTCCCGAAACCGCGTACCACGTTCTTCGTAACTGCTAAACATGTCATAACTGGCGCAAGCCGGTGAAAGAAGTACTGCATCGCCGCTTTGTGCGTAACCTCTGGCTGTCGTGACTGCTTCCGTGAGATCCCGTTCATAGGACATGGGAGGCGGATCTTGACCGGCTGCATCAGCAGCCCGACGGATCGCGGCACCTATCTTCTCTTGCGTCGCTCCAAGAAGGACAACCGCTTTTGCTTTTTCCAGAATAACTTGAGCCAGTTCATCAAAGGGCAGCTGCTTGTCATGGCCGCCGGCGATCAAGACAACGGGACGTGAAAACGAACGCAGGGCGGCGATTGTGCCCGAAGGTGTCGTCGCCTTGGAGTCGTTGTAGAAGGCAACGCCGTCAATCTCTTGTACAAACTCCAACCGATGTTCTACCCCGGAGAAACTCGTGATGACGTCGTGCATGACGGCGGGCGGACAATTCATCAGGTCCGCAACGGCGGTTGCAGCGAGAACATTTTCTAAGTTGTGCGTGCCGAGCAAGCGAATCTCTTGGATCTGACACACTTCCTGTAGGTGTCCGGCACGGGCTACCACCACACGATCGTCTATGACACACGTTCCTCTACGAGGCTGGTGTGAACGACTGAACCACACCACCTGACTGTCTGCTTCGTCGCTCATGCGACGGGTCGTGTCGTTGTCGTAGTTGAGAACAAGCCAATCCTGCGGGGTCTGGAATCGGAAAATGCGCTTCTTGGCTGCAATATAGTCATCCATGCTCCGGTGAACGTCAAGGTGATTGGGTGAAACATTGGTCACCAAGGCTATCGCAGGTGAGCGCTGAAGCAGTTGCAACTGAAAGCTCGACAGTTCAAGAAGAACCACGGTATTCTCGGTTAGGCTGTCCACCTCCTCAAGCAGGGGCTTACCTATATTGCCGCCCACAGAAACGGAGTGGCCGGAGGCGGTCAGAATCTCTGCCAAAAGCAGTGTAGTCGTGGTCTTTCCGCTTGAGCCAGTGACACCGATTATTGGGGCGCGGCACTCCGCGAAAAAAAGGCTCATCTCGCTTGACAACTCGATGCCGCGGCGGGTCGCTTCTATGAGTGGCGGCAAGCTAAGCGGAACCCCGGGTGCTAAGATGAGGCAGTCAAAACGATCAAGGTTATCAAGATAGCTCGGTCCTAGCTGAAATTCAACGCCGAGTGCCGCCAGATCGCTGTAACGACGGCCCAGTGAGTGTTGATCTTGTTGATCACAAGCGGTGATGATGGCTCCCTTTTTTGTCAGGTATCGGGCCACTGCGATGTTACTGATACCCAAACCGATCAGTGCCACACGCCTACCTTTCCACGACACAAAACGACACCTCACCTTGTCGAAAAAGACCCCTGCGGTCCGTGGCTCCTTCTTGCATTATACGTCCGATTCTGACATAGAGTGCCCAGAGCTTTGTTCATGGTATGCTTCTTCAGCTTCTTCATCCTTCGCCAATTCCACGGGTTCCGCCGCATCCGCACCTTCTTGGCTTTTCTCGACTTTTACGACCGCGTCAGCTTGCGCCACTTTTTCGCTGCTTTCATTCTCCGCGTCTTCTGCGATGGGCAGATAGAGTCGCTCAGATGAGTCTGAGATGCTTTGCCAAAGGGTCTCTGAGTCAGTATGTAAGACAGCGTCGTTAGTGACGAATCGAAGTAAACCGTCGTATATGGCCTGGGCTGCTTTCTGCCGGAAGCCTTCGTCGGCAAGCTTACGCTCTTCGTCCGGGTGACTGAGAAAAGCGACCTCAACCAATGCCGCCGGTATGTCTGAACTGGTCAAGACGTACAGCCGCCTTTGCTTGACGCCTCTGTCCCTGGTGCCCAGGGCTTTGACCAACTCTTCCTGTAGGCTGATGGCGAGCTTGAGGCTGCCGTTGTCCGGATCATAATATAATGTCTCAGTGCCCGACCCCTCGTCTTTCGAAGAAGAGTTGCAGTGAATGCTGACGAAGATGGCGGCATCATGGTTGGCCGCGATCAGCGGTCGATCTATCAAGGGGATGAATTGCTCATCAGGACGAACCATCAACGGAAGGGCCTCTGCTTCATTCAACAACGCGAGAAGCCTTTTTGCAATATCCAGGTTCACATCCGCTTCATGGAGCCCCAGCACACGGCCCACGGCACCCGGGTCGAAGCCACCATGACCTGCATCCACCGCGATGCGAACATCAGTCAACGTTGGAGGTTCGATGAGCACTGCGATGACCTCACGGGAAACACGGAGAAAACGCACGGTAGCCGGGGAGGTCAGCTCAGCGACGACACGATAGACTTGCGGAGTGAACTGCGCGGCACGCACTTTTCTCACAAGACCCGCTCCGGTAATCTCGTCAAACGTCTCGGTTGGCCAGGCATTGGGAATATCGATAACCACCCGTTCCGGATCCCTGAGACGTAGGATCTGCGGATCAAGAGAGCCTTTGCCTTCAACGACGACGGCCATCCTATCGTCTGTGGCAACCAGGCTGATCCTACTGATCTCTGATCGCAGAACAAACTCCATATCCGATCCCGTCGTCTGAAGGGGGAGCTCGGGCAACTGGGCCGTAAGATCCAGGACGACCCTGACCGTATGTTGGTCGAATTGGCTGACGCGCACCGCGGATACAAAGGGGCTGTTTCCCTCCACATGGCGCGCCCCATCCAGCAATGTCGTGTCTTGCAGGTCAATGACGATACGGTCCGGTGCCTCCAGTTGGCTCATTTGATACTTCGTTTGAGCGGGAAGACCTAGCCGCAGGCTTCCTCCGGCAATCGACGGGATAAACTCAACCGTTCGCAGGCCACGGTTTACTCGCAGGAGCACGCCGTTTTCAGCAGGCTCTATTCGGTAACCTACTGCCTCGTGCAAATCCAAGACAATGCGTCCTTTTCCCTGGAAAGGAGCGACTCGGACCTGCTTCACCCAAGGATGATCCAGCACCCATGGATCCGTCGCGTCATCGGGCAAGAACTCCGTAGTGTCGATGACAATCCTGGGCGGAGCGGGCAACAACCAGGACTCTAGAGACTCAAGGCTGAGTCCGGTCAACTCTAACACCGTTTGTCCGTGTTCCAAATGGGCTAAAGCCTCGAGTTGAACACCTTCCTTGGTTCGCCACGTCCGTGAGACAATAGCAGGATGAATAACCTCAGGCGGTACCTCTTGTTCTGGGGGATCAGGAACGGAAGTCGTGATTGACGATGTTACCGTTTCGAACATACTCGAAGGGGCCGGCTTGTCCGGTGCCGGAATGGACAAAGATCTCGGCAACACTCTCTGAAGCAGTCGTAGGACCTGGTTGCCTTGCTCCCATGATACTCCCAGATCCAGCAGATCGGCGATGAAAAGCAAAGGGATGAACAAGACATTATGCCGTGATATCGCCACTCCGCCCATCTGCACGCCTTGATCATTGATCAAAGCGGCATCCTTGCCCTCTTCTATGATCACGGATTTCGTCCCGATGCGAAGGTTTAGAACGGATTCAGAAAGGTGGTCTATGGTACCTCCCAGGGACTTGATGATATTGGCGG
>LFTP01000003.1 GCA_001513395.1 Clostridia bacterium DTU080
TTCACAGGGTCTCATCTGACTCATCCGAAGGTCATCTACCGGAGAGCTCGGGTGGTGCGGATTGACGGACCCCCTCTGCCCATCCAAGCAGTCGGGCAGATCGTCGGTACCTTGCCGGCGACCTTTTCAGTGGAACGTCAGGCTTTGTGGACACTTATGCCTTCTCAGGGACTGACAGAAAGACGGAAAGATGGCTGAGCGGGGCGGCTTACCGGTCGATTTCGACGGCTTGCCTGCATTCGTATGGCAGATCATCACTGCGGCGGGTGACTCGCCATGGGGAGTGTCGGTTCCGTGAAGGAGAACCCTGGCGCGACGAGGAAGTGAATTATCATGGACACACAATACAGGATACCGATCTTTCTTGCTGTAACCACCATGTTCTGGGCATCCCTCTATGCCTATGTTCCCATTCTCTCACCCTACGCACAAGACATGGGAGCCTCGCTCAGTATGGTGGGACTGATCGTAGCTGCCTACGGACTAAGTCAGTTGCTGTTGAGAGTGCCTACCGGGATCATCTCCGACAGGATCGGTGCCCGTAGACCTTTTATCCTCATCGGGCTTTTGGCGGCCGTCTTTGCCGCCGCGGGGATGGCCATGGCCAAGACCCCGGGTCAACTGCTCATATGCCGGGGGATGGCCGGAGTGGCGGCTACGACTTGGGTCGCTTTCACCACCTTGTTTCCCGCCTATTTCTCCCCTGATCAAACAGGTCGAGCTATGAGCGTTCTGCTGTTTTGCAACCAGTCTGCACAACTGGCTGCCACGTATATCGGCGGTTGGATTGCTGAGCTGTGGGGTTGGCAGGCGCCGTTTGTCGCTGCATTCATCTTCGGGGTGATTCGCCTTGGTTTGTCGCTATTAATTCAAGAGGCTCCTTTGAACCGAGGGCAGACACTGTCTTTCGTCGAGTTGTTGCGGGTGGGCCGAGATTCCAGACTCCTTATAGTCAGCCTTTTGGCGGCGCTCATCCAGTATGTTATTTTTGTCACGGTCTATGGCTTTACTCCTACCTATGCTGCGGCCATCGGGGCTTCCAAGGCACAACTCGGCACGCTGACCCTTGTCTCATCCATCCCAAGTGTCTTGGCCACTTTGCTGGGTGGTACATGGCTGGCACGTCATCTCGGCGAGCGCAGAGTGGTCATCGGGGGTTTCGTCCTCGTCGGAGTCTCTACTTTGACCATACCCTTCATTCGTTCTATAACGGTTCTGAGTATCACCCAGGCTCTGGGCGGCATCGGACGCGGCGCGGTCTTTCCGGTACTGATGAGTATGAGCATCCGCACGGCTCCCGCTGAAAAAAAAGCGACATCCATGGGCTTTTTCCAATCGATATACGCTCTTGGAATGACCGGTGGTCCGGCACTGTCAGGTTTTCTCGGCAATCTGGTCGGGCTGAACGGCATCTTCATCAGTGCCGGCATCGTCGGATTGATATCGGCCGTGCTCGCCTGGATTTCCTTTTCCACCATACTTCGCGAAAGGGACCGCGAATCAGCAAAGTCAGTGACCGTTGCGTAAGTTTTTGAGCAGGTTGAATGAGTCCAAAGCATGCACCAGCCCGTGTCCTTGAGCCACACTGGGATAATCAGGAAGGGGGCTGCTACCCTCCAAGAGCGGCCTGATCAGATCCCGGGGCTGACGCAGAGAATTGGACGTCCCGTTTGCAACGCTCCACAGTAAGGCCGCCACACCGCTCACGTGCGGAGCGGCCATAGAGGTGCCGCTGAGATATCGTGTCGTGCCGTTGAGCCACAGAGACAAGATCGATTGTCCCGGAGCTGCTATATTCACCTGAGAGCCGCGGCTCGAAAAGGCGGCGATCGAAGCGGTCTGGGTTGAGGCCGCCACGGCTACGACTTCCGGCCATTTGGCCGGATACGAGACCGTGTTGCAGCGCGGGCCGGCGTTGCCTGCTGCGGCCACGATTAGCAACCCTGCTTCCCAAAGCGCTTCCACGGCGGCCTTCATGGTCTGTGTCTCTTGGGAGGCGCCCAGGCTGAGATTGATAATCGGTGCTCTCCGTTGCAAGCACCAATGGAGTCCGTCAACGACATCGGACAGACTGCCCACACCTTGACTGTCAAGCACTTTAACCGGTAGTACCGCGGCCCGAGGGGCCACGCCGGTTCCCGTGTCCCACTTCCCTGCCGCTATGCCTGCCACGTGCGTACCGTGTCCGTTGTCATCCTCAGGCGGTTCTCCGGGTTCTACGGCGTTATAGCCGTCTCTTACATGAAGTGCCGGGCTGTCCAGGTCCACTCCGGTATCTACAACGGCTATCTCTACGTGTTCCCCTTGCGTTTGATCCCACAGCGACGGCGCCTGGACGGCCACTACATTCCATGTGGTCTTGCTGGGGTGAGTTGCGCTGTGCATGTCCAGGGCGCGTACAATCACATCCGGTTCATCCCAAGTCCCCGCTCGTAGCACTCTAACCGGGGACTTATCGCTCGGCAGGCTGTAGGCCAATCCCCCGATCAACGGCAACCAACGATGTACACGTCCTCCCTGTCGTTCGACCCATATGGCAAATTGGACTAGCTCCTCGTGATCCATTCCGCCCGCCACTCGTCGCCGCGAAGTCAAGATCAACTGCCTCCTCCGGCATGTCAGCCCTCTTCCGACACGCTTGAGTCTTGGTGATCTTCTCAATACTACGCCTCGCGGGCGTTTGGGGTTCCCCGATGTGTGTCACTTAGTCTCGATTTGCGGTACACTAGAGGACGATGTGTGCGGCGAGCTCGCTGCATTTTGCAGGAGGCGGGGTGTCATTTGCCGTACTCTTCTGCGACACCTTTCACGTCGTGCTTTGTTGTAAGCTCACAGTGCCAGGTGTTGGGTCTTTTGGAGGTGTAAGTGATGTCCTACAGCGTTGCTGTTATAGGGGGAGGCGCAGCCGGTCTGCTCGCGGCTATAGGAGCGAGTGAACACGACGCCGAGGTGATTCTGTTGGAGCGTGGGCGCCGGCTGGGGGCTCGGCTCTTAGCGCCGAACGGTGGCGGGCGCAGTATTACCAATGCGGGAAGCACGGAGCATTTGATTCAATCCTTTCCCGGCAAGGGCCGTTTCTTATGTCATGCTTTTGAGATCTTCTCTAATCGTGATATGCTGGATCTTCTCGCTGAAGAAGGCGTGTTGACCAAGGAGGAAGAAGGCGGGCGTATTCTTCCCGTAAGTGAAGACCCGACCGAGGTTATCGAAGCTCTGGAAGCTCGAGTGAAAGCCTCCGGTGTCACTGTTCGCACTCAAGCACACGTGACAGGAATCGAAAGACAGGAAGGTCGTGTTCGCCCCGGCTGGCGTGGGTTTAAGATACAACTGGCAGACAGTGAGCCAATATATGTGGATCGCGTCGTTTTGTGTACCGGAGAAAATCCGGACCTCGATGAGGACGACGGTCGCGTCTGGGCTGAGCAGTTCGGGCACACTATCGTGCCACCTAAATCCGCTATTGTGGCTTTGCACACGGAAGAGGATTGGCCCGCACGGGTTGCAGGTGCAGTGTTGCGAGGGGTTGAGGTCATCGTCAGGGCTGCCGGTAAAGAGGTGACTCGATACAAAGAGGATGTGCTCTTCACGGAACTGGGCCTTGCTGGCCCCGCCATCCTCAAGATCGGCGAACAGGCTGTCGCTGCCCAAAACGGCTGCCCCGAACCGGTGGTTATCGCCGTTCGTACGGATTCAGACCTTCAAGTGGATGACTGGGAGGCGCGCTTGCAGATGGCCTTGCGGGAGCACCCCAGACAACTGCTCAAGAGCCTCGTGGCAAGGTGGTGGCCCGTATCTTTAGCCGAAGCGCTCTTGGAGGCTCATTCCATCCCTCCTGAAGTGATGGCCAATCAGGTCACGAAAGCTCATCGCCGACAGACGGCCGAGATTCTTGATGAATTCCGACTGCATCTGAAAAAAGATCCGGCTCCGGAGACCGCTATGGTGACCAGAGGCGGAGTCGACGTTTCGGAAGTTGATCCCAACACCATGCAGTCATTGAAGACGAGCGGGCTTTATATCGCTGGCGAACTGCTGGACATAGACGGCGTAAACGAGGGCTACACCCTTCAAGCTGCCTACTCCACCGGATATGTAGCGGGATGGGCCGCCGCTACCGAGCCGAGTGAATGATATATCAAGTGCAAATCGTGCAGGGCCCTTGCCTTTCTCGGCCCTGCGCGTTGTTATCCTCCTTTGGCCTCCTTAGCGGCCTGACGGGCCAGAGAATCACAGCGGTTGTTCAGTTCACTATCTGCATGACCAGCTACTTTGATCCACGTGACGCTGTGCTTCTCCGCTACATCCAGCAAAGCCTTCCACAAATCCTGGTTCTCCACCGGGCTGCCGTTTGCAGTTCGCCATCCGTTTTTGCGCCACTTATCCAGCCACCCCTGTCGGAACGCGTTGATCAGATACGCACTGTCACTGTGAAGGCGGACGCGGCACGGCCGTTTTAGAGCCTGAAGTGCTCTAAGTGCCGCGGTTAACTCCATGCGCTGATTAGTGGAATGCGGCTCGCTGCCTACGATCTCTTTGGTGTGTCGTCCGCTGGACAGGATAGCGGCCCACCCACCGGGTCCCGGATTGCCTAAGCAGGCACCGTCGGTGTAGATCACGACTTCTGTCATCAGTTTTTCCTCCCGTTGTCTACATCAGCTCCGTCTACACCTCTTTTCACATGGCCGAAGCCGGTTCCTTGCTGATCATGGAAACCGTTGCGAACTCGGCGAGGATATTTCGCTCTCCAAGCCGAAAGACTTACAACAAGAAGGCAGACGCGCTAAGAAAGGGGCAATCTGCTTTGCAGATCCACACGGTTTCTGACGTAGACCTGAGCACAACTCAAGGTCAGCGTACCTATCAAAGGACGGTTTTTATCCTCCTCTGGCTGGCTACCCGCCAGAGTATCCCCAATAGTTCTCTGTCCATCGAACACTCATTGAGCAATGGTGTCTACTGCGAGATTCACGGTGACAAACCGTTGACACCCGGGGATGTCTCGCTCATAGAGCGTAACATGCGCGAGCTAGCTTCCGCCGCGCTTCCCATAACGGTAGTGGAGTGCACGCCCGCAGAAGCCGTCAAGTTGCTTACTGCGAGCGATCAGCCGTCAGCCGCGGCGCTTATGGCCCAGCTTGACAAACCAACAGTGTCTCTGGTGCATTGCGACGGCCTCTACCATTACTGCGACGGACCTGTCTTGGCCAATACCTCCCTTGTCAGCCATTTTCGTCTGCACTTTTATCTGCCCGGCTTGATAGTGCAGATACCGGAAGATGGCACCGGGCGTATCCCACAGTACAAAGAGCAACCGAAACTGGCCAGTGTCCTGCGCGAATCTGAACGCTGGGCTTCCATCTTGAATGTGGACGATGTTGCGGCCTTGAATCGTGTCATCAAAGCCGGTGATGCGGGAGATTTGATCAGAGTCTCGGAAGCATTGCACGAGAAGAAGATAGCCGCTATCGCTGATATGATTGCGCAAAACCCGGAGATACGTCTGATCACCATCGCCGGGCCGTCGTCATCCGGCAAGACGACCTTTGCTCAGCGTTTGAAGATTCAGCTGCGAGTAAACGGCTTGCATCCGATCACCATCTCCTTGGATGATTACTTCCTCGACCGCTCACAAACTCCCCTCGGAGAAGACGGCAAACCTGATTTCGAAAGCATCGAGGCTCTCGATCTCCCCTTGTTGGGTGATCATCTCAGCAGACTGGTGCAAGGCGACACTGTTGATGTGCCTCTCTTTGATTTTCATACTGGTCAGCGCATGACTGAGACCCGAAGACTTACATCGGCTGAGGACCAACCGATCATCATCGAGGGGATCCATGGTCTCAACGAACGCCTTACCGCTTCGATTCCCAAGGGGAACAAGTTTAAGATCTATATCAGCGCGCTCACCCAGCTCAATATACACGATCAGGTACGTATACATACTACCGACGCCCGTCTTATAAGGCGTATGGTTCGCGATGCTCAGTTCCGTTCTCATCCTCCGGAGAAAACTCTGAGCATATGGCCGCGGGTCCGAAACGGTGAAAGGCGCTACATCTTCCCCTTCCAGGAAGAGGCCGACGTGATGTTTAACTCGGCTCTGGTATACGAGCTGGCCGTGTTGCGTACGTACGCAGAAAAACTACTGCGAGCCATACCTGACGACTCACCCGTGTCCGAGTTGGCTGGCCAGCTTCTGTGGCTTTTAGAACACTTCACGCCCTTGAATGCGGACGAGATTCCCGCCAATTCCATTCTGCGTGAGTTCATCGGTAACAGTTGCTTTGCCGTGTAGGCAGAACCTCTAATCTGTGACGTTTGTCGGGTTTGACTCATCAAGCGGACGGGATGGCGCGCGCCGATCAGGCAAGCGTCATCTGCTTTTTTCATGACATATGCCATATGCAAGGATCATAGAGTCAGCGTGCACAGGCCCACAAGCCACATGAGTGTGCCGGTATGAGCCTGCAGTCTCCGGAGATTCAGACAGAATGCCGCGGAGATCGTTGATCCCATGGAAGTATCCGGAATCTCCATACCGGAGCAGCTTGCCGATGAGACTTTTGGTGCCACGGATCCCGGGAGCGTATCTCACGATGGACGCCCTTGCCGTGCGGCTGGCAGTCCCCCCATCGGGCCTGCTGGAGACTTTCACTCCCAAGCAAACGCTCCATGCCGGGCGCACATAGGCAAAGGCGGGCAGATCAGCTGACCTGCCCGCCTGAGCGACGTTTGCCTATCCTACCCGCGGAGGCATCAGCACGTAACTACGATCCTTATACTCTCGGTGCAGGAGGCGGTGAGCTTCTTCAGAATTCGGCTCTCCAAGATACTTCTCGTATAGCATCTTGATCTCCGGATTCTCGTGCGAGCGCCGACGCGGCAGGTTTTTGTCAATGAGATAGAGACTCTTCATCAGTCGATCCAGCGGCCATCCTTCGCCGTAGGGCTGCCCGCCGCCGTTGATACAGCCTCCCGGACAAGCCATGACTTCGATCAGATGGTAGTTCTCCCAGCCGCCTTGGTCGAAGAAATTGCGGACGTTGCGCAGACCGCTCAGCACGGCTACCTTGAGTGTGATCCCGTTCACATC
>LFTP01000052.1 GCA_001513395.1 Clostridia bacterium DTU080
CTGACCATTTTTGGGGATTTTTCGTGGCCATTTATGACCATTTTAGCCTGGCCACTGACACCCGCCACGGTCTCAATCTCCCGGCACCCATCTTCATGTGCAACACCTCTGTAGTACTGCCGAGGGGCTTGGGCTGACCAGAACCTCTGAGAAGGCCATCCGTGGCGGTTCAACAGAGAAACTCTACTGGAAAAAAGCGGCATGCGTCTCCTTACTCAACCCGGCTGAAAACGAGACACGAGAATCGATCATGACAGGTCTTCGTCCACCAGACGGACTTCGAATCCCTTCCAAAAGCGGCTCTCAGGACCCGTCAGTGCTTCCGGCAACCGGCTGCTACGCCAGATATCCAGATCGTTGGTTCCCACGACACTGCGACCGATCACACTGGCCACTTCTTGCGCCGAGGTCACCGTCGTGGGTGAAGTACCTTCCAAAACCCATTCCGTCTCCTGACGTATCAGGATAAGACAAGGCGCAGAGAGGCTCAGCGGCGGAGCACCCCCTACGTCGATCCGGCGAACATCAAGGTGGGGTTTCAAGACAGGCTCCAAGCGTTTACATATGGTCTGAAAGCGAAGACTCTGCCGGCTCAAATCATCAGTGGCATCCAAATAAGACAATTCCTTGTTCAACCGGACAAGATTATCTCTCAACTTGGAAACCCGCAATTCATCGGATCCGTGAAGCAGAGGGAGTAATGACTCAGTTTGGCTAAGTAAATCTAATACCTTAGACCGAAGTGAAACCAGCGTCTCTGCCATGAATCTCGCCTTCTTTACGTTCTCGAATGACGAAAGCCGTTGGATTCCTTATCGTTCATCCGGTTGCTGTCTCACAAGCCACGCCGCATGTCCGGTGGCCATCGCATATGGACGAAGGGCGGCACCGTAACCTCAACTACCCAGCCTGCTTTTGCCCTATGCTTCGCCTACCTACAGCATCCCGACGCTATTGGAATCCGGGTATCGACACGGATACCGGCGTAACGCGTTTGTCAACAGAGTGCTTTGGAGAAGTGTATCCTTCATCATGCGGTGCGAAATCGATGCCATCTTCGACAAGGTGGAACTTGCTTAGCGCGTGGTACGCCGTACACCGTTGTCCTCGTGAAAGCGAGAGAAAGGCGAAATGACAATGAGCGGCCCGTATGCAGCTCATGGCGTCCTATCCGCACAGTTCCGCCCACCGAGTTTGGCTGACCACTAACACCCCGACGACCAGTTTGTAGCAACACCCGTTAAAGGGCTGACCGAGGCCGACGGTGAAGATGACTCTGTCATCACGTGCCAGCTCCACGTCTTGCGCATCAAGCATGCAACCCACAGGCAGGTCCTCAAATCGGTCTTCCCAATCCCGGTCCGTGACCGCCAGATTGTGGCTTTTTCCACCAAGAGAGAATTTGGCTCTAACCTGCCTGTTGCCGTTAAAGCTTCTTCTTATGTACCACTGAACGGAATCAGGTGCGACCAGCACAAGCGATCTGCGCATAGGCCTGCGCAATATCTCACGGTATGGTATACGATCGTCATTGCACCCGAACACGTCCGGGCCTGAGTGCATGGATCGACAAAGCAGAGGGACAAGTGCCGGCCAAGGATATCGACCGACCATTCGCCAAGGCTGCGTTCCGACAATCCAGTTTTCCGGTTGATGAGGCGCCCATCGGAGCCTGGTTATGTCGATCTCGATTATGTCCAGCAAACGCGGTTGTCTTCCGTTGTCCAGTACACATTGATCATCCGCAAGCGCACCATCATCTACCTGCGTCACAGGCCGTATCCATTCCCCGTGTCAACTGCTATCCCGGCAACACATCGTTGTTTTGATTTTCTTGAGTTGGCCAGACAGACAATCCTGCGATACATTCTCCCCCTCCGATCTGGCTAGAGGTGGACAATTCTCATCTTCATATCGCTACGGTGTTGCAGCAGGTATTCTACGGCAAGACGCCGGTGGCATCGCTCGGCTGAAGGTTCGCTACAAAGGAAAACCGCCGGTACTGATATCAAATCGTAGTCAAAACGCTCTTCCGCTTTCCGGTCTGCCAACAACTGCAGGTAGCTATCCGTGTACTCTTGCCAAGAACCCTTGTCTTTTCTATAGGCATCCAGTATCTCTTTCGTCGGCGCCAACAGGGGAACGTGGACGTAGTCGGCATCGCATAGTTCCTTGAGGAAGAAGGGGAGATTAGATCTTCGTGTAAAGCCGGCCAGTTGAGACTGGTTATTCAACCTGACATCGATGAGTCTTTTGATACCAACCTGCCTTAATAGACCGAAGAATTCGGGTGCCGTTTTTTTGCTGAAACCGATTGTGTAGACTTCCATTCGCCTGGCATCTCCTCCATCGAAAAAAGAGACATCTGATGGGACACGGGTTGAACGCTGCCGTCAGCCAATATGTGCGAAACATCCTGACCGTTCTCGGCCAGAACCCGGGCTATCAACAGATGCCGGTGACAGGAGTCCGGCTTCGCTTCGCTGCACATAACAGCGATACGATAGTCCGACGCTCCTTGTATCAACCTGCTTATTCCTTCTTTAAACATGGGTGACTCAGCCAGCTTGTTGTAGAGCACATAGCCGTCGTCATCATGGAATCGCGAATCGTTTGGTCTGCCACCTAGCTCTTTCCCGAGGTAAAGATACTGTATCCCCGCAGAAGATAAGAGAGTCCCAATGTTGTCGGCGTTGAAATGCGGAGCATACTCAGAGTACGGACTGGAGCGGACGTCAACAACAACCTCTATGTCGACTGCTTTCAATAACTTGATGAAGGCTTCCGGCGAATGCGTTGAGTGTCCGATTGTGTAAATCAACATGATCACCGTCTTCGGTTTTCTTCACTCGACAGGTTCGATGAGGCACCAATGGCATCGATCTTTAGACCTATGAAACACAACAAGAGTCCTATACATTATAGCCTATTTGTGATTGGACAGCCAAGTCCTTCCAGCCCTGATTCGTACTCATGACTTTCGCCGCCTGCCACGAATACGACACCTCCCGTCGGTGTGATGTGAATGATCCGGGGCTTAAGGGCCTGTGACTCCCCCATGCGGAAACACTGACCCCCCCTTACCCCTGTCAACGCCGGTTTTGAATTGACCCACTTGGTGCCGATTGGAAATTGACCCACCCCCGGGTTAACTCATTCGGATGTTGTTTTCGCTTCTTGGGTCACCTCCGGTCCAGACTGTGCACCGATCATATGACCGGCGCGTTTTCTCTCTCGGAGACGGTAACTCTCACCGCGGATGTTGATCACATGGCTGTGGTGGAGCAGCCGG
>LFTP01000223.1 GCA_001513395.1 Clostridia bacterium DTU080
GCATTAGCTCTGTAGCTTCTCTATAATAGCGTCCGCCATCTCTTGCGTACCGACGGCAGTAGGATCATCGCGGTCTTCTTTCAAGTCATAGGTGACGAACCGACCTTCGGACAAAACGGCCTTCACCGCCGATTCCAGGCTCCGTGCGGCATCCTTTTCGCCCAGGTAATCAAGCATCATCATGCCTGAGAGTATTAACGCACACGGATTGACCTTGTTGAGACCCTTGTATTTGGGCGCCGATCCGTGAGTTGGCTCAAAAACCGCTACTCCGTCACCGATATTGGCTCCCGGAGCCATGCCTAAGCCGCCAACAAGTCCCGCACACAGATCTGACACAATGTCGCCGTAGAGATTGGGCATGACCAGTACATCGTAGATTTCAGGCCGCTGTACTAGTCGCATACACAGAGCGTCTATAAGGCACTCATCGTATTCGATCCGTCCCTCGTATTCCTTGGCCACTTCTCGAGCAGCTTCATAGAACAAGCCGTCCGTGAGCTTCATGATGTTAGCTTTTGCCACGGCCGTTACCCGTTTTCTGTCGTGAGCCAGGGCGTATTCAAAGGCATATTTCACGATGCGCCTCGAGGCTTCTGCGGAGGTGGGCTTCACTGAAATAGCCGAATCGGGATGGATCTTTCCTGGGGCCCAACTCCGTATGGTTTCAGCTTCAACGCTGCCGCGGGCAAACTCTACGCCAGCGTATAGATCCTCAGTATTCTCACGAACCACGACTATGTCCACATCGTTGTAGCGAGAACGTACCCCCGGGTAATATGTACAGGGACGAACGCACGCGTACAAACCGAGTTCGTGTCGCAAAGCCACATTGACGCTCCGAAAACCGGTGCCGATAGGGGTTGTAATCGGCCCTTTAAGAGCGACTTTGTTGCGTCGAATGGACTCCAGCACTTCGGAAGGTAACGGAGTGCCGGTTTTCTCAGCGACTTCAGCTCCCGCATGTTGGATTTCCCACTCGAACTGGACTCCTGTAGCTTCCAACACGCGCCGGGCAGCTTCTGTCAACTCCGGGCCGACACCGTCACCGGGAATCAAAGTTACCTTATGTACCACAGTCTTCCCTCCGCTTGCTGTCACGGTCATTCAGGGGTCTGATCGGGTGCTATGACTTGTCGCAGGGCTTCCCAAGGTAATACGGCGCATTTGACCCGTACGGGAAACTTGGTCACGCCCGAGAGCGCCAGCAGATCGCCCAGCGATTCATCGTCTTCGACGGGTTCGCCGCGCATCATTCCCCTAAAATCACTCATGATACTCACAGCCTCGTCGAGTGACTTGCCTTTAATGGCCTCTGTCATGAGCGAGGCTGAAGCCTGACTGATGGAGCAACCGCGTCCAAGAAACGTAACATCCTCAATACGATCGTCGGCGATACGTGCGTAGAGGGTGATCTCATCACCGCACAGGGGATTGGTGAGTGTTAACGAGACAGTGGCATCGTCCAACTCCCTGAAGTTCCGCGGCGAGCGATAGTGCTCCATGATCACTTCTCGGTAGAGATCATCCAATGCCATGGCCAAAAAACTCCTTCGTTTTTTCCAGAGCGTGGGCTAGTGCATCTATTTCCGCTTCCGTAGTGTATAAGTAGAAGCTTGCTCTTACTGTCGCCGGAACATCGAGCCACCTCATCAGAGGTTGACAGCAGTGATGTCCGGCTCGTACGGCTATGCCCTCCTGGTCAAGTACCGTGGCCACGTCATGCGGATGAATATCTCCAAGGTTGAACGTGACCAATCCTCCTCTGGGGTGTTCCGGACCATAGATGGTCACGCCGGGGATTCTTTTCAAAAGGCGCACGGCGTATCTTGTTATCTGTTGTTCATGGGCATGTATGGAATCCATTCCCAGCTCCGTCAGGTAGTCAATGGCCGCCGCGAGTCCTACGGCACCGACTACATTGGGAGTACCCGCCTCAAAGCGCCAAGGCAGCTCTTTCCAGTCTGCTGTCTCCAGGCTCACCGTGGATATCATCTCACCGCCGAACATCAACGGCTCCATTTCCTCGAGAGCATCCGCTTTGCCATAGAGAACGCCGATACCCATGGGACCACACATCTTGTGTCCCGAAAAAGCCAAGAAATCGCAGTCCAAAGCTTTGACGTCCACCGGCATATGTGGAACGCTCTGTGCGCCGTCTACGAACACTCGGGCTCCCACTTGGCGCGCCGCTGAGATTATCTCTTGTATGGGGTTGATCACTCCGAGAACGTTTGAAACATGAGTTACGGCGATAAGACGAGTCTTTTTCGTTATGAGCCGGGGCAGCTCTTGGAGGTCTATTGTTCCGTCGCTGCGCAGCGGCATAAACATCAGTTTCGCCCCTCTGCGACGGGCCAACTGTTGCCAGGGTATCAGATTGCTGTGATGCTCCATGGGCGTCAGCAAGAGCTCGTCACCCGGATGGATGTTCATGCCCCATGACCAAGCCACAAGGTTGATGGCTTCGGTAGTGTTTCTTACAAAGATAACTTGTTGCGGGGCGGGAGCCCCGATAAAACGAGCGACCTTAGCCCGGGCTCCTTCATAGTGTGCCGTAGCCCTTTCGCCAAGTGTGTGAATGGCCCTGTGTACGTTTGAGTTGTCATTCCGGGCGTACTCCTCGATAGCTTTGATAACGCTTAAGGGCATTTGAGAAGTGGCTGCGCTGTCGAGATAGATCAGCGATTTGCCGTGTATGCGTTGGTGCAATATGGGAAAATCCTTGCGTATCAAAGACACGTTCATATGGCAATCTTCCTGTCGATAAGCTCCATGAGCCTCGTCTGCTCATCCTGAATCGGCACACGCTGGACAATAGGTGCCAAAAACCCGTGGATGATCATTCTCGTTGCGATCTGTTCAGGCAGCCCGCGGCTCATGAGGTAGAATAGCTGATCCTGATCGATTTGACCGACAGTGCTAGCGTGCCCGGCTTGGACTTCGTCCACCCCGATTAAAAGCTCCGGCGTTGTATCGACACGGGCGTTTTTGGACAGCAACAGCGTGTTCTGTTGCTGAAACGCTGAAGCATGACGCGCCGAAGAACCGATTGTTGCTCTGCCTACATAGACGGTTCGTGCATCTCGGTCCAGTACGCCTCTGGTCAGGATGTCGCTGGCGGTATGCTCACCTTCGTGTAGCATATCTACGGCGAGATTGTAGCGCTGTCTGTCAGAACCAAGAAAAAGCGCCAAGCAACTGGACTGGCTCCCTGCTCCTTGCAGATGAGAAAGGGTCTTTTCGTTGCTGACGCGTGCACCAAAGGTTCCCAGAAGCCAGTCTACGCTTGCATCGCGATGAAGCAATGCTCGCCTGACATTGTAGTGACATGTATCAATACCTAGATCCTGCCAGGTGCTATACTCGACGTACGCACCTTCCTGGGCTATGACCTCCACCACATCGACAACCAGCGTTGTATCTGGAGACTCATCCGTCTGTAGCAATCTTAGACGAGCCCCGGTATCGGCGATGACCATCGTATGGTGAAAGGATCCTTCATCTGAGTCATCGCGGGTACGATCAACGGTCAAGACTACGTCCGCCTCCGTATGTGGGGGTACATAAACAAGACATCCTGAGTTCATGTTCACATAGTGCAAGGCGACCAATCTATCGGTCGCGGGTTTGACTACGGAACCCAGGAACCTTTTGACCAACTCACTATCGTTGGCGGAGGACGAAAACAAGTCTTGACAAATGACACCCGAAGCCAGCGATTGTGAGCGCGTCTCACACGCAAGCTTGGGCGTGGGGTCGACTAGCTGTACGCGAGGCCAGACGGACGTATCGTACCAGTCAGGGTCCGGGAGAGCCTGGAACGCTTTGAGGGCCTCAGCGCGCAGCTCCGTCAGCCGTTCATGGTTGGCTCTCAATTTGCGATCCCCTCCCGGATCCAGTCATATCCCCTTTCTTCGAGTTCATCGGCCAGTTCGGGGCCGCCAGAGCGGACGATTCTCCCGTCCATGAGAACGTGTACAAAATCAGGTTTCAGGTACTCAAGAATGCGCTGGTAGTGCGTAATGACGATAATGCCCAGTTGTGGATTGAGCAGTTGATTCACACCGTTGGCCACTATTCTCAAGGCATCGATGTCCAAACCTGAGTCTGTCTCATCGAGAACCGCGATCTTCGGTTCAAGCATCGCCATCTGGAGTATCTCGTTGCGTTTTTTCTCGCCGCCGGAAAAACCCTCGTTGAGGTAGCGGTTGGCAAAGGCGGCATCCATCTCCAGCGCGGCCATCTTGTCTCGTAGCTTTCGAGTGAACTGCATCACGGACAGTTCTTGTTCCGAACTGCGGTGAGCATTGCACGCTGCACGTAAAAAGCTGGCTACGCTGACTCCGGGTACTTCTTGGGGATACTGAAAGGCCAAAAAAAGACCCGCTTTAGAGCGTTCATCAGGGGTTAGGCTCAATATATCTTGTCCGTTGAGGACAACTGATCCGTCCGTGACTTCGTATCTTGGATGGCCCATCAGAGTAAAGGCCAGAGTGCTTTTTCCTGAGCCGTTCGGCCCCATGATAGCGTGAACTTCGCCGCCGCGCACACGCAGGGAGAGGCCTTTGAGAATAGGTGTTTGCTCGACACTTACATGCAGATTGGATATTTCCAAATGCGTTCTCACAGATGCCGCCTCATTTCTTGCTCTCGACAGCCCATTCTAGGCCGGAAGTTGTTTGCATTATAGCAGAAGCGCTGGCGATGTAACAAGCATTGTCCTGCTAACCCAGCGATGAATTACAAAGAGATGCGGCATGTTGATCTGCCGTATCCGGACCAACTGCGTGGCCTTCCGGCAAGCGGTGACACAAGGATCGGAAGCCACCGCCGATTGATGGCAGATGACTGCGGTTTGTTAGCTATCGCTATTCGCCTTTTCGATTCCTTGTCTGTGCTGTAGGCCGACTACCCTGTTCACCTCAACAACGAAGGCAATACCGGCAGCCGGTTCTTTCAATCTGCCGGCCTCCACTATGGCTTCCAGAATAGCTTCCGTTTCGCTTTCTTCGCACAGGATCATCAGGATCTCTCGACCGGTTTCGACGGTAATACCGAAAAACGTCTTGGCTTCATGGCTGCCTGTGCCACGGGCAAAAAAGATGGTGCCACCCTTTGCGCCGGCTTTTTTTGCTGCGTTCATTACTCTGTCGGCTTCGCCCCTCGCCAAAATGGCGAATATGCATTCATATCTCACTTAGCTCACACCCCTACATCTTGAAGATTATGCCCAGACATAGCATGGAAATAACCGGACCAACTGCTGTCAACGTCACGAGGCCGAAGCCGTCGATTAACGGGTCTCTGCCACCCAGTGCCGAAGCAACGCCGACACCCAAGGCCATGATGATGGGCACAGTGACGGGCCCTGTGGTTACCGCACCGGCGTCAAAGGCCGCTCCGACGATCGTCTTCGGCGCGAAAAAGGACAAGGTGATGGCTACGGCATAGGCTACGGCCAATACCAGTCCCGTAGAGGCTTGATATATGATTTTGAGCATACCCGCCACACCACCCATGCCCACTCCAAGAGCCACCGCATGGACCACGAGGTTTTTCTTGATCACGCCTGCGCTAAGCTCCTCCACTTGAATGCCCAACGCTTGTAGGGAAGGTTCGGCCAATGTGACTCCATAACCCAGTACAAAGACAAACAGCAACACAAGCCAAGCACTGGAAGCGACACTCTGTGTAAGGTTCTGGCCTACGTTTTCCCCTAAGGGCAAAAAGCCCATCTTCAGACCTTGCGTAAAGACTATAAGCCCGACTATAGCCAAAAGAAGGCCTATATAGGTCTGGGCAGGATTAGTCAAGCGCTGCTTAAGCACGAATGAGTTGAAGAAGAGCAAGAAAAGAACTACAGGCAATACACTGATCAAGACTTCGACAATCGTGCTCCACAGATCACCCATTACGTGACTCTCCTCCAACCGGGATCTCAGCTGATCCATCACCGACTTCTTCTCCGTCGGCTGCGCAAGAAATACTTCTGTTTTTTGCTGAGTCTCATCTGTGGTGTTGCGACCCGTGCTGTCATGGGTCATCGTATCTTCAGACGGCATGCAATGCTACTCTCCTTCTTTCACGGTGGTTGAAATGCGCAGTCAACAGCTTCATGGTAACATATCTTCCCTCCTTCTGCACGCCGTCGGTGCCCTTTTGCACTGCCAGGGGTATTTCGCATGTCAACAGCATTTTGACACAGCCTCACCAACTCCTGTCTGTATTTGACGGCGAGGCTCTGGCCATTCTAAGCGTGCAGGAGGTGAAAACAGAATGGCTGCAGGTCAGAAGAGAAACGTCCCCTTAGTCCCCGGTGCCTATCAGGCTCTCGAACAGTTCAAGCAGGAAGTGGCCGCCGAGCTCGGTATTCAGAACTACCAGGGATACTTGGGTGACATCCCCTCTCGGATAAACGGCGCTGTGGGTGGTCACATGGTTCGCCGCATGATCGCAGCGGCAGAGCAGTCACTGATTGATCAGGCAACTTCGGCGGTGCGGACGGGTTTCCAAGCCGGTCTTTCCGGCAGCGGAGGAACCGTGCCGAGTCCGTCTACGGTAAGTGAGCAAGGGCTTCAGCCTCCTAAAGTCTAGGATGAGCTGAAGGGTTACTTAGCGGGGGCTTCCAAGCCCCCGCTTCCGATGCAACGGCAAACAGCCTTCAGCGTGAGCCCTGTGAGCTCAATAGTCCATCTGCCGAACGGCCACTGCTTTGCCCCACGTCTCATGATTATGTTGTTCTAAGCGGGTGCTTTGCTATTCTTTTGTAGAAGGCAGAGCGCACCGGTGTGATCAGCAAAAGCATGATCCTGGCAACGAAAGCTGCAACGACTTTTCTGCAACCGGGGCCGCGGTGAGTAAGCCCAAAAACTAAAGGCATGATCGCTGAATTGAGACTTCCTATATAGAGAAAAGCCCGTTCCATGCCCTTCGGGAGCGGCTTTTTGTTTTGATCCGTGCCGTTTAACCACCTGCCGCAGAGCCTGGAGCTGGAGCAGCACCGCGGCGTTCATGTTATTCGCTCGCCACGTAGCTCGTCATCAGATCCACGTGGCTCGTCATCAGACGGACTTAGGGTGCCGTACATTACAGAGCCTCACACGTCATGTAAGGCCGAGAAAGCGGGTCAAGTCAAGTGATCAAGACGTCACCCTTGACAATAACGTCACGCATTCGACATGGGGCGTATGGGGGAACATATCGACAGGCTGCACCCGCTCGAGCCGATAGCTGTAATCACGTAACATCTTGATGTCGCGAGCTAAGGTTACCGGGTTGCACGACACATAGACCCAACGTTGAGCTCTTGCTTTGGCCATGTCTCGCAGGAATCCGGGATCCAGTCCCGACCGCGGCGGATCCACGACTACCACATCAGGTCTGCCGCGTGCGTCAATGAGCTGACCGGCAATCTCTTCGACCCGACCAACGTGAAAACTGACATTATCAAGTCCGTTGAGACGGGCATTCACCTTGGCATTGTCAATCGCATCTGGGACACTGTCGATCCCCCATACTTCTGCTGCTCCCGCTTTGGCGAGAACCAGTGAAATGGTACCCGTGCCGCAGTAAGCATCCAGCAATTTCGTCTGAGAATCGACCTGCGCGTATTCAAGCGCTACCGAGTAGAGGGCCTGCGCCTGCACAGGATTGACCTGAAAAAAGGAAGGGGCGGAGATATGAAAATCGAGGCACATCCCACTGACATCAAGTGTCTGACGTATGAAATCTCTTCCCCACAGAATGACGTTGCGGTCTCCCATGATGCGGTTGCCCTTTTGGCTATTGACATTTAGAGTCACACCAACAAGAGACGGCAGGTCACGTGGCAGGACACGGACGAGATCGGCGCGGCCTTCGAAATCCTCCTGTGTGGCAACCAGGGTGATAAGCAGATCCGAGTGAGAAAAACTGGTTCTTATGATCACATGGCGTAAGACGCCTCTGCCGTCTGTCTCATCGTAGGGAGGAATAGGCAGCTCTTGCAGATGCTCAACTACGCGAGTCGCGGCGGCGCAAATCGACGGATGCTGGATCAGGCATGATTCCGCGGGGACGAGACGATGTGAGTACTGCTCGTAAAATCCAAGGCGCGGGCGACCCTCCACCATCTGTACCGGGAACTGTGCTTTGTTGCGATATCCCCACTGACTGGGAGCAGGAATGATGGGCCGTATATTTGGGTCTTCAATGCCTCCCAGACGTCGTATTACTTGTCTTACTCGCTCCTCTTTCCAGCGCAACTGCCCCTCATAGGAGAAGTCCTGGAGCTGGCAACCGCCACAACGCGCAAACACCTGACAAGGAGGATCTATACGATGGGGCGAGGCATCGAGCACTCTAACCAGACGGGCTTTCTGATAGCGACGATGGACCTCAAACGGCTGGGCCAGCACCGTGTCGCCCGGCAATGCGCCCTGTACGAATACCGTCTGCCCCTGGAAGCGTCCAACACCCTCACCCCTATGGCCAAGATCGTGGATCGGTACCTCAATGAGATCCGGATGACATCGTTCGTGTTCCATGTCTGTCTTACATTCACACCCCTATACAAAATCCTCCGGATGGCCCATCAAAGTGGCCAAGATGGCTTTCTGGGCGTGGAGACGGTTCTCAGCCTGATCGAAGACCACGCTGTGCGGACCTTCGATAACCTCTTCCGTGATCTCTTCCCCGCGATGAGCAGGCAAGCAGTGCATGACTATACAGTCTTCTGCCGCCACCCGTAGGAGATCCTCGTTAATCTGATACTGTGCAAAGGCCGCTGCCCGTGAATCTCGCTCTGCCTCCTGTCCCATGCTCGCCCATACATCGGTGTAAAGCACATCAGCCTCTTCTGCCGCAGTCTGGGGATCATGCACTACTTCGATACGGCTCTCACCGCGGGCATCCCCACGCGCCTGTTCAAGATAGGCGGCGCTCGGTTCATATCCCGGAGGACAACAGATAGTCACGTGCATGCCTGTCTTGGCGCCGGCGAACATGAGTGATGTCGCCATGTTGTTGCCGTCACCTATATACGTCATCTTCAGCCCGGTCAAGTGTCCTTTATGTTCCTGGATGGTCAGTAAATCGGCCAGGGCCTGGCAGGGATGCAGATCGTCTGTCAAACCGTTGATGACAGGAATGGAGGCCCACCTAGCAAGATCCAGGACATCCTGATGATCATAGGTACGGATCATGATTCCGTCGACATAGCGTGACAACACCCGGGCCGTGTCCTTTATAGGCTCCCCGCGTCCGATCTGCGTATCGCCGCTAAGCAAGACAACGGCATCTCCGCCCAGCTGGCGGATGCCAACCTCGAACGAGACCCTGGTGCGCGTAGAAGCTTTGGTGAAAATCATGGCGAGTTGCTTGCCTTTCAGAATTGGCAGGGGCTCGTGATGCTTCAAGAGTTTGGCCAATGCCAATAAATCTGCTATTTCCACCGGTGTAAAGTCATGCAGGCTGATAAAATCCCTGCCGTGCATGGCAGCTAAAGAGGCTTTTTGTTCTATCGATAGCTTGAGCGACAATCGGATCACGTCCTTTTTTCCAACTTCGGGTTTGTCTTCTATCATAACAAACATAAGGCGGCGCAACGGCCGCCTCGTTAGCATGCCGGAACGACCGGCTTCAGAGGGTTTGGCGCTTCTCGAGGCTGTTGAAGCGGATCTGATCCGCCAACTCGGCGATCATGGCTGAGTTGGTGGGTATCTTGCCGTAGCCGTTACGCCCTGTCATGGCCTCAAACAACTCCCGGTTGCCTCGTTCCCACCACGCAGTAAGTGCATTACGAATGGCCGCCTCGACCCCTCCCGGGGAGGACTGATACTTCTCAGCTACCATCGGATAAAGCTTCTTGGTTAGGCCTCCGGCCAGCAGACGATCATCCTCCAAGACCATCTGAACCGCGTCTCTCAGGTAGAGGTAGCCTTTCATATGGGCAGGTATCCCTAGCTTGTGAAGCATTTCGGTTACCTGGAGCTCATAGGAGGGAGTGCGCTGCCGTACGGGCCCACGGGTACCGCCCATGGAGGTGGATTCGACTCCCTGAGTCGGCGACGGACCGAACTCCCTTATGCGTTCGGCTAGTACCTCTAGATCGATAGGCTTGACGACGTAGTAATCCGCCCCTAAATTCGTGAGACGGTGCATAATGTCCTCCCGCCCTAATGCACTTAACACAATGATGCGTGGGTGCGGTTGCAGATCGAGTTCGCGCATGCGCTGCAAAACAGCGATCCCATCTAGTCGCGGCATAGCAACATCCAGAATCACCACATCCACAGCGAACTCGCTGAGCGCTTCCAAGGCAGCTTCGCCATCCATGGCTGTCGCTACCACAGTCATATCACCCTGTGATTCGATAAACTCCGTCAACATATCGCATAGTTCGGCATTATTGTCGGCGATAAGAATTCTGATTTTATCCGCACCCATTCTATCTCTCCTCCTAAGAT
>LFTP01000075.1 GCA_001513395.1 Clostridia bacterium DTU080
GTCTCTAAGCCGAGACGCGAGCTAAAAGAGACGAGGGGCCGACCTTTTGGGACAGCCCCGCGTTGTTAACGAGGATATCGACTCTCGGATGCTCGGCCTTGACTTGCCCAATAAACTCGTACAAAGCTCTTCTGTCCGCAAAATCGCAAGTATAACCGTAAAAACTACGCCCCAGGTTCTTGACCTCTCTTTCCACCTCGCTTCCCGTACTCTCGAGCGACTTACTCACACCAATACCGATCGCCGCGATGAGGATCTGTTTGGCCACGCAGATGACCCCTTACGCCAGGGGTATAGACAGCTTGAACACTTGACCTGATCGACCTTCTCAGGACTCACCGGTCTGCTAGGGTCAATCAAGAGCGGCAACAGTCGCAAGCTTAACCAGCCTCAGTTCGTCCGATGACGCGCTACGTTACGAGCGCATGACGTGGGCACCCCTGAGTGTTTTGTTTCTCCAACTTTGGCCTCGGCAGGTGATTAAACAGCACGGATCAAAGCAACCGGCAGCGTCACCTGCAAAAACCGTTCGCTAACACTGGCGAGGAGTCCTATACCGTCATTGAGGTGAGTGCGCCTTGACCAAGGCTTTCGGTCCGGACACCGACGTAAGTCCCTTGCAGCCGACACATCCGGCAAGAACCCGCCCTCTCCTCTTGCATACCCATTTCTTGACGCGGCTCTTGGACATCCGTTCCGTGGTGTTTGTCCGCACCGAGAACGGTTGATCCATTCGGGCCGAGACCGATGGAGCACACCGTCTGTCGCTCCGAAGCCCTCAAACAGATGGGTTTATTATTCAGGCGAAGCACCTACAGAAGGGGATACTTAGCCGATACAGAATTAAATAAACAGAATGATATCCATTTGCGGATCCAGCCAAGGACTTGGATGCGCAATAGAGAGAACAGGAGGGTGACATCATGGCAAGAGTCCTACGCATGGCCTGTATAGCTACTTTGGCAATCACGCTTGCCGCTGCTGTGAGCTATTCGGCGACGGTCACCGTAACGATTATCGCAGAAACAAGAGATGAAAGCTTCAAGTGGCAAACAGAGATGATACAAAGATTTGAGGCCGCTCATCCGAACATAAAAGTGGATGTAGTCAGCACGGCCGGGAGCGGACTGGGACCGAAGATGCAGACCATGTTGGCCGGCGGTGCACCCCTCGACATCGGATTCCACGATCCGTACTTCGTGGTTGACTGGGGCAAAATGGGTCTTCTTGAGGATCTGGCACCTTTCGTGGCCAGGGAGCGTCAGTATCGGGATTGGTATCCGGCGGCTTTGGATCTATACAGAACGAGAAACGCTCTGTACGGTCTTCCCCAAGACCTCCAGTTAGCCGGTATCTTTTATAACAAAGACCACTATGAAGAAGCCGGTTTACCATTCCCCAGGGCAAACTGGACCTATGACGATCTGCGCACGAATGCAATCAATCTAAAGCGCGTGGAAGCGGATGGGACGGTGAGCAGACACGGGTTCAAAATACCCACCAGCCGGAACTACATCCCGATCATATGGGCCTATGGCGGTGACCTGTTTGATGACTGGGCTGACCCGACACGGTTCATCGGTAACACGCCTGAAGTAAGAGCGGCGATGGAGTATCTGGCCGATCTCGTGGTTATGGGGGCCGTACAGGATAAGGCTACACATGGCAGATACTCGATCAACAACGCCTTCAGACAACAACTTGTTACCATGGGCCAGACAAACACCGTAGTCATGGCCACGGGCTTCCAAAGCATCACCGAGTTTGACTGGGATGTGGCACCGTTGCCCGTGGGTCCTGCCGGACGCATACCCTTCATCAACGGTATCGGTTGGATGGTCTTCAGCTCCTCAAAATGCAAGGAAGAAACCCTTGAGCTTTTGCGTTTTCTCACTTCTCCGGAAGCTCTGCAGCGACGGGTCGAGATGACCGGACTGGTGCCGCCCAGCGCGCAGGTACTCCAAAGGCATTGGATCTCACGTCTGTCCATCCCGGCCGGCCGCACTCTGTTGCTGCAGGATCTGGAAAAAGCAAAATCACCGTGGCCACTGCACGCCGACTTGTTCAAAGTTGTGGATCAAGAGCTGCAGGGGGTTATCTGGGGAGAAAAAGCTATCGGCAGTGCGCTTCAGCTCATAGAAGACGCCATCAACGCGCTGATCAAGTAGGCCAGGCAAAAAGACAAGCCGGGGGTGGCGACAGGGCCACCCCTTTCTTTTCCGTCGCAAGGATTCTGTTTTTCCCGAAAGATTCACTGTGTCTCCGGCGCCGCTTGGCCGACCGCCCTTCGTTCAACGGCAGTCTGAAGGTTTAGCACCGGTGAGAAACCGTCTCATGCGAACGTCCTGTTGTCTTGAGCCCAATTGCAGCGAGGACGGTCAAGAGACGCTGTCCATCCGTTGCCGTCCAGGCTTTCAAACGGATCCCAAAGACACCGCCTCGCCCGAATCGCGGCTCATATTGGCCGCCTCCAAGAAGGCCATCAGCTCTATGGTCAAAGCGCTTTCGATCGGGGATATGCCTGTCCGGAAGAACTCCAAAACCTCGGCCAACATGAGAGCGTAGGCCGGTGGTTCTTTGAGCCGTAATCCTTGACGGATACCTTGTGGCGTATACACGGTTACGGCATAGTCACGCAGTCTTGGGTAGCGGTAGGCATGCAATGTGCCAATGCGTCCGCCCTCCCAGATCCCGGTGACCATATCAGCCAGGGGAGTCTTGTGGGCGCAGACCTTTTTGCAACCCGTCCCCATCTTGCTGTAGAGCACTTCAGCCGCGTGGATGCCGTACCAAAAAAGTCCCGGGAAATCATCTAGGATGGGTGCCGGGCCCGACGCTTCACAAGCCAGGATCTCGGCGTCCTCTCCTACTTCGATCAAGCCTTTCGCGTACCGGACCGAAGAGCACGACATGACCGGTGCGCCGTGCCGCTGTGACAGCTCAAAGATTGCTTTGGCATCGGCGACGGACGTGGCCAACGGTTTGTCGATAAAGACCGGCTTGCCAAAGGGCGCCAGTCTCTTGAATTCCTCTAGATGCATCCGTCCGTCGACACTGATCTGTAGGATGGCATCCACTCGCTCGGCTACCGCTTCGATGGAGTCAAGAATCTTCACACCGAAGTTATCGCGAACTTGATCCGTAAACCCTTCAAGGCGATCACGGCTCAGGGAGAACTGCTCACTGCCCGTTGGACAGGCATAGACGATCTTTGCTCCGGAAACGTGATGCGGATGATCTTCGTTGTTGAGTATGTCCGAGAAAGCAACGCAGTGCGAGGTGTCGAGACCGATCATACCAAGCTTTAGTTCTGACATCTTGTATCTCATCTCCTAACTGACGTCACTGGCCAAACACTTCTGCAAAACGAGCCTCCATGATTATCTGCACGCCCTCAAGAGCAGCCCGAGGCGTCAGAGTTCCGGCGATGACCTGGTTCAAAGCATTGGTCAGATGATCGTGATACTCTCCGCTGAGCGGCGTTCGAGGCCGAGCATCGGGAAGCTGGGCGATCAACCCGGCATAAGGCGGTGGCAATGTCGGCGCCGCGGCCATCAACGCTCGCCAGTTTGCGGGCAGCAATGACTGGAACTGGCGAAAACGCCGCGTCTGCACTTCGGTGGTGACGAAGTAACGCATCAGGCGAGTCGCTTCAGCATACTGGCGGTTGGGGCTGCTTGTCGGCACGCCAACGGCATAGCCCCCTCCCCAAGTGATATTGCGCCCCTGCGGCGGATGCGGCACACGTCCTGAGATGAAGTCGACCCCCTCCCGGATAACTACCGCGGCATCAGAGGTCGATCCCAAGGA
>LFTP01000359.1 GCA_001513395.1 Clostridia bacterium DTU080
AAGAGACAGGGCGTGAATCGATCGTACGGTGTGGCGGTGTTGCACCGTCGACAGTAATCCGTGGAGACAGTCGGAACCATTACGGGGAGGGAATCGTTGGCCTTGGCTTCCACGTACCGACGCACCGGAGTCCGCCTGACAGCTTTGGCTCTGGTTGTCTTTTTCTCTTGCTTTCTGGGTATGTTCCTGGCCTTCGGCTTCTCCGAGACGGCAGATCTCATCCTGCCCGGAGTCACCGTCGCGGGCATTCCTGTGGGAGGTCTGGGATCCCGCGAAGCCCTGAACGTTGTCAGCACCGGGCTGCAGTCGAGGATGGAGCGACCGATTCATGTCGTGTGGAGCGGAGGAGGATACTTCATCTATCCTTTGGAAGACGGCATCTCGGCCGATGTCGAAGCCATGGTCAAAGAGGCGCTGGCCGTGGGCCGGATAGGCAATGCGCTGCAACGCTGGTTGGATCGCTATACACGGACGATAAAGGGAGTTGACATCCCGCTAATGGTGCAGGTCAGTCCGCGTTTTGACGACCTGCTGCGGGAATTGGGCCACAGGATATATGAACCGGCCAAAGACGCACGTTTCCGTCTTTCCTCGAACGGTACGGTCAGACTGATACCAAGCCAGGAAGGACAGGAGGCTGACCTCCCGGCGCTCCGTGCGGCAATCATGGACGTCTTGCTCAAACCCGACAGACAGGTAGTGGCACCCACGCGCCCGGTGCAACCGAGATTCACAACGTCGGACGCCCGTGCCTCGGGTATCAAGAGTGTCGTGGCTAAGGCGGAGACGTATTTTGACACCCGGGATATCAACCGTGTCCACAATCTCAAGTTGGCGGCCGACAGCGTTGACGGCACCCTACTGGCACCGCGGGAGGTTTTTTCCTTCAATCGGAAAGTGGGTCCGCGCTTGGCTGAGTACGGCTACAAAGAAGCTCCTGTGGTGATTAACGGCGAACTGGTACCGGATGTCGGCGGCGGCATCTGCCAGGTATCAACCACGTTGTACAATGCCGTGCTCTTGGCGGATTTGGAGGTTAGAACCCGTGTTCCACATTCGATTCCGGTTCCCTACGTTCCCCTGGGCCTAGACGCGGCCGTGGCCTACGACTATATCGATTTTCGCTTTGTCAATTCTACGGACGACTATCTTTACATCCACGTTTCAATGGACGGCGACCGGCTGACAGTGGCCCTCTTGGGTGCTAAGTCCGCACCCTCGGCGCGACTGGTCTCTCGAATCGATGCCGTCCATGAAAAACCCGTCCAGGAAATTCCCGATCCGGATTTGCCGGCGGGTGTGATCGAAGTGGTCCAGGAAGGGGCCCAGGGATACGACGTCACCGTGTGGCGTGTCCGAGAGACTACAACCGGAGAAGAATGGGAAGCCGTCTCGCGCTCTAAATACAGAGAGCGACCGCGGATCATCCGCGTGGGTATAGGCGACAAGGCAACGCCTTCAATCAGACTTGAGGAAGCATCGCAATAGCCGAGGATCGAACCTTTGTGGGCAGGAATACCGCAAGCTACAGGGAAGTACCCTGCCAGGGACTTGTCGATCAAGTGACACGTTGAACATCTGAGTGAATTTGCTCCCTCGATTGCATGCTGACAGAAATGGTCGATCGGCGGTGGCAGCGGTTGTCGGCTCATCCGGCCTTCCACCCAGTGACGAGGCAACGACATAAGCACCCTGGGCTGTGCTTCAATGATCGTCATCGGGTCCAAGGTGCCCGAAAGGTGTCCGGCGAGAAGACTACTGAGCTCAGGTGTTCAGCCCACCCGATCGGTAAGCGGCGATGAGCAGGGCCATCCTCACGCACGCTTGCATCCGGTTACAAAACGTCACATGCTTGAAGATAATACCTCACCGACTATCCGGCGCGCGGCAACGCGGGTTTGTCGGAATCGTATCATCCCTTGTGCTTCGTGGAGGAGACAGACATGACAAGATATGCGTTCTTTGAAAAACAGTATGTGCCTATGGCAGAGGCCAAGATAGGTATCAGCACCCACGCCTTTTTGTACGGCACGGCATGTTTTGAGGGCATTCGAGGCTACTGGGCTGAGGATGAGCAGGACCTGCTTATCTTTCGCATGAAAGAGCACTATGAGCGTCTGTTGAATTCCTGCAAGATTCTGCGCATCAAATCCGAGTATACCGTTGATGATCTTTGCGACATCACCAGGACTTTGCTGCAAAAGAACGGCGACCGCACTGACGTCTACATCAGACCGATCTTCTACAAGTCAACAGAGGCCATCGGGGTCAAGTTGACGGGTCTGGATGATGCGTTCTTGCTCTTTGCGGTTCCCTTTGGTGATTATCTGGATATGTCCCGCGGTCTGCGAGCCAGGGTCTCATCATGGCGGCACCTTGATGACAACGCCATTCCCATGCGGGCCAAGATCAACGGGGCCTACGTGAACGCCGCACTGGCCAAGACGGAAGCATTGGATGACGGCTATGATGAGGCGATCTTTTTGACTAGCGACGGACACGTGTCCGAAGGCAGTGCCGAAAACGTGTTTGTCGTTCGCAACGGAGTCTTGATTACTCCGCCTATCACTTCCGATATCCTCGAAGGAATCACTCGGGATACCATCTTCCAAATGGCGTCTTACTTGGGCATTGAGACTCAAGAGCGAATGATCGACCGCACCGAGCTCTACGTTGCCGATGAGGTCTTTGTCGTGGGTACCGGGGCTCAGGTATCCCCGATTACCGAGATAGACCATCGACCCGTTGGTGACGGACAGATCGGTCCCGTGGCCAAGCAGATCCAGAGTCTGTACTTCGAGATCGTTCGCGGCAAGCGGCCCGAATTCCGCAAGTGGTGCACGCCTGTCTTCAACAAATAAGACAGTCGTTGCAGCCGCAGACAAGACGCCCGGCAGGTTGGGCGTCTTGCCTGGGCTAGGCCTTGCGGCGGATCACTACGAGCATGGTATGCTTGCTGCGGCGTAGTATCGGATTCAGTACCGGTGTCAGGATGGTAGCCAGAAAACGTATCAGCATTTTCAGCCTCCTGCCCGTCCTAAATGACATCTTCGCGCGGTTCGGCTTTGCATTATATGAGTAACGCAGTGTTAACGGTACGGGTAGGACATCGATTGCAAGAAAAGGGGGGCGGGTCATGCTCAAGCGCACTCCGCTAAACGAGGTCCACAAGGCGGCAGGGGCGAAGATGGTGGAGTTCGGGGGTTGGGAGATGCCGGTGCAATACAGCGGTGTATTGGTTGAACACCGCACAGTGCGTACAAAGGCCGGCATGTTCGATCTATCACATATGGGCGAACTGATGGTCAGCGGTCCGGACGCCATGCAAGCGCTGCAGGCAGTGACCACCAACGATCTGTCAACGTTGGAGGAGGGCCGGGCTCAGTATTCAATCCTTTGCTTGCCGAACGGCGGAATCATTGATGATATCTTAGTGTATCGTCTGCCCGAGGGTTATCTGTTGGTGGTCAACGCCGCCAACACCGAGAAAGATATCAAATGGCTGCAAGAGCAGCTAAAAGGCGACGTTAAGCTGGAAGACCGCAGCGCGGAGACGGCCTTGATCGCTGTACAGGGTCCGCTGGCCGAGGAGATCCTGCAAAAGCTGACCTCGATCTCTCTGGACGAACTGTATAGCTTCGAATGGACTTCGGGTGATGTGGCTGGGGTAGCCTGCATGATTTCGCGCACCGGTTACACAGGCGAAGACGGCTTCGAGCTTTACTTTGCCGCTGAACGGGCTGTTAAGGTCTGGGAGGCGCTCATGGAAGTCGGCACTCCTTTGGGCATGGTGCCCGTAGGTCTGGGAGCCCGGGACACCCTGCGCCTGGAAGCGCGGCTGACTCTCTACGGCAATGATATCGACGAGACGACGACGCCCCTGGAGGCAGGCCTTGGCTTTTTCGTGAAGCTCGACAAACCCGAGTTTATCGGTCGGGAGGCCTTGCTCGCCCAGCGTGAAGAGGGCGTCCCGAGACGGTTAGTGGCCTTTGTGATGGAAGGACGGGGGATTCCCCGAAAGGGTTATCCGATCCGCGATGAGCAGGGCAATGAAATCGGTGTCGTCACGAGCGGCTCGTTTTCACCTACGTTGGAGAAAGATATCGGCATGGGATATGTGAAAGCGAGTCTGGCGGATGCCGGATCCCGTATCTTCATTGACATCCGAGGCAAGTACCGCCCGGCCGAGATCATCAAGGGGCGGTTTGTACAGGGGCACACCCGTCGTCGTACGGGATAAACACCAAAATCGTGAGAAAGGGTGGTTCTCATGTATCCATCGGAGCTGAGATATAGCGAGGAGCATGAATGGCTGAAACTGGAAGATGGCAATCGGGCCAGAATCGGTATCACTGAATTCGCTCAAAAAGAACTCGGAGATGTGGTATTTGTTGAGCTGCCCGAAGAGGGAACGGTAGTGAATGCGGGTGACAGTTTCGCGGTGGTTGAATCCGTAAAAGCCGTTTCCGATATCTACGCCCCTGTGTCGGGCAAGGTGGTCGAGGTGAACGATGCGCTGAACGACAGCCCCGAGCTGATCAATGAGGACCCCTACGGCGAGGGATGGATAGCCGTCATTGAGGTCTCGGATGTCGCAGAGATCGACTCCCTCTTGACTGCGGAGCAGTATCAGCAGCTCGTCGAAGAGTAAGAAGTGGGTAGTAGCTACGCACTACCCTTGGTTGAGGAGGTGCAGCTGCTTGAAATACATCCCGACGACTCCCGAAGAAGAAGCCAAGATGCTGGCGGAGATAGGTATTAATTCGATTGAGGAGCTCTTCGAGGATATTCCGGAAGAGGTGCGCTTTCGCGGGCGACTCAATCTTCCGGAGGCGATGAGCGAGGCTGAGCTGATCAAGCATATGCGGGAGTTGGCATCTCGCAACGCGGATTTGGAGACTTACACCTGCTTCATGGGCGGGGGTGTTTACGATCGCTTAGTACCGGCCGCGTTGGCTAAATTGGTGGGGCGTGCGGAGTTTGTGACCACCTACACGCCATATCAGGCTGAAGTAAGCCAAGGCGTGCTTCAGAGCATTTATGAATTCCAAAGCCTCATCTGCCTTTTGACGGGACTCGATGTGGCCAATGCTTCCGTGTATGACGGAGCGACTGCCTGCGCCGAGGCAGCTCTCATGGCCTGTGCACATACCAGGCGGAACACGATCCTCTTGGCGGAAGGATTGCATCCTGAGTACCGCCTGGTGGTAGAGACCTATCTGCGGCCGCAAGGATTGACGACGATCACCGTGCCCATGCGCAATGGCCGGCTGGACATGGAGGCCTTACGCGACCATCTCAGCAAAGACGCGGCCGGTTTGATCATCCAACAGCCCAACTTCTTTGGCTGCTTGGAGGAAGTTGATCCCGTTGGTCAGGCAGTCCATGAAGCCGGCGGTCTGTACATCGCCTGTGTGGATCCGGTTTCTTTGGCGGTGCTGAAGTCGCCGGGCGGGTATAACGCCGACATTGCCGTGGGTGAGGGCCAGCCCCTGGGCAACGCTCCCGGATTCGGCGGGCCGCACGTTGGCTTTATGGCGACCAAGAAGGAACTGATACGCCGATTGCCCGGGCGGATCGTCGGGGCCACAGTTGACACGGAGGGCCGTCGCGGCTACGTGCTCACCCTTCAGGCTAGGGAGCAACACATTCGCCGTGAACGCGCTACCTCCAACATCTGCAGCAATCAGGCCCTCAATGCACTGACGGCTGCCATCTTTTTGGCTCTGGTGGGACGTCAGGGCTTGAAGGATATCGCCGTCCAGAGTCTGCAAAAGGCGCACTATGCCTATCGGCGTCTGTGCGAGTTGCCGGGTTTTGAGCCCGTATTTGACGCGCCTTTCTTCCAAGAATTCACTCTGGCTGTCGACCAGGACGTGGAGAAGCTCAATGAACTCCTGCTGAAAGAGAAGATCATCGGCGGACTGCCATTGAGTCGCTTCGATTCGCGCTATAAGAACTGGGCCTTGTTCTGTGTTACCGAGGCTCGCACGCGCGAAGAGATCGATAGACTGGTCACCGTCTTAGGGCGCTTGCGGAGGAGGGAGCTCACATGACGCAACAGGGAGTGCCGCTCTTGTTTGAAAAAGGTGCACCCGGCAGACGAGGCTACATCTTGCCGGACTTGGACGTACCGGCCGAGCCCATCGAGGATCTTGTGCCGGCGGAGCTGTTAAGAGAAGAGGATCCGGCTCTGCCCGAGATGTCTGAGTTGGAAGTCGTGCGTCACTATGTGAACCTGAGCCGCCGCAATCATGCTGTGGACGTGGGCTTCTACCCGCTCGGTTCGTGCACCATGAAGTATAATCCCAAGGTCAATGAGTTGGCGGCGGCCTTGCCGGGATTTGCTCGCATCCATCCGTATCAGCCCGAATCTAGCGTGCAGGGCGCGCTGGAGCTGATGTGGTTACTACAGCAGTATCTGTGCGAGATCTCTGGCTTGCCATATGCCAGCCTGCAGCCTGCGGCGGGAGCCCACGGCGAGTTGACCGGGCTGATGATGATCATGGCCTATCACAAGGCCCGCGGAGAGGACAAGCAACGGACAGAGGTCTTGATCCCTGATTCAGGTCACGGTACCAATCCGGCCACTGCCGCCATGTGCGGTTGCCGAGTGGTGACGGTGCCTTCGGATGAACGCGGAGGCATGGATATCGAGATCTTGCGCAAGAGTGTGAGCGAAAAAACGGCAGCACTGATGCTCACGAATCCCAATACGTTAGGCCTTTTTGATGAGAACATCAAGCAGATTGCCGATATCGTGCACGAGGCGGGAGGTCTGCTCTATTACGACGGCGCCAACGCCAATGCCATTTTGGGGATCTCCCGGGCCGGTGACATGGGCTTTGATGTAGTACATTACAATCTGCACAAGACCTTCTCCACACCTCACGGCGGCGGCGGGCCGGGTGCGGGTCCCGTGGCGGTGACGGAGAAGCTGGCGCCGTATCTGCCGGTTCCCGTAGTGGTCAAAAAAGAGGATGGGCAATACGCTCTTGATTACGATCGACCTCATTCCATTGGGAGCGTCAAAGCCTTTTACGGAAACTTCGGGGTCTTGGTCAAGGCCTACACCTACATTAGGGCTCTAGGCCCGAATGGATTGCGTCGCGTCAGCGAAATCGCCGTGTTGAATGCCAACTACCTGATGCACAAGCTGAAGCCATATTACGATCTTCCCTATAACCGAACATGCAAACATGAGTTCGTGTTGTCGGGCAATCGACAGAAGCAGCACGGTGTGCGCACACTTGACATCGCTAAGCGCTTACTGGATCATGGCATCCATGCGCCTACCGTTTACTTCCCGCTGATCGTTGATGAGGCGATCATGATCGAGCCGACGGAGACCGAGTCGCTGGAGACCTTGGATGCCTTCGTCGAGGCGATGATCTCCATTGCCCACGAAGCCGAAAACGATCCCGAGGTGGTGAAGGGGGCGCCGCATACCACCGTGGTCGGCCGCCTGGACGAGACTCGAGCGGCCAGGCAACCCGATCTGGCTTGGCGTCCGCCCGCCAGTGACTGAGAGATGGAGGCTGCTTTTGGATGGCCGGGCTCCCGGCGCGCACAATATGGCGATAGATGAAGCCCTGCTGGAAACGGCTCGGCGGCCTGTCTTGCGCTTGTACGGCTGGGAGCCCAGTGCGCTCTCTTTGGGTTACTTCCAAGATGCCCAGACCGTGGATTTCGCACTCTGTGCTCGCGAGGGCATAGATGTAGTGCGTCGTCCGACAGGAGGTCGGGCCATCCTGCATGCCCGAGAACTCACCTATTCGGTTGTCCTTCCTCCGCAACACCGCTTCGCTCAAGTCGGTGTTGCGGAGTCCTACCGTCTATTGAGCGCAGGTCTGCAAAGAGCCCTGACACTCTTAGGGTTGGGTGCTCAGTTAGCCAAAAAGCCCGCATCGGGGCTCGGGCGTCCATCACCGGGGCAAAGCGAGGCCGCACTGGCGGCAGCCTGTTTTGACGCCCCCTCGTGGTACGAGCTGGTAGTCGGCGGACGCAAGGTAGTCGGCAGCGCTCAGGTTCGTCGAAAGGGCGCGCTCTTGCAACACGGGTCCATACCGTTGTTCTTGGAGGCGGAGCGCCTTTTTCGATTGCTGCGTTTTCGCAGTGAGGACAACCGAAAGCGGGCCAAAGCCAGCCTGGAGGCGGCCGCTGCCGGACTTGTGGAACTGGCGGGTCGGCCGATCACCCTCCATGAGCTGGCTTCGGCTTTAGTACGCGGCTTCGAAGAGGCTCTTTCGGTCGAGACATATCAGGATTCGTTGACTGCAACGGAAAGGGAAACGGCAGAGCGTCTGGAGATAAAGCATCGTAGCTCAGCTTGGATTATGGAGCGTAAAGAGGAGAGAACGCGTCCGTGATACGCATCGGCTATTTGGGACCTCGCGGCACTTTTACGGAGCAAGCAGTCCGGACGTATGTGGCGAAGCGAGGGATTAAAAACGCCGTCTTGGTGGCCTGTCGCACCATAGATGAAGTTTTGCTCTCTGTTGAGGCCGGCGAACTGCAAATAGGCGTGGTTCCGGCCGAGAACTCGATCGAGGGATCCGTGGCCCTGACTCTTGACTATCTCGTGCATGAGGTGGACGTGCCCATTGTCGGAGAGGTGATCATTGCCGTTCGTCACAATCTGCTGGCTTTGCCCGGTGCTGATCCGACGGAGATGGTCGCCGTGTACTCGCATCCCCATGCCTTGGCTCAATGTCGGCGGCATCTGAATGAGATACTTCCCGGGGCG
>LFTP01000035.1 GCA_001513395.1 Clostridia bacterium DTU080
CTTTTCATGTCCTCGAGCGGAAGGGTAGGTGGTCGGCGCAACCCGAAAAGCGTCTGAGCATCGGTCGCTGACGTTTCTTCGCAGGCGGGGCCGGTAAGTGGCGCACTTTGCGGACAGCCGCCATCGCCGTTCGAACGGCAAAGAAGCGGGGTAAAGAAGGTGTCGGTATGGAGACATTCATTATAGGCGTCCTCTCCAATTGGGATCTTGATGAGGTCAAGTCAGTTGAGGCTTTCCGTTCGGACCGGTATCGCAGCTCCGGAAACGCCTATTTGGTGCAGTGCGAGGGCTCCCTGTTTGTCCTAAAGAGGGCGAAGCCCAAGGACACTCTCTTTCAGATGTTTACGGTCCTGCCCAAGCTGTACAAACGCGATGTGCCCGTCGCTGTACCCATACCGACACGAGACGGTAGGGAGGCGGTCTTTCTCAACGGAGACTCCTACTACCTGGTCCCATTCCTCCATGGTACGGTGATCAGTGATCACTTCGGACCCGGGATGGAGCGACGTTCGCGGTCATTCGGCAGGGCTCTGGCGAGATTACACGTCGCCCTCAGGCAGATAAGACTCTCCGATCGTCCTACCGAGATCGACTTACAGGACCAAGTGCGGGCATGCGAATCCAGAGCGCGAGAGTACGACATGAGCCTCTCTGTCATTGCCGCCCTTAGGGAGACCGAAGATACCCTGAGCGCATCGGCGGCGCTGCCGACGCAACTTATACATCGTGACGCGCATGCCTCAAACGTCTTATTCACGGATGACGAGGTTTCCGGATGGCTGGATTTTGAGCTCATGACCGTCGGCCCACGCGTTTTTGATCTTGGGTACTACTCGACAAGCCTTCTGATGGACGCATTGGGTGATCCTGAAAAGCTTGAGCGATGGCTTTTGACTCTGGGACCACTGGTCAGCGGCTACCAGGCAGTTGATAGACTGAGCGAGAATGAATGTGCACTGATACCCTATGTTCTGTTGGCGATCGAAGCCGTTTTCTTGTCTTACTACCTCCGTATCAACGACAAAGGCGGTGTCATCCAAAACGCCCGGGCCTTGGAGTGGATCCACGACAATCTCTGTCAGATACGTGATGCCATGTTTAGTTGATGAATCAACCCACAGGTTATCCCAAAAGGCTTGTTGAGCGTAAAGGGGCAAGCAAGGGCATCAGACGGCGCCACACTCTTTAGACATGGCTTGCCTGTTCGCACCTGTGGACGCAGTGTGACGAACAGGGTGATGAACCCTGTTCTAAAGCCTATGGCGGCAGGAACGGACTTCGCGGCGGATGCTGAGCACTGAAGGGGAGATGCTCGATGGGCACACTGTTCGTCTCTGACTTGGACGGTACACTGCTTCGCAACGATGCCACTCTGTCGGATTTCAGCAAGGATCATCTCAACGAGCTCTTGCGCTCCGGGATGCTGTTCACCGTCGCCAGTGCAAGAAGCGTCATTACCATGGCCTCAATGCTGAAGGGGCTGAATCTGACCCTTCCGGTCGTTGAGTTCAACGGCGCGTTTGTTTCGGACTTGCGCACAGGGCAGCATCGGATAGTCAACAGCATCGACAGTGTTGTCGCTGAAGACATCTAATACCTTGTCACACGCTTCGGGTGCGCTCCATTCGTCTCCACCTTTACCGGAAGAGAGGACCGCGTCTACTACTGCGACATCATTAACGACGGTATGCGCTGGTATTTGGAGGATCGCTTGGCCAATCAAGATAAGCGCTGGCGAAAGACGGATTCGTTGGCCGAATCCCTTGGTGACATGGTGGTGTGTTTCACCGTCATCGGCGAACCGGACGTGCTATCGGAGATCGAATCCGCCGTTCAGGAGCGTCACGGCGGCAAGGTGGTAACCTCCCTGTTTGAAAATCAGTATTCACGCGGGTGGTACTGGTTGACCATCTACGATTGGCGAGCGACAAAAGATCGAGCGATTCGCTTGTTGATGGAGACACACGAACTGGGGGAGTACAGACTTGTTGTCTTCGGAGACCACAACAATGACATCAAGATGTTCCAAGCGGCGGATTGGGCGGTTGCGGTGGCAAACGCGACCCCGGAGCTGAAAAGATACGCCTGTGAGATCATCGGGTCCAACGAAGAGGACAGCGTTGTTAAGTACTTGCTTGATCTATATAACGACGGGAGACCCTAAGTGACTGCATGCGACGCCGAGGAGAATGTAGCTCCGGTGTCCGTCCGAGTGGTTGCCGGAGTCAGAAGCAAGCAAGTGGGCGCATGACTTCGTGGTGAAAGTCGTCTCCCGGGGCCGCTTGGTTGTAGTCTTGTTACCTCGGTCACCGATTCGTCGACAGACAACCGTATACCTCCGCCGCGCCTTGGGTGAGAGGGCCTTGCTCCCGGAGCACGTCGGTTCCACGTCAGTTCACGGATTGGCGGCTAAGCCCGTCATTGATATCCTACTGGCCGTGGCAGACTCGGCGGATGAAGCTTCCTATGTTCCGCCCCTGGAGGCGCAGGGATTCATACTG
>LFTP01000023.1 GCA_001513395.1 Clostridia bacterium DTU080
GTTCGCGCCGTAGTCGAAGCGGCTGGCGTACGTGATGTCCTGACCAAGTCGCTGGGTAGCAGCAATCCGCTCAACGTGGTCCGAGCGACCATGAAGGCTTTGGCTGAACTGCGGACTCCCGAAGAGATCGCAGCCACCCGCGGGAAGACACTTCAGGAGATCATCGGCTGAGGGCCGGCGCGGCTTAAGGGGGGTTCAGTTGTGTCCGGGAAGTTGAAGATCACGTGGAAAAAGAGCGCCATTGGGTATCCGCAAGATCAGAAGGATACTCTGAAAGCCTTGGGCTTTCGTAGACTGTATTCGACGATCGAGAAGGAAGACAACCCGAGCGTGCGCGGCATGATTTTCAAAGTACGTCATTTGGTTGAGGTTGAAAAGGTATAGCAAACATCGCGAAGACCCCCCTTGATCCGGGGGATGCGCGTTGCTCTTTTAGAATCAGGGGGTGTGCAACGTGAGATTGCACGAGATCGAGCCAAATCCCGGGGCGAGAAGGAGCCGGACCCGTGTGGGACGCGGCCCAGGATCGGGTCACGGAAAGACGTCCGGGCGTGGTCACAAGGGACAAGGCGCGCGTTCCGGAGGGACTAAAGGACGCGGTTTTGAGGGCGGACAACGTCCATTGCAACAGCGGTTGCCAAAACGCGGCTTTAGCAACTATCCATTCAGCAAGGAATTCGCTCTTGTGAATGTGGGGCAGCTGGCCGGTTTTGAGCCGGGTACTGTAGTGACGCCTGAGCTCCTCGTAGAGATGAAACTGATAAAGAACCTCAAGAGCGGGGTAAAGGTGTTAGGTGACGGTGAGATTGACTCTGCGCTTACGGTAAAAGCTCATGCATTCAGTAAGTCGGCGGCCGAGAAGATCGCAGCGGCTGGCGGCACGACAGAGGTGATCTAAGTGCTAAAGGCCCTCCGGAATGCACTGAGGATCGGCGACTTGCGCGCCAAGATCCTGTATACGGCAGCGCTGCTTGCGGTCTTCCGATTGGGGTCGCACGTCCCGGTGCCAGGGGTGGATGCCGGTGCCTTGGCCGAGAGTTTGGGTGTAGGTCAGGGAAACATCTTCGGTTTCCTTGACCTGTTCTCCGGGGGGGCGCTGGGGCGTTTCACCATCTTCGCCATGGGAGTCAACCCCTATATTACAGCTTCGATTATTATCCAGCTGCTCCAGGTTGTCGTTCCGCAACTGGAGGAGATGGCCAAAGAAGGTGTAGAGGGGCGCAAGCGGTTACAGCAGTACACGCGTTACGGAACGGTGGTTTTAGGGCTTATTCAAGCCATCAGCATTACAGCACTGGCCCGCAACATGGGTGTGATCGCCAATCCGAACTTCTTCACAATGTCGCTGATTGTGGTTACGCTAACGGCAGGCACGGTCTTTCTCATGTGGTTGGGTGAGAAGATCTCTCAGAAAGGACTGGGGAACGGAGTTTCACTGATCATTTTCACCGGGATCATCGCTCGTCTACCCCAAGGCTTTGTGCAGGCAGCACAAAGCGTTGGCAGAGGCGGCATCAACCCGTTGAGTTTCATTCTCTTTCTCGTCTTGACGGTTGTAGTGATTGCCGGAGTGGTGATCGTTCAAGAGGGTCAGCGGAGGATTCCCGTACAATACGCCAAGAGAGTTGTCGGGCGCAGGATGTATGGGGGCCAATCTACGCATATCCCTCTGCGGATAAACCAGGCCGGTGTCATACCTGTGATCTTTGCCAACTCCGTTTTGACGTTTCCTTTGACGCTGGCTCAATTCGTGCCGGCACTGGGGGGGATCTCACGGTTCTTGGGTTACGGAACCGTTGGCTATAACCTAATCTATGTAGCCTTGGTGATCTTCTTCACCTATTTCTACACGGCAGTGACGTTCAACCCTGTAGAAATTGCGAGTAACATGAGAAAGAATGGCGGGTTCATCCCAGGCTTGCGGCCGGGACGACCGACTGCGGAGTACCTTGATCGGGTACTAACCCGGATCACGCTGTTCGGTGCTCTGTTCTTGGCGGTAATCGCCGTGTTACCCACCATAATGTCTGCAATCACGCGCATGCCGTCCCAGTTCATGTTCTTCGGGGGCACTGGTATGTTGATCGTGGTTGGCGTGGCCCTCGACACAATGAAGCAGATAGAGGCGCACTTATTGTTGCGGCACTATGAAGGCTTCATGAAATAAGACGGGGGAGCATGGGCATGCGTTTGGTAATGTTGGGTCTGCCGGCGGCTGGTAAGGGGACCCATGGAAGGCTCCTGGCCCAGACGTTTTCTATCCCGCACATATCGACGGGAAGTATGTTTCGGGCCGCCATGCAGCTGAACAATGACCTGGGCCGAAGGGCTAAGTGGTACATTGACAGAGGGGAGCTTGTTCCTGACGGTGTGGCCGCAGAAATCGTCAAGGAGAGACTGAGCCAAGAGGATTGTCGCCCTGGGTTTATCTTGGACGGCTTTCCCCGTACGGTGCCTCAAGCAAAAGAACTTGATGCCGCTTTGGCTTCGATGCAGATGGCGATCGACGCGGCCATCAACATCCAGATATCTGAGGCGGAAGCGATTCGCAGGATTGCAAACCGTAAAGTGTGTAGTCAATGCGGAAGTACCGGTGATCCAGGAGCTGAAGTCTGCAAGGAGTGCAACGGGCCTTTGGTGCAGCGTCCGGATGACACACCTGAAGTTGCACGGCATCGCCTGGAAGTCTACATGGTACAGACACAGCCTGTAGTCGACTACTACAGAGAGCAGGGGCGTTTGGTTCCGGTCAACGGTCTTCAGCCGATCGATCGGGTGTTTATGCAAATATGCCAGCGATTAGCTCGTATGGGAATCATTAAGACGCCCAAGCCCTGCGAGGCGACGATTAGGCGTGAGGTGGACCAATGATATTCATTAAGTCCGGCGATGAGCTAGAGCGAATGAGACGCGCAGGCCGTGCTGTAGCCAGAGCACATGAACTGCTGGCGGGGCTGATCAAACCCGGCGTCCGGACTTCTCAACTTGACGAAGCGGTTTACAGTTTCTTTATGAAAGAAGGAGTCATACCGTCTTTCAAGGGATATCAGGGCTTTCCTGCGAGCATTTGCACATCGGTAAATGAAGTAGTGGTACACGGTATACCCGGTGATCGAGTCCTTCGCGAAGGAGATATCATTGGTATAGATATCGGTGCCATGGTTGACGGGTTTCACGGCGATGCAGCCGTGACTTACGGAGTAGGGGAAATAAGTCCGGAAGCTCAGCGATTGCTGGATGTCACTAAGGAGGCGCTGTACCGCGGCATCGCTCAAGCGCGGGTCGGAAATCGTGTGTCGGATATCTCGCATGCGGTGCAGACTTACGTAGAAGGCTCAGGCTTTTCCGTGGTCAGGGATTTTGTCGGTCATGGAATAGGCACGGCAATGCATGAAGCTCCTCAGATTCCGAACTTCGGGCCTCCCGGGCGAGGTCCACGCCTCCGAGCGGGGATGTGCTTGGCCATTGAACCTATGGTCAATGCGGGTACACCGGATGTGAACGTTCTCGATGACGGCTGGACGGTCGTCACTCGTGATGCCCGGTTGTCGGCCCATTTCGAACACACTGTGGCGGTGACAGAAGGCGAACCTGAGATTCTGACGATGATGGATGTCTTGTAGCGGGCGACACTCATATGTGATAGAATAGTTGAGTGTGCGCGTATGGAATCCACTGTAATACTAAGGGGGTGTTCGACGTTGGCAAAACAGGATGTCATTGAGATGGAGGGCACAGTGGCCGAAGCGCTGCCAAACGCTATGTTTCGCGTGGAATTGGATAACGGTCACCAAGTTCTGGCTCATATTTCCGGAAAGATGCGGATGAACTTCATTCGTATCCTGCCAGGGGACACAGTGACCGTAGAGCTGTCGCCCTACGATTTAAGCCGCGGTCGTATCACCTACCGTAAAAGATAGATGACGACTACCGCCGTTGCCGGTATCCCTGGAAGGAGGCGTCGGTTGTGAAGGTTCGAGCTTCCGTGAAACCAATCTGCGACAAGTGCAGAGTTATACGTCGTAAGGGAAAAGTCCGAGTGATTTGCGAGAATCCGAAACACAAGCAAGTGCAAGGATAATAGTGGAGGTGGAAATGCGTGGCTCGTATTGCGGGGGTAGACCTACCGCGCGACAAGAGAATTGAGGTAGCGCTTACGTACATCTACGGTATTGGGCTCAGCCGGTCCAAGGAAATCCTCGAAAAAACCGGAATCAATCCGGACACCAGAGTACGCGACCTCACCGAAGATGAAGCTGCACGCCTGCGCGAAGTGATAGATCGCGATTACGTTGTCGAGGGCGATCTCAGACGCAGGGTTCAGATGGACATTAAACGGTTGATTGACATCGGCAGCTACAGAGGGCTAAGACACAGACGGGGTTTGCCTACCAGGGGTCAAAGAACGCGGACCAATGCGCGGACGCGTAAAGGACCGTCACGGACCGTGGGCGCTAGACGTAAAAGCAGCTAGGAGGGAAGATCATTGGCCAGACCAAGACGTGGTGCTCGGCCCAGAAGGCGGGAACGAAAGAACGTTCCTGTGGGTATTGCTCATATCAAGTCAACGTTTAACAACACGACGGTTACTATTACCGACAGGCAAGGCGCTGTCATAGCTTGGGCTACGGCAGGAACCCAAGGTTTCAAAGGTTCACGCAAGAGCACGCCTTTTGCGGCGGGCATGGCTGCCGAAGCGGCTGCCCGGGCGGCTATTGATCACGGCATGCGTGAAGTTGAGGTCTATGTGAAGGGACCGGGTGCAGGGCGCGAGACAGCTATTCGTTCGCTTCAAGCAGCGGGCTTAGAGGTCAGCCTGATAAAAGATGTCACCCCCATCCCACACAACGGTTGCCGTCCTCCAAAGCGGCGTCGCGTGTAACTGGCAGCGGACTTATGTAGGAGGTGTGACAGAAAGAATATGGCACGATATAAAGAGGCTGTATGTCGGCTCTGCAGACGGGAAGGCGAAAAACTGTTCCTAAAAGGCGAGAAGTGCTATACCAACAAGTGTCCGGTTGAAAAACGTACCTATCCGCCGGGACAACATGGGCAGGGTCGCAGAAAGGCAACGGATTACGGAATGCACCTGCGTGAAAAGCAGAAAGTGCGCCGGATGTATGGAGTTCTTGAAAAACAGTTTAGGCGTTACTACGAGGTGGCCAATCGCCGACCGGGCGTTACGGGCGAAAATCTGCTGCAGGTTCTCGAATGCCGTCTAGACAACATTGTCTACCGAATGGGATTTGCTCCGTCACGACCGGCGGCCCGTCAACTGGTCTTGCACGGCCACATTCGGGTCAACGGACGTAAGGTGGACATCCCGTCTTACGAAGTCCGTGCGGGAGATATTGTAGCTGTCAAGGAAGGCAGCCGGAATATTCCCCTCATAAAGAGCAGCATCGAGGCCGCTGCGTCAAGAGGCGTCCCGGAATGGTTGGAAGTCGACTGGGAGCAACAGACCGGTAAGGTATTGGCCGTTCCGACGCGCGAACAAATGGATCTGGCCGTTCAGGAGCACCTGATTGTGGAGCACTACTCTCGTTAGTGTCTCGGCAGCCACTCAAACACGAGGCCAGCCAGGGACGGTTGGCGCCGCTGGACTCGGCGTCATAAGATGGACGTTTTAAGGGGGTCTTAGGCGATGCTTGAGATTGAGAAGCCGAGAATAGAGACGACGGAGCTCGACGGCAATTACGGCAGATTCGTTGTGGAACCTCTGGAGCGCGGTTTCGGCAATACGCTTGGCAATTCGTTGCGACGCGTTCTGCTTTCCTCGCTTCCCGGGGCCGCGGTGACTACCGTGCGTATTGACGGTGTGTTACACGAGTTTTCGACTATACCCGGAGTTGTTGAGGACACCACGGAGATCGTCTTGAACCTTAAGAGCTTGCTCTTGAAAATGCACAGTGACGAACCTGTCACGGCGCGTATCGTGGCCACGCAAGAGGGCGAAGTTCGTGCGGCGGATATCGAAGTTCCCAGCCAGGTAGAGATTCTGAATCCCGATCTTCATATCGCTACTCTGGATCGCGGTGGCCGTCTCGAAATGGAAATGACTCTGGAGCGCGGTAGAGGCTATGTCTCGGCGGAGCGCAATAAGGGTGCGAATCACGCTATCGGTGTGATCCCAGTTGACTCGATTTTCAGTCCGGTCACTAAAGTGAGTTACAACGTGGAGCCTACTCGTGTCGGACAGCGCACAGACTTCGACCGTCTTATTCTTGAAGTATGGACGGACGGGAGTATAGCTCCGAATGAGGCAGTCAGTCTTTCGGCCAAAATCCTTATGGAGCACTTCCGCTTGTTTATGGACTTGACCGAAAGTACCGGCGATCTGGAGATCATGGTCGAAAAGGAAGAGGAACAGAAAGATCGCTTGATGGAGATGACCATTGAAGAACTCGACCTGTCTGTTCGTTCCTATAACTGCCTGAAGAGAGCGGGAATCAACACCGTTGAGGAGCTTACACGCCGTACCGAAGAAGATATGATGAAGGTACGCAATCTGGGCAAGAAGTCGTTGCAAGAAGTTAAAGAGAAACTCGCGGCCCTGAACCTGTCCTTGCGGGAGTCGGACGACTAAGCTTTTTGAAAAAGGCTCGGCAGGAAGATGGTTCGCCGTGAGGCCTTATGTGACTACGGTTTTGCTGGGAGGTTTCTTGTATGAGGCAGCACAAGTTGGGCCGGACCCAGGCCCACAGGCGTGCCCTTTTCCGCAGCCTGGTAACTGCGGTGGTAATGAACGGAAGGATACAGACCACCGAGAGTAAAGCCAAGGCGGTCAAACCTTTGGTGGATAAGATGATCACCTTGGGAAAACGTGGCGATCTACACGCCAGACGACAGGCTGCCGCTTTTTTGACCAAGCCGGAGGCAGTTCAGAAGCTGTTTGACGAGGTGGCCCCTAGATATGCCGAGCGCAACGGGGGATACACCCGTGTGCTTAAGCTTGGAGTCCGTCGTGGTGACGCTGCACCTATCGCCCTGATCGAATTGGTGTAGTATTCGCCGCCGCTTGACTGGGCAGGGGCGCGGGGTTCTACGCGCTCCTTTTCCGTTTTGAGCAGGGGATTTTCGCGAAGAGCGGATGATCGAGCTTGCTTGTGAGTTTGCGACACGTATCCTTCTGTTATCCGAATTCTCAAAGACCGGTGCTGTCGGACGTGAGCTTAGAAGTGACGCGCGGAGAGTGGTTGAGTATCGTTGGCCCCTCCGGTAGCGGTAAATCAACCTTGGGCCGCTTAGTTGCGGGATTGCTCGCGCCCAGCGAAGGCGATATTTACCGCCAAGAGAGTCTGTGTTTGGGTTGGATGTCTCAGGATGCTACGAACTCCATCATAGGCTCTACGGTTGAAGAAGATGTGGCCTTCGGTCCTGCAAATCTTGGCTTGAGCGGAGAGGAGCTGGAAGCCCGGGTCACGGAGAGCCTGGCAGCCGTGGGTTTGGACGCCACGTATATGGAACGAGATCCTCTGCGTTTATCGGGAGGGGAGTGTCAACGAGTCGTACTGGCCGGTTTGTTGGCCATGCGACCGCCATTGTTGGTTCTCGATGAGCCAACGAGTATGTTGGATGAAGAGTCCCGTCAGCTATTTCTTAAGTCTCTTCGTGAAGCAGTGGCCGCATATGGTCTTACCGTCATCTACATCACCCACGATCTCAGAGAAGCTGGCTTAGCCTCGCGTAGCGTAGCCATTGACGAGGGTCGTATCATCGCCCAGGGAAAGCCGGAGGTCGTGTTGTCCGCACCCACGGTTACTCGTATGCTTTGTGAGTATGAAAATCCGATTGAAGCACCGAGTTACTGTCAGCCCAGGTGCGTCCCCTCGGAAGTGCGTCTGGATTCTTTCGGACTATCACACGATGGGAAATTGGACAAGCACAATCCGCCGGTGATCATACGCCCCGGAACCAAGATGGCTATTGCCGGCAGGTCCGGGGTCGGCAAGAGCACCCTTCTTCTTCGATTGGCTGGTCTATTGCCGACAGACGGCGGCGTTTTGCGCTACGGAGAGCGGATGATCACGACTGCCGCTGACAGACGCTGGTTGCGAGGTCTAGTCGTTATGGCCTTGCAACACCCCGAGCGACAGATATTCGCAGACACAGTATGGAACGAAGTGATGTATGCCCCTCTTAACCTCGGCAGATCGCGTGCTGAAGCTCGACAGATGGCAGCCATGGCCTTGCGCTGTGTCGGTCTGGATCCCGAGACAGTGGGCTGCCGCAATCCCTTCACTCTTAGCGGCGGTGAGCAGCGGAAAGTGGCCCTGGCTTCTGTCTTGGCCGCTGCAACGCCCTACCTCTTTTTGGATGAGCCTACCGTCGGGCTTCATCAAGGCGCTGCCAGGCAGCTCATGACTTCCATAGATCGCTATCTGCGAATCACTGGCGCGTCTTGTTGCATCGCCACACACGACCAAGAACTCATACACTCGTGGTCCGATGACCACCGAGTACTGCGTGATGAAGACGGAATCGCACCGCCTAAAAAAGGCTGCGAAGTGCAAGTTGCTCGATCCTCCCTGATGGCGGATCCGGATCCACGGGCCAAGATCCTGGCAGCCGGTCTTTTGGCCTTTGCAGCTACCTTGGTCGGCAGTTGGCAGGCCTTAGCCATCACCGCGAGCGGTCTTGTCTTGATCTATGCGCTGTTGGGGGTGTCTGTGCCCTCCTTTTTCCGCTTCGTGCGGCCTTTTCTTCCGTTGGCTTGCCTCGCTGTTTTGCTTAGCGGAGGAGGCGAGGGACAGCATCTTTTCACTTTAGGCAGTTGGACATATCATACTGGCATGTTGCGAACGGGTCTGTGGTCAGCAAGCAAAATGCTCCTGCTGATCAGCAGTGTAGGGTGGCTGACACTGTCGACGAAACCCGGACGTCTCGTACGGGGGCTTCGCCACTTGCTGCGTCTGATACCTGGGGTTGACTCCGATCGTCTTGGTATGGGTATCTTGATCGCTTTTCGCTTCGTGCCGATTGTACGAACGGAAGCTACATGGCTACGTCAGGCCCAGGCCGCTCGGGGAGCAGATCTTCAGAAGGGATTGATTGGCCTCTCCTGTAGGTTATTCACCATGGTGATCCCGCTCTTGTCAGGTGTACTGCGTCGTGCGGATGCTTTAGCTGAGGCTTTGGTGATGCGCGGTTACGGAGCGCGATGTGTCGAGGAAAAGCCACAGCCTTTGGCAAGGACGGATCTGTTGTTGCCTGCCATGGCCTTGTTACTCGCGGTCGCTTCAGCACTGCTTTGAGTAGGTGATGCTGATGCGCAACATAAAAATGACACTGTCCTACGACGGGACCGCCTATCACGGTTTTCAGGACCAAGGACCTGGGATACCTACTATCCAAAGATCACTGGAGACCGCGATACACAAACTGACCGGAGAGCGCTTGCGTGTCACCGGGGCCGGACGAACAGATGCCGGGGTTCATGCTCTGGGTCAGGTTATCAACATAAGGACATCCGGATCCATCCCTGTTGAACGCTGGCCCTATGCACTCAATGCAGTATTGCCGCAAGACATAGTGGTGCGCGATGCCCGCGTGGTGCATCCGGATTTTCACGCTCAATACTGGGCTAGGAAGAAACGCTATCGGTATACAATTGATAACGGACCGGTACCGTGTGTTTTCAGGCGGCGCTATGCTTATCGCGTGTATCACGCTCTTGATGTCGAAGCCATGGCTGAAGCTGCCTCCTTGCTTGAGGGAAGGCATGATTTTGCGGCCTTTCGTTCGGTAGGCAGCGGTGTGGAAAGTACTGTGCGTACCTTATATGAGTTGCGAGTTGAGCGCTGCGGAGACATGATCCAGATAACGGCATGTGCTGATGGTTTTTTGTACAACATGATGCGCATCATTGTCGGCACGCTCTTAGAAGTAGGGAAGTCGAAACGACCACCGAAATGGGTTAAGGAAGTCCTCATGAGTCGGCAGCGTCACTTAGCGGGTCCGACGGTGCCCGGCCTGGGACTGTGTCTAATGGAGGTCATCTACGATGATGACGCAGACCAACACAGCAATGATTCCGCGAGGTGATATTGATGGTTGAGGCGGGCTTTGCCATTACCGATATAACCCCGCCCGTGGGTGCTCATATTCCCGGCGGATTCTCTCCGATCACGTCAACCGGCGTGAACGATCCTCTGCGAGTCCGTGCCGCGGTGATTCGCGACGAAAACACTGCTTTGGCTATCGTCGGTGTCGATGCCGTCTCTTTGTCGACTGAAGATGTCCTTGAGGCTCGCCAACGAGCGGAAGCCCTGTGCGCCGTTCCGAGTGCGAACATCGTCATTGCCGCCAGTCACACGCATACCGGGGGGCCGGCCAACGACGTATTGGGCACGGATTCAGATGAGCACTACAGGCGGCATATTATCCAGCAGATTGCAAGTGCCATTGCTCTGGCTCAAACGAGATGCGTACCCTGCGAACTAGGCTGGGGGGTAGGAGAAGCCGCGGGTTTGGCCTGGAATCGTCGTTGGGTGCTAAAGGACGGCACTCATGCTACTCATGCGAACCCTGAAGACGATGCGGTCATCGGTCGCGCCGGTCCTGATGATCCCCAAGTGGTCTTGTTGGCCGCACGTGATCTTGACGGACGAATACTCGGCTTTGTGGGCAATTTCACCTGTCACTGCACTCTGCGGGGAGGCAGAGCCTTTTCCGCTGACTACCCTGGCGCCTGGAGCGATCAGCTTGAACATATCACAGGGGCGCCGTTGGTTTTCTTGAACGGTGCCATGGGAGATGTCACGCAAGTCAATCGCGATAAAGGTTTCGCATACCCGCAAAAAGGCGAGCCGGTGATCAGGCGGTTTGCAAACAAGCTGACCGGCGAGTCGCTGAAACTACTGGCAGATATGAACTTCACCGATGATGTAACCTTGGGGGTTGCCTCAGAGGTCATTGACATACCGTTCCGCAAACCGGATGCGGAACAACTGGCACAAGACAGGATTACGGTAGAGAAGGCTTCGCCAGACGATTACTCTCGCGAAGTCGTCTTCGCCCGCGAACGATTGCTGTTGCAGGAGTACATAGACAAGCATGGAACGGCGCGATGTGAGGTAATCTGTTTACGTCTGGGTGAATTGGCGATTGCATCCAGTCCGGGCCAGATGTTTTGTGCGTTTGGACTGGCTATGAAGGAGCAATCGCCCTTTCCGGCAACGATGGTGGTCTCATTGGCCAATGGTAACATCGGCTACGTGCCCACTGCTGAGGCTATCGCAAAAGGCGGCTACGAGCCTACTTTATGTCGCGGCAGCCGCTCCGCCCCTGAAGCCGGGGATCTCATTGTTGCCGCTTCGGTTCGACTACTCCGCCAGCTGACGTAAGACCTGCCTTTGCGAGTGCCTTTAGCTGATTGACGATGAGTTAGATAGGCTTGACTAGCTCGGGTTGTTGTTTTACAATGAGCTGTGGTTTCTTATAGCGCAAGCAACGAGGATGACGGTCTCCCCCGCTGGCCGCCTCCACCGAGCTTGACGTAATAGTATGTGTACCATATAGGCGAGCTAGAGATATCGCCTAGCTTTGGGAGGATGGCGCATGCAGCAGCGGACCTTCATGGCGAAGGAAGCTGATCTGGAGAGGACATGGTATGTGATCGATGCTGCCGGTCAACGATTGGGTCGCTTGGCCAGTCAAGTAGCCCATGTGCTGCGAGGCAAGCATAAGCCGGAATACACGCCGCACATTGATTGCGGTGACTATGTCATCGTCATAAACGCTGATAAAGTAGAGCTCAGCGGCAACAAGTTGGAGAAAAAGATTTACTACAGACATAGCCAGCATCCCGGAGGCTTAAAGGCTACACCGGCATCCGATATGTTAGCCAAGCATCCGGAAAAGATGATAGAGCTGGCAGTGCGGGGCATGCTTCCGCGCAATTCTCTGGGACGGCGGCAACTGAAAAAACTGAAAGTGTACGCCGGACCCGACCATCCACATGAAGCACAAAAGCCGCAACCTTTAGTGGCCGAGGGGAGGTAACAGATTTTGGCGGTACCTGTAGTTGATCATTATTCTGCTTCCGGACGCCGTAAGAAAGCGGTCGCGCGTGTCAGAATCAAGCCTGGCACTGGCCGCATCCTGATCAACGGTCGGGAGTTGGAGGACTACTTCGGTCGTCCCACTCTGCAATTGATCGTACGTACCCCCTTGCAGGTCGCTGAGGTAGAAGGTCGTTACGATGTCATTGCGAGAGTGCATGGCGGCGGACTGGCGGGTCAGGCAGGAGCCGTAAGACACGGCATCGCGCGAGCCTTGCTCGAGGTCAATGAAGAGTTTCGCAAGCCTCTCAAGGCTGCGGGATTGCTTACGCGCGATCCGCGTATGAAGGAGCGTGTCAAATACGGTCTTAAGAAAGCCCGTAAGGCACCTCAGTTCTCCAAGCGTTAAACATAACAGTATCGGGCCCGGGCGATTCCCCGGGCCCTTGCAAATGGTCCCCCAAGTACAAGGGTTGAGCACTCGGCCGACCTTCTCGGCCATCCGTGGCCTGTGAGGCCCGGTCGTTTACGGTAACAGCCATAAGGTCAACTAGCCTCCAGTTCGCGTGACGACAGGCTACGTTAAGGATGGATGTACAGATACCCCGGATTGCTTCCTCGGCTCCGGGTTCTGTAGTGGGCGGTCAGGCAACAGAGGTCAAGTCAACGGGCAGTGCCGCTCACACCTAAATCCGTCCGACAGCATTGGCGAGGAGATCTGTACAACCGTACGACGTGTATCGACCTCGACCTAAACGGACCTTGCGAGCAGGGGCGCATCAAAACACCTCTGTCTCGCTGCACCGCATCAAGGGCATGAATGAGGGTATTGCCGTCGGCCATCCGGCGCGCACGCACCATGAGTAAGTTGTTTGTCAGGGTCGTACCGTTCATGGTACTCCGCGGAAGTGGCAGGTGCAATCTTGAATGGATTTCGAAAAGGCCAGAACATAACTCATGTTAAATCCAAAAACTTATCTACTGTTTTGGAAACCATTATTCGCCTCGAACCCATATCTCGCATCGCTATCTCTTCCTTAACGGGTTTAACCTCCTCGACAATAACTAACCTCGTCAATGAACTAATCCACCACGGGCTTGTCCGTGAATCAGGTAGTGTCGCATCACAAGGCGGGCGTAGACGCACTCTTCTTCGTTTGAACGCTGACACCTGTTGGCTGGGAGTTCTTTCAGTGGGAGAAAGGCGTATCCAAGGAGCTCTGCTCAATTTGGGCGCCAAAGTCCGTTGGCATGTGGATGAACCCCACACCAATGCATCCCTGGCGTGCGAACAACTGGCCAAGCGCATGATCGATTTGGCGGCTATTCAGGGGCAACCCTTGGTCGGTCTTGGCATCGTGTCGCCCCATCATACCACCCTGACATATGGTTCCCTGAATGATCTACAGATCCCGCTGAGAATCGAGTCGCCCGTCCGAGCGTGCGCTCTGGCCGAAGCCTGGTATGGGGTGGGACAAGAAGCTTCTACGATGGCCTTTGTCTCAGCGGATCATCCGCGATCCGTAGCCCTGGTCACGGAACGACAGCTGTATCGGGGGGCACATGGCTTGTCGGGCTTACTCCCAAAGGTGCGATACATACAGGAGTGTCCGGACACGCACGATGCTTCGCAGTTCCCGGAGACCTTAGAGACTCTGGCGGTGACAGCAGCTCTTGCTATAGGCCTGTACGATCCGGAAACGGTGGTGGTGGGCGGGTCTAATGTAGATCAGCTTCCAGAGCTTCTGACAGCCCTGAAGAACTGCGATATAATCAAGCAACAAACGAAAACGCATCATCAGGTCGTTTTTCGCACCTCGAAGCTTGGTCAGCGAGCCGAGGTGATCGGGGCAGCCTGTCAGCTCCTACAGGATTTCATTGCCGATCCCATAGAGCAACTTACCCGCGCCAGATCGCGGATCGGGACTTCGGCTGAGGCTTGAGCTTAAAGATCCGACTTCTCCGACTCTTCCGGATCATTGTCATCATTGCCGTCATCATCTTCTTTCGCGGCGCCCGACTCCTCATCGGCGCTATCCGTCTGCAGATCATCATCATCAGTGACAGTTGTCTCGATCACATTGTCCGACGCATCAACAACGATATCCGCTACTGCTACTGCCTCCGAAGCGCGCTCCTCAACAGTGGGTCGAGGACGTAGTCGGGTCACTTGCGGAGCCTCCGGGGGCGACACCGCACGAGGCACCAGTGGTGTCGGTATCTCGCTTCTGCTCGACTCTTCGGGTGGTGGCGATGACCGGGATTCGAATGGCAAAGGCGGGGAAGCTGGTGCTTCGATGACATCCAGGGGATAGAGTAAGCTTGCGGGGAAAGACATCGGATCATCGCCGAATAAGCCTCCGGGCCAGTGAGTTAAGGCCTGAGGCGGATCATCCGTACCAACGCGATAAGGTCTGGGTTGAGCGTCGGCGTTCCAGTAACAAGGGGCGAATTGGGTGGGCGCAGTTCCGGGCAGAAAGGCGGCGCGCTCCTGTAAGGCACATTTCGCTCCTGCGATCTTGCCGGTAAAAGGATCGATAGGGACATTAGTTTGGATTCCTGTCGGCACCGGAAAACCGAGCACGGGTTCGTCGCTTAACGCATTCAAGGCGAACTTGCCCCAAATGGGAGCGGCAAGACTGCCGCCGCCCATATTAAGCGGCTGACGAGTATCATGACCGACATATACGGTCGCCGCCAACTGCGGTGTATAGCCTACGAACCAGGCACTTAAGGTGTTATTCGTCGTGCCGGTCTTTCCAGCTTGGGGGCGACCGATATTGGCCGCCGTACCCGTTCCGTACTCGACAACTGCCTGTAACATGTTTGTCATCATATAGGCCACTTCTTCGCTCAATACCCGCCGAGGCTGAGCCCGATGACGAAAAATGAGGCGACCGCGACGGTCGTACACTTTTTCTATGGCATACGGCTTGTTATAGAAGCCTCCATTGGCGAAAACAGCATAGGCGGCGGTCATCTCCAGCGGCGTCACCCCCTTTGTCAGTCCCCCTAATACCAGAGCGAGATTGCGATCATCCGGAAGAAGCAGAGTGCTGATGCCCAACCTTTGCGCCATCTCTATAGCGGCGTCGACGCCGACCTGCCTCAGAAGGCGTACCGAGGCTGTATTAAGCGAACGGGTCAGCGCAAACTTGAGCGTCACAGTGCCCCAGTACTCTCCCTTGAAATTCTCCGGACGATAGCCATTGAAGTCTCCCGGATGATCTATCAGGATGTAATTCATGGGGAGCCCTTTCTCCAACGCTACTGCGTAGACAAAGGGCTTAAAGGCCGATCCAGGCTGGCGTACTGCCTGGGTGGCTCGGTTAAACTGGCTTTCCACGTAGTCTCGCCCACCTACCATACTGCGAATAGCACCGTCTCTCACGTCGATGGCGACAATGGCGCCTTGAGTTTGGCCCAGAGCATCTCGCGCTGCTTTTTGCATCCTCAAGTCCAGCGTGGTGTGGACGCGCAATCCGCCCCGATGAACCGCAGTCGCGCCGTAGGTATCAATGAGCTGCGAGGCAACATAGTCTACGAAGTAGGGAGCCAAGCCACCGCGCAATCCCGCTAGCTTCAAGGGTTCTTCCTTAGCTACAGCAGCTTGCTGCGAGGTGATATAGCCGAGCTCGGCCATCCGTTCCAAAACAAGATCTCGACGAGCCAGGGCGCCGTCAGGATTTCGATACGGGCTCAATGTGGAAGGTGCTTTAGGCAATCCGGCAAGAAGAGCTGCCTCAGCAAGAGTCAGCTCTGATGGCTGCTTTCCGAAGTAAGTAAGCGCGGCATCGGCGATTCCATAGGCTCCTTCACCGTAGTAGATCGTATTGAGGTATATCTCCAAGATGCGAGCCTTCGAAAAACGCATTTCGAGCAGCACGGCCAGCAGTATTTCGCTGAGTTTTCTTTGTATCGTCTTCTCCGGGGACAAATAGAGCACCCTGACTAGCTGCTGTGTAATGGTGCTGGCGCCTTGAGCACGTCTGCGGCTTTTTAGGTCCACCCACAGAGCGCGAGCGACCCCTTTGAGGTCGAAGCCCGGGTGTAGAAAGAAACGACTGTCTTCGATGGCCACAATGGCCTGTTGCATCTCAACGGAGATATCCGCCAGAGGGGTAAAGGCTTGCTTCTTGGTGCCCAGTACGGCTATGGGCTCGCCGTTGCGATCGAAGAGCGTGGCAGCCTCCCATTCAGCCTCCGGATCCAGCTGCATCACGCGTACTGCAGCCACTGCGATCCAGGCGACTGCCAAGATGAGAAGCAGCAGCACGAGAGTCCTGAAAATACTCCACCACCTCATGCAGCCCGCCTCCCAAGACTCAACCTGTAGACGCTTCTCGGATTAGTATGGGGTATCCGAGATGCAGGCATGCGAAGGTATGACCTTTTCGCTGAAGAGGCGTCATGGTATGCTGACACTGTAACAGAGTCCGACAAGAGTCGATGTTTACCGAGACCAGAGAGTCTGAGGTGCAGTTTCGTTGAGAATGATCATATGTCCGCGGTGCCTGGGATCGTTTCGAACCTTATATCAGGAAGGCAAGACAGAACGATGTCCTTACTGCGCCTGCTACGTTGTTCATGAGCAAAAGCTGGTGGACATCGCGTCAAAGATGCATGGGAGTGTGACAACCCTCGAGGAGATTCAAAGCTGGCTATCCGAATATCTGAGTTTCCTCGGGGCGTGGTGTGGGGAGCAAGAGAGTATGGACCTGCGCGTATTGGAT
>LFTP01000367.1 GCA_001513395.1 Clostridia bacterium DTU080
GAGGAAGGTGCGCTATCGACGCTTCGACGACCGTATTGAGCTACTTCATGACGATGAGGTCGTCGACACGATCGCACTTATGTCAGGCCGGGGGCATCGGCGCATTGAAGATCGCCATTACCCGGCGCACATGCGAAAGCCTGAAAGAGCTAGTACACCGTCGCGTAAATTCTTTCCCGATAATTTAACGGCTTAGTAGTCTTCTAGAAGCCAACCGAACTGTTCGGTGACCATCTTGAACAGTTCATCAAGTTTTCCAGTGAAAGGTGTTGATTCCCAGCGTCCCCTGTGATTCGCGATCCCAAGCTCATAGCGGTCGCCGTCTTTTTGTACGTCAATGCGTGTAAAACGGATGCGAGAGACTTTTTCGCCTTGGTCCTCGGAGTAAATAACGACGTGGTCACCACGACTGAGCACATCAAGATGCACCAGATCATTGGACTCAAGTAATTTTCGGAGTGCCGTTTTCGCTGTTTCATTGTGGTTTCGACGGATCCCCGGATCCTGCCAATATGGTTTTCTTGCCATGTTAGGCCACCGCTTTCTCTTGCATGGGATAACCGCGAAACGACCAGTTGAACGGATGTCCGTCAATTGTGTTCCAGCGTTCGATGTAAGCCAAGACCTTTTCACGCAGGTCCTCCTGAGAGGTGAAATTGCCGTGCCTCAGGCACCGACGATGCAAGATCGAGAAAAAGATCTCAATCTGATTCACCCAAGAGGCGTGCAAAGGGGTGTACACAAAAGTGAATTTGCCCCCGTGCCACTCGTTGAAATAGGTCCATCGCTTATCGGGTCCGTCATGATGGATGTTCAAGTTATCCCAGATGATGATGATTCGCTCGTATCCCGCATATCGTTCGGCGACATCCTCCATGAATTCCAACAGATCATCTGCTCTACGGCGGGATCCACAACGAGCGGTCACCTCGCCGGTCTGGATGTCGAACGCAGCGATGAGGGATTGAGTCCCATGACGGATATATTCGTATTCATAGCGGCCAGGCCTGCCGGGTATCGGACGCTTTGTGGCATGTTTGCGTTCAATCGCTTGCATGCCTGTCTTCTCGTCAACGCACAACACGACCGCACCCGGCGGCGGATCGTGGTACAGGGAGACTACCGTATTCACTTTCTCCCTAAAATGCGGATCCGGACTATGCAGCCACATGCGCATCCGGTGAGGCTGCAGCTTGTTCTCCTTAAGCGTTCGCCAGACACTGGATCGACTTATTGTCAGATCAGATACGGTCTCATTCACAGCGCAAGTCAAAGTATCCAGCGTCCAGGTCGATTGCCAGTCAAATCCGTATCGACCTGGGTCGTCACATGCGACGGCAAGCACCTCACACCGTTGTTCCACGGTAAATGTTGGAGGCCTTCCCGAACGTGCCCGGTCATCAAGCCCGGCAATACTTTCATCCAGGAATCGTCGGCACCATTTCAACACCGTCTTGGTCGTCGTACCGAGTTGAACTGCGGTTTCAGAAACGGTCCATCCAAGCTTGCACACATACCAAATGATGTGTGCACGGAACCACAGACGACGTTCGGTCTTCTGACCGAAGACCATCTTTCGGAGATCCTTTTTGACGTCAGGATCGAGATTCGCATACACAGAAGACCAGGTCGACACGCTGCGTTGTCACCTCCTCACCGCATGGGGACAGGAGTTTTCCGACAACTTCGCGACCCAAGCCTGATGTCCTGCTGATCTTATGGGATTATTTTCGCCTTCCTGTGTCAGGCTCCGGGAAAGGACTTATGAAACGCTGTACTAGGTTCCTGTCTAAGTAATTGGGTCAGACAGAGCTACGGTTTTTCGGAATCCGGCAGTTGAGAGTTACGTATAGAAGAAAGGCTGTCCGGAAAGGCGATACCGGCAGCCTATGGCGGCCGCTTCCTAACCCATTGTC
>LFTP01000049.1 GCA_001513395.1 Clostridia bacterium DTU080
GAGACTAAAAAAACACGGTCACAACGGGGTTTTTGCTTTCTTACATCTGGAACTTCGGACTAGTCCCTCAACAAATGAGCTCCGAGGCCGTTTAGGCTTCGGAGCTCGTTTTAGTCAGACAACCTACTACTGCGGATTCTGTCTGATATACGCTTCGATTTGCCGGTCTATTTCCTCCGCCGCCGTTCGGGCTTCTACGACGTTGTTCCACAGGGGGTTGAGGCCCTGGTCTATGATGCGCTGTATGTCTCTGCGATTGCGGGAGACGACGCGCGAGGTGCCCCAAATCAGCAGGTCCGGATAGATCTCGGGATTGACTACGGTTGTGGGCAGCCACGTCAGCGCTACGGGGCGAGGCGGCGTGCGTCCGAGCATTTTGGCGTCTATGGCAGAGCCTTCAGGCCCGGTGATAAACGAAACGTAGCGCCAGGCCGTTTCGGGATCCGTGGACTGTTTGGTGATCGAGATGCCAAACATCCCCAAATCCGTCGCATACCGTCCGTTCGGACCCGGTCCCTTCGGATAGGGCACGAGACCTATTTCAAATCCTCCCTGAGCATAGGAGGGAATCGAGGACATCCACCGACTTGACATACCCAGCTTGCCCTGAGCGAATCCCAAAACGTCGTCCGCACCGACTTCACCGGACACCCGTCCGTACGGCAACATCGATTCGTCGTGCCAGATCATGCTGTGCAGGAAGGTCAAAGCGTCCAAAGAGGGCTCATCGGTAAAGAAGGACTTTGTCGGACGTTTGGGGTCATCTACCTCTCGGCCGCCGTTGGAGTATATCCAGGTCCGCGGCAGGTGCATCGAGGCGCCGAGCACCGTCCGTCGGCCGTCATCTCCGCGGCGCGTGATCTTTTTGATCATGTCACGGAAGACCGACCAAGTCCACTCGTCCTTGCGGTAGTAATCATAAGGATGCGCAAGACCGGCCAGATCAAACAGCTCGATGTTGTACACATAGACGGAAGGGTTGGCCAGAATCGGGGCGGCAAAGAGCTTGCCGTCTACCGTGTAGGTCTCGAGCATGGGAGCGGCCATGCGTTGCACCTGATACTGCGGCGTCTTTTGGATAAACGGATTGAGGTCATACAAGAAGCGCTCATCGCCAAAGGACATGATGTCCGCCATATCCAGGGCAATGACATCGGGCACGGTTCCCGAGGCGATCAAGGCTACCAAGCGATCGGGATACCCGGTCTGGACACGGGTGCGCTCTACCTTGACATCGGGATTGGCCGCTTCAAAGGCGTCGGTCAAAGCGGCATAGGCATCCTCCCAGGTTTGGCTTCCGGCCAGGTAGGTAAATCCAATGGTCTTTGTCGCGGCAAAGCCTTGGAGGGAGCCGCTCAAGAGGATGACCAGGGCCAAGACGATTGACATCTTAACATACGACTTGATTTCCATGACGAACCTCCTATCCAAGAGAATATACCAGGGTTACCCAATTGTATCATAAAAGCAACACGTCTTCTCACTTGGCAAAGCGAGTCTCAGCTTCGGCCAGTAGAGCTTCCACTCTCGGGTTGATCTGTTCCACCATCTGGCGAGCGCTGTACTGTCCATTTAACAGGCCTTGGATGGCCGGTCGGATAGTCTCGTTTTCGATCCTGGTCCACTGTGTGGTGTAGTTGGTGAGAATGGCGTGATCGACGGCCTCAATCCAGACTTCTTCCTTCTGAGGAGTCAAAGGAGTGATGAATCTGGCCAAAACGTCCCGCCGCGGGGATATCCTGTATCCGCGTTCTGCCATGATGCGTTGCGCACTCAAACTGGTGATGAACTTAACGAGTTGCCAGGCCTGTTCCACTTGCTTTGTCTGAGAGGAAATGGTCACCCCGTCGGGAATCAAGGGCGAAGCATTGCGGACCGGCCCCCTCGCAAAGGCCGCCAAGTCCCAGTTGAAAGTGAAGTTCTCCCGGAAGTACGGCAAATTGTAGGCAGCGGCGGTCGCCATGCCGACTCTTTGCTCGCTGAACATCTTAAGCTCCCCGCCCAACTGATTGATCCCGGCTTGGGTGGGCGAGATGCGATGGAGATGGGTCATGTCGGCAATAAACTGCAGTGCTGAGACCGTTGGCTCGGAGGTGAGCAGAGAGCGGGTGCCCGTCGGTTCCCAGTCAAGTCCGCCGTTTTGCCAGACCCAGATCCGCCAGCGAGACCAGGAATAAGTATTGGGAAATCCCCATTGATCGGGTATGCCGTCCCCGTCTTTGTCGATGGTCAGTTTCTTGGCAGTTTCGATGAAACTCTGCCAGTTCCAGCGATCATCTTGCCATGAATACGGCGGGTAGCCGATACCGGCACCGTCAAACAGCTCCTTGTTGTAGATGATACATGTGGTGATGAAATCCCACGGTAGAGCCCACTGTTGGCCTTTGAACTGAAAATCTTCGAGTGTGATTGGATAGTAGGCCTGTCTTTGGAAAGAAGGATCCTTGTCCATCAAGGGCTTCAGGTCCATGAAAGCTCCGGTCGGCACCAGCGGCAAGCCGAGTTTGTCTTCCCAATTCATGACGTCCGGTGCGTTGCCGGCAGCGATCATTACCTGCATTTTGCTGGAGTATGATCCTGTCACATACAAGGGATCGACGCGAATGTCGGGATGCTGCTGTGCAAACGCTTCCAGAACTTCCGTCCAGATCTCATGTTCATGAGCGCTGCCCCAATACGAGAAGGTGATCGTCACCGGTTCGGAGTTGACGGCCGACAATGCAGATGCCAACAGAACACAGCAGATAAGCGCCAGCATTCGTACTTGCCTTTTGGACTTCATCGTGCAGACTCCTTTCCATGATTCTTAGGCTGTTATTCATAAGACTCAATTACACAATACTTGTTATCCGTTGTAGAAGCAATAATTCGCCACGTATCTGGATATACCTGTGCCTTTTGGGAAACCAGGATGACGGATGTTTTAGGCGGCCATTGCGGTACCGGACAGGAGAGGTCAAGGGAGTGGTGAATAGATAAAACATATGGATCAGTTGTTCTTGAGGAGGCAGGATATGCACAGACGTATAGCAGCAGGAGTGGCATTGTGTGTTGTTTTTGTTCTGATCAGCAGTGGTGTATTGGCCGCGCCGTCAGTCAGTCTGTGGACTCAAAGCGCGACCAATCCCGCCTTATTGGATGTACTTCAGCGCTTCACGCTAGAGACCGGAGTTGAGGTCGAGCTTAAGGCCATCAACTGGACGACTGACGCCGTTTTCGTGGCCGTGGCCGGAGGTGCTCCTCCCGATACCTTCACCCATGGCTCGGCGGCCTTGGGGGCCTTTGTCGGGGCCAATGTTCTGATGCCTTTGGACCAGATAGTCGACAAGTGGAGCTTCATGAGGGATATGATTCCCGAGGTCAGAGCGTGGAACAGCGCCGATGGCAAGCTGTATGCCATACCCTGGAACGGGGTGCAGATGCGCGATTTTATCTATCGTGAGGATCTGTGGGAAGAGTCGGGCGTCGATCCGGACCAACCCCCGGTGACTTGGGAAGATCTTGTACGCATCGGCAAGAAACTTGTCCGCTTTAATTCGGAAGGTGTCATGACCCGCAGTGCGCTCTCTCTACCGAAGAGCTCTTACGGACCGCAGCAAGCGATGCTGGCTTTGCAGGTCCAGGCCGGGGGGTCCATGTTTCAAAACGGCAAGCCAGCGATGAACGATGAACCTACTCGCGAGGCATTGCAGTTTTATGTGGACCTGTTCTATGAGCATCGACTCGAAGACTTCACCTTCAGCGGCAATTTCGTTTTGGGCACCACCACTGCCGCTTGGAACAGCATCACCATGATGAGTCAGGCAGAGGCCCAGGGCGCAAGGACGCGGGTGGCCACGTTCCCCTATCGGAAACGCCCCGCCTCATTTTCTGCCG
>LFTP01000108.1 GCA_001513395.1 Clostridia bacterium DTU080
ACAGCAAAATAACAAAGACGTCCAGCAAGGAGACTATCTGCACAAAAGGCTTGCGGACATTCCGTCTTCTTATAGCCATCATTGCTCTTCACCCTTGTGCTCGGACACAACATCCATTATGATGTTGCCGGCCTTGTTCATTTCTTGCACCCGACGGTTTACGATCGCGTTAAACCAGTCAAAGGCTGCAGCTGAAGGGATAGCGATGGTCAATCCGGCGGCTGTTGTGATGAGGGCCTCCGCAATACCGGCACTCAAGGCTGCTGGGCTCTCAATTCCCTGAAAACCGGAGAGTACTGCGAATGACTTGATGATACCCGTCACCGTTCCCAGCAGACCCAAGAGAGGTGAGACGGTCGTGATGGTGCTCAAAACACCAAGACCTCTTTCCATTTGTTGGATCTCTGCCTGCGCTGCGAGTTCGAGTTGTGCTTGCATCTGCTCTCTGCCTTTGTCTGCGTAGGCCACTCCGGCGGAAAGCAGCCCGGCATACGGACCGGGAGCCTGCTTGGCTATTTGTAGAGCTTCAAGGTAGTTGCCTTGCTTCAACGGTTCACGCACCGATGCGATGACGGCGTTGCTGTCCGAACGGGTGCGCCAATAGTACCAGATTCGCTCAAGAAAAACAGCTAAGGCCAACACCGAACATACTCCTAACGGAATCATGACCGGGCCGCCTTTGGCCAGCGTCTGCAGCATCCGCAATCAACCTCCGATTAAGTTAGGAATGCACATTTGGTAGTGTAAGGCTTTAGAGGATCCTTCGGGTCAGGAGTTCGACGCGGAGACGGCAACTCCTGGTTAAGTATAGTCTTGATTCAAGAAATCCAAGGGGTGAATCATAGAACCTTTTCGAGAAAAAGCCGTGTTCGCTCTTGTTGCGGTTGAGTAAATAGTTTGGCCGGAGCACCGCACTCCACGATGCGCCCCTCATCCATGAACAGGACCCGGTCAGCGACCTTCCGGGCAAAACCCATTTCATGGGTCGCGACGAGCATGGTCATCCCTTCCGAAGCCAGATCGATCATGACATCCAACACTTCCTTGATCATCTCCGGATCAAGTGCGGAAGTGGGTTCGTCAAAAAGCATGATTTTCGGCTCCATGGCCAGAGCTCGAGCGATGGCTACACGTTGCTGCTGACCGCCGGACAATGCGGCCGGATATGAAGATGCTTTTTCGGGAATACCCACCTTGCGCAGCAAGTCGTGAGCTTTGCTTTCCGCCTCTTCCTGACTAAGTTTTTTGACCTTGATGGGAGCCAAGGTGATGTTGTCCAAGACCGTCATGTGGGGATAGAGGTTGAAGTGCTGGAAGACCATCCCTATCTGTGAACGCACCAGAGTGATCGGGGTCTTCGGATCCGAGACATCGTAGCCGTCCACGATCACCTGTCCGTCTTGGATCTCTTCCAGACGATTGATGCATCGCAAAAGCGTGCTCTTGCCCGAGCCGCTGGGCCCGATGATAACCACCACTTCTCCCCTATGGATGGTCTCGTTGATGTCGCGTAGGACATGCAGTTTACCGAAGTACTTGTGGACACCGATCAACTGAATGATAGGGTTAGACACAGGATTTGCCGCCTCCATACCAACGGTAATCATCAAAGAGACTCTACAGCGAAGTCTACGTCCAATTCTTCTTCGACATCGGCGGCTTGGGTCCTCGACGGAAAAACAAGAAAAAGACGGCGCCTGAAAAAAGCGCCGTCGCTGAAAGAAAAAAACGAATCCTATGCCGTTTGTGTCCCTTCCTTTGCGGAGTGGGTTCGCAGGAAATCCGCTCGACGAACGCTCATGAGGAAGGTCTCACGCTCTTGTCCCTCGGCGGTTCTCCTCATTAAACGACCTTCTTTGCGGAAACCTGCTTTTTCGTAGCAGCGAATAGCACGAAGATTTGAGGCAAAAACCCTTAGGTAGATGCAAGAAAGACGCATGTTCAAGAACGCGTATCGCAACAATGTGATGACGGCATCCGTGCCGAATCCTTGATCCCATAGGTGTCGTTCGCCGATGCGAATGCGCAGTTCACCATCGCCGCTGCGCCATGTGATGTGGTCAAGTTGAATGTCACCTATGGGGCGATCGTCATGCAAAGAAACGATGACATAATGCAAAGCGTGCCGATCGCTTTTGATTGTCTGCAGCCAAGCGGCACACTCTTCCAAGGTCGTCGGATAGTCGCCTTCCAGATCTTGGGCGACCTTCTCATCGCGGCCCCATGAGACGATATGGGGAAAATCATCGGGTGTTGCTAAGCGCAAGCGGACTTTGTCACCGGACATTAACATGGTAGAGCCATCTCCTCCAGTGTAGGTATTCCGAGGCTATGGGAGTGTCGTATGCTATGGAGGTGTGCCGCGCGCTATGTCCCACACAACAGAGTATTCTTGATCCGCTATCGTCCGCCTTTCGTTAGATGTTGGTAACCGAGGCAGCTGCGAGGCTATGAAACTAACATGGCACGCATCTTACGTAGGATGCGTTGTTCCAGGCGCGATACTTGTGGTTGTGACAGGCCCAAGGCCCTGGCGACATCAACCTGTCTCATATTGCGAAAGAAACGCATTGTGACCAGACGGCGTTCTTCTTCGCTGAGAACGTTGAAAACCTGTTGCAGGGCCAGATTGTCAATGAAAACGTGGGACTCAATCTCCTCCGTCCCGATCTGATCTTGTAACAAAATGGGTTCCCCTTCACTGTCGTGAATGACTTCCTCCAATGAAGTGGGAGTGGATGCTGCTTCCAGCGCGGTGATGACTTCCTCTCGTTCCATGTTGAGCCAGCAGGCGATCTCGTTCGTAGTTGGAGAACGTCCCAACTCATGCGTCAGCCGTTCTCTGGCCTGAGCAACGGCACGCACTCTCTCTTGGAGCGATCTGCCCAACCTTAAAGGCCGGTCTTGCTGTAAGTAACGCCGTATTTCGCCGATAATGCACGGCACGGCATAGGTGGAAAAACGGACGTCAAATGATAGGTCGAAATTGTCTATGGCCTTCATCAGACCCAGACAGGCCACCTGAAACAGATCCTCCGGATCGGCGTTTCGACTCATAAAACGCCGGGTGATACTCCTGGCCAGGCGCATGTTAGCATGAATCAACGCCTCGCGCGCCTGGGTGTCGCCTGCTTGCGCCGCGGACAGCAGGCAGCGCGTTTGCTCCGGTGACAGCTTTTCTGCCGGGAGTTTGGTCGTCGTCAGATGTTCCAATAGCGACTCCCCCGTCAGTGCTCCACTCGCAGCGCCAGGTTCTTGATCATGGTCACCCGGGTGCCGGCGCCGGGAGAAGAGTCGATTTTGAGTTCGTCCATGTACTCTTTGATGAAGACGAAGCCCAATCCCATGCGGTCAGCGGTCGTGCTTCCCGGTTCCATAGCCCAGGAGATGTCTTGAATGCCCGGACCGTCATCGCTGACTGTGATCACCAGTGCATCGTCATACAACTGCGCTTCAAGACGAACTACGCTACTTTCGTCTTTTTTGCCGTGGATCACTGCATTGGAGACGGCCTCGGATACTGCCACTTTGATCTCGTCAATCTGATCCACAGTGAAATCCATCTGGGAGGCGAAGATGGCCACGGTCGTTCGTGCAAAGCTGACGTTCGCAGGTAGACTTCTGAATTCCAGCCTCATCGAATTGCGCGGTTGCTTTTCCATCACTTACACCTCCCTAAAGCGACTCCAGGGCCTGTTGTTCTGTTTCCGCAGTCTCCACGACACGCAAAACACCCGACATCTCCAGTACGCGTCTTACGGCAGGCCGCAATCCGGTGGCTATGACCCTGCCTTGGCGCTCCCGGATCAGTCGGTATCTTCCCAGAATGGCTCCGATACCCGAGCTGTCAATGAATGTGACGTTTTTGAGAACTAAGATGAGATTTGAACACCCATCCTTGGCCAGTTGTGCATCCACTGTCCGGCGGAAGATCTCAGCCGTAGCCAAGTCCAGCTCTCCGGAGAGACGAACCACCAGACTGGCCCCAACCTTCCGTGTTTGGACCTTCAATTTGTCGCCTCCGCTCGCGTTTGCACTTGATGTGGCATCTAGGCGGAACGTTCGCTCTTGCAGGGCATCTTCCTTTAAAAAACATGCCTTTGGCATTCACTGCTGAGGGGGTTGTTTGTTGACGGCAGGACCGCCCGTGATCTGTCTAACGGTCTGCAGCATGATTTGCAGAAGGGAGCCGCGGGCGACATCTTGCGTGGCCACTAAATCGACGCGCGTCATTTCTTTATCATTCATCTTGACCACCAACTCCGCAACGGCCTGACCCTTGGCTATGGGAGCGTTAATTCGCTTGGGCACGGTGATCTCAGTCTTCACTTCCGCCTCTTCCGTACGACCTACGGTGAGTACGACATCACGAACGGGAGCGACTCCTACTTGTTGGATCTGCCCTTTGGAGACGGGGATGGTCCCCACCTCTTCTCCCTCTTTGGCTACCGTTATGGCCCGCAACTGTGAGAAGCCGTAGTCGAGCAAGCGGGCGATATCCTGGTTACGCTCTTGGCTGGTGGGAGCGTTCAGGGTCACCGCAATGAGGCGCAGACCGTCCCGTTCCGCGGTCGCCGCCAGGCAGAATCCGGCTTCATTCGTCATCCCGGTCTTGATACCGTCCATTCCGGGGTATTGCTTCAGCATCTTGTTGAATGACCAAAGCTCCGGCTGTCGTTTGCCCTCGCGGCGCATGACCACGGGTCCCCAGGTGGCCACCAGTTTGCGAAACATGGGAAGATCGAGCGCATAGCGCGACAATACCGCTAAGTCGTATGCCGACGAAACATGACGTTGATCGGGAAAAGGCAGCCCGCTGGGATTGGCAAAATGTGTGTTTTTCATCCCCAGCGCTTTGGCTTTGGCATTCATGAGGGCGACGAATGCAGGCTCCGAGCCGGCCAGGTGTTCCGCTACAGCGACGGAGGCGTCATTAGCCGATCCCACGGCAATGGCATAGAGCAGCTCCTCAAAAGGGCGTACTTCGCCTGTTTCCAACCATATTTGGGTACCGCCCATACTGGCGGCCAGTTCACTGGTAGGTATACCGGTCTCGAGCGACACCTTACCGTCTCTGAGAGCTTCCAGGGCCAAGACCAGCGTCATGATCTTGGTCACGCTGGCAGGCGGTAGTTGTTCATGGGCGTTCTTTTCATACAGCACCCGGCCCGTGTGGTAATCCATCAAGACGGCACTGGCTGATGTGATGGACAGCTTCGCTTCAGCGGCGATCGCAGGTTCAAAGACACCATGAAGAAAAAAGCATGCCATAAGCAGACCGACAACAAGAGGGGTCGGTGGCTTGACCATGGCCATAGGCCTCCTTTTGTCAATAGTGGGAGGGTGTATCTTCGCCAAAATGTATGCGACAAAAGCAAGGCCTATGATTTGGCCGTCACTCAGTGAGAACTGACCCGTCCCAGGATCAGAGGCTGAGGCGCCGGCGGTTCTGGTCCGATCTCAAAGGCCTCCAAAAGCGCGGGCTTAACCGCTTCGGCCTCGGCTACGGTTCGGGCGTGTATCTCAGCCAGCGGTTCTCCTGCCTCGATCTGCATCCCCACCTTACATATGCGATCAATGCCAACCGACAGATCGATGGCATCGTCTTTGGTCTGTCTGCCGGCACCGAGTCGCATGGCTATGCGACCGACGGTCAATGCATCCACACTCTGTATGTAGCCACTGCGCGGAGCGACGACCGATTGACGAACCGGTGCCGTGGGCAGCCTGTCCGGATCGTAAACCAGGCTCTGATCGCCGCCTTGAGCGGCCACCATCTCAGCCAGTCTGTCGAGAGCCGCTCCGGAAGCGAGTACTTGCTCGAGGCTCGTGTAGGCTTCGGCTAGATGGCGCGCTTTGCCGCCCAAGACCAGCATTTCAGCTCCAAGAGTGAGACACAAAAGCCGTAGATCCGCAGGCCCTTCGTCTCTCAACGCGGCTAGGGCCTCCCGAACTTCCAACGCATTGCCTACCGCTCTTCCCAAGGGTTGAGACATGTCGGTCATTACTGCCACGGCCCGCTTATCGTTTCGGCGGGCGATATCGACCATGGTTTGGGCAAGCCGCTTTCCGGCATTGAGATCTTTGGCGAAGGCCCCGGTGCCGACTTTGACATCCAGTACAAAGGCATCCGCTCCGGCGGCCAGTTTTTTGCTCATCACACTGGAGGCGATCAGCGGAATGCTATCGATCGTGGCCGTCACATCACGCAAGGCATACAGCTGCCGATCGGCCGGAGCGAGGTCTTCCGTCTGACCGGTAATAGCCACGCCGATATCAGCAACTTGTTCGATGAATCGTTCATGCGGCAGGGCCAGACAGATCCCGGCAAAGGAATCGAGTTTGTCCAGAGTACCTCCGGTAAAACCCAGCCCCCTTCCAGCCATCTTAGCCACGGGGACTCCTGCCGCCGCGACCAGCGGTGCTAAAACCAGGGTGGTTTTGTCCCCTACCCCTCCGGTGGAGTGCTTATCCACTTTTATCCCGGGAATTCCCGAAAGGTCAAGGCGAACTCCTGAGGAGGCCATAGCTGCGGTGAGCCATGCCGTCTCTGTCGGGGTCAGACCTTGTATGTAGACGGCCATCAGCCAGGCCGCGATTTGGTAATCAGGAATGTCGCCTGAGGCTACGTGTCTGATCAGTTCGTAGATCTCATCTTCGGTATGTTCAACGCCGTCGCGCTTTTTTTCTATGATGTCGAGCACACCCATGACGGCTCCTCCTTTCTGTTACAGTAGACTGGTCCCCGGTCCCGGATTTGGCACCCCGAAGGTCTTGGCTAACGTTGCCGCTACGTCTGAATAGGTCTTGCGAACCCCAAGGGCTCGGCCGGGGGTGCACATCGCGCCGAAAAGAATCAAAGGCACATACTCACGGGAATGATCGGTGCTAGAGGTGGTAGGATCGCAGCCGTGATCAGCCAGAAGGATCAGCAAATCGTCGTCTTTGACCGCGTCAAGAATATCGGGAACCCGAGCATCAAACTCCTCGAGACCGCGCGCATAGCCCACAACGTCGTTGCGATGCCCCCAGAGCATATCGAAATCGACACAGTTGGCGAAGATGAGCCCGCTTCGATCCATTTCCCCCATCAGCTGCAATGTGACGTCGACGGTATGCATGTTGTTGCGTGTGGGTAGGGACCGGGTGATGCCTCGACCGGCAAAGATGTCGCTTATCTTGCCGACTGCCCAGACTTCATGGTTCGCTGCGTGTAGCAGGTCCAGTATGGTCAGTCTGGGGGGTGCCAGACTAAAGTCACGGCGGTTGGCGGTACGTGTGAACTTGCCCGGTGTACCGATAAACGGACGGGCGATGACCCGCGCCACGCCATGCGGTCCGCGTAGAATCGACCGAGCTGTCTGACAGATCCTATACAGCTCCTCAACCGGTATGACATCTTCATGGGCGGCAATCTGAAAGACACTGTCGGCTGAAGTGTAGACGATTGGCCGTCCTGTTTTAAGGTGTTCCATTCCGAGTTCCTCGATGATCTCCGTACCCGAGGCGACCTTGTTGCCCAGAACCTCATACCCGGTGGCGTCCGTGAAGGCGCTGATCACTGAATCGGGAAAGCCGTCAGGATAGGTAGGAAAGGGCCTGTCCAACACTACCCCGGCAATTTCCCAGTGTCCGGTTGTGGTGTCTTTCCCCGGAGAAAGCGGAGCCATCTTGCCGTAGGCGCCTAGGGGATCGTTGACCGGACCGACACCTCGGACGGGGATGATATTCCCTAGCCCGAGTCTCTCTAGATGAGGCAGGCGTAGATCAACGTGGCAGGCAATGTTACCCAAGGTGTTGCTGCCCTCATCACCATATAAGGCGGCGTCGGGCAGTTCTCCGACACCGACTGAATCCAAGACGATCATGATTACACGGGATATGTTATACATACATTCGTCATGCCTCTCGTTATGTAGTCTGTATGAACACTAGAATTTGCCACTGACGCCAGCTATCCTTGGTGTCACTAAACACCTCTCACCAGATAGCGGGCCGCCACGGCAGTCAGTGTAGGACTGACGAAGATCTCGATGATACTGCCGACCAAGAGGAGAAGACAGCCTATCAGCCCTACATTTCCTTCTCTACGTAAGTGGTGATAGATGGTGACTCCCCGAGCCCTCCCGAAAACCGTGCGGACGATTTCCGCAGAAAAGCCTATCGCTCCTACCGCACACAAAAGAACGCCCGGAATGGAAACCAGATTCTGGGGCAGCAGAGCCGCCAGGGCTAAGGCAGCCCCTCGTATCCCAAGATCATCAATCAGAAAGCCGAAGACAAAGCCCAATGTGAAGCCGCGCAGGAAAATCACTGCTGC
>LFTP01000352.1 GCA_001513395.1 Clostridia bacterium DTU080
CTACCGCACACAAAAGAACGCCCGGAATGGAAACCAGATTCTGGGGCAGCAGAGCCGCCAGGGCTAAGGCAGCCCCTCGTATCCCAAGATCATCAATCAGAAAGCCGAAGACAAAGCCCAATGTGAAGCCGCGCAGGAAAATCACTGCTGCGATCAGAGGGGCGCCGATTACCGAGAGCCCCAATAGCCACAGCAAACCTGCGATCTTTAGCACGTCTTCCGCGGCCATCCAATGCCAACCATAGGTTGGGGCTGGACCCTTCACGGAAAGATGATGTAGTAGCCCGCCAACAAATTGAGACAGTTCTTGGTATCCGGATAGGTTGAGGCTCTTAACCGAGAAGGCTCCGGCGGCCGCTCCGATGATGAGAATGATGAGCACTACTGCAAAGAGAGATAAGCGCGGTCCGATGATACGGGCCACCCAGTTGGCAAGGGCGGAGCGTCTCTTCCATGTGCCCAAGAATAGCCCTCCTCATGCTTCATAGTATGCGTGAGGAGGATATCATATGTGTTTTCGGCTCATAGCCCAGCGGGCTGCTGCCTGACCTGCAGCGGCACCTGTGGCAAAGAACGCGGGATCCTGTAGAGGGGTTCGTCCCATTGAGGTCACTTGGACTCCTGCTTCGGTCAACAACTGGTTTACGTCTCCGATGTCTTCCCATTGCAATCTGTGTTTCGGGATCAGCCGATGAGCGCGGCATTGAGCAATAATGGTCTGGGTCTGCGTCTCGTTCAAGACCGGAAGGGTGATGGTAGTGGAGCTGTGGGTCAGAAGCCCTAAGGCAGTGAGAGAGTGATGTGACAGTCCTTGGTGTCTGGGACGGGGATCGGCGAAGCTGATGCGAGGCACGGCCATGGAACGGGCTCCCAAGGCATTTGCGCCGTCCAAGATAGGGGCCTGCTCCAAAGCCGTCGTTCCGAGGGCGGTTCCCGTACCTACGACTCCCGGGCCCATGGCTACAATACAGGCTTCCGCCTCGAGGACGCGATGGGCAATCTGTAAAGCGGAGTATACCGTGACGGCCTCAAGATCACCGCCGAAGGCATGGCCGCAGGTGATAATGGCATCGAGATACCCTTGGCGGCGTAGGTGTTGAGCCAGCTTGCTCAGTCGTGCCGGAAGTGCAGCACCGTCTGTCATCACATAGACCAGACGTGCCGAGGGAGCCTGGCGCTTGAAGGCCACTGAAAAAGGGGCTATGAGACTGTGCAGCGTGGCTACGCACACCGCTAGATCATCCAGAGCCGTGGGCTGTTTCAGCAGTTCATGATACGGACTGGCTTCTTCCTCGGCGGCCAACACTTTAACCTGACTGGGAGTGTAGCGCAACTTCATGATATGACCCGCGCTAGAAAGGCCTTTTTCCGCATCTGCAACAGCCATCACAAAGTGCTGGCCACCCGTGCCAAGACCTAAAGCCACGGCGGTGGTGTTGAGCGTGACTTGATCCCCGATTTTGGCCATACCTACCAAAGCCGGGAAACTGACGGCTTCGTTTTCAGTTCCTTCCACCAGCACCATCAGACGCTGGTAATGCTCTGTTTCCTCTATGACGGACAGGACTTCGCCGCAACGAACACGGATCACGATCGATCAACACCTCCCAATAATAAGATGAGCAGGTCTGCACCTGCTCACAACCACCTGCATTATCGTGCTTCTACGATCTATGAGCGACGCCGCGAGGAGTCGCCTCCCCCCCGTCGCTGTGAGCGACCTGCAGGCCGGCGCTCGCGGTTTTCTGAGGTGGTTTGAGGGGCAGACTCCAGTGCATCTTTTATGGATAGATTGATACGACCCATTTGATCGATCTCTATCACCTTGACGGTGACTTCATCCCCTACGTTGACGACATCTTCAACTCGCCCGACTCGCTCGTGGGCCAGTTTGGAGATGTGAACAAGCCCCTCTTTACCGGGTAGTATTTCCACAAAGGCACCGAAATTGAGTATCCGGGTTACTTTGCCCGTGTATACATTGCCAACTTCCACTTCAGCGGTGATACTCTGGATCCACTCAATCGCTCGCTGGCTACTTTTTTCATCCGTTGAGGCCACAAAGACTCTACCGTCATCTTCGACATCGATGGCTACGCCTGTTTCATCAATGATCTGCCGGATCACTTTGCCGCCGGGACCGATGACGTCACGGATTTTGTCTACCGGAATCTGAATGGTGCGAATGCGCGGCGCCCAGGGTGAGAGCGTAGGACGCGGTTCCGAAATCGTCTCCAGCATGCGCTCCAGGATGAACAGACGTCCCTTGCGCGCCTGCTCCAGTGCCTGTTGCAGGATCTCCTTGGTCACCCCGGTGATCTTGATGTCCATTTGCAGCGCTGTAATGCCCTCGCTTGTACCGGCCACTTTGAAGTCCATGTCACCGAGATGATCCTCCAGTCCTTGGATATCGGTGAGTATGGCGAAGTGCTTTCTATCTTCGGATGTGATCAGGCCCATGGCAATGCCCGCAACCGGTCTTTTGATCGGGACCCCTGCGTCCATCAAGGCCAATGTAGATCCGCAGACGCTGGCTTGAGAAGATGAGCCGTTGGACTCCAGGACCTCTGAGACGAGGCGCAATGTATACGGAAAATCCTCTTCTGACGGAATCACGGGGAGAAGAGCCCGCTCGGCCAAAGCACCGTGACCGATTTCGCGCCGTCCTGGTGAACGGGCCGGTCTGGTCTCACCCACGGAGAAAGCTGGGAAGTTGTAGTGGTGTATGTAGCGTTTACGGTCTTCTTCGCTGAGAGTGTCCATGATCTGTTCGTCAGATTTCAACCCCAAGGTGCAAACCGTGCAAACCTGGGTCTGTCCGCGGGTGAAGATTCCCGTGCCATGAGCTCGAGGCAGGACTCCCACTTCACAGGTGATCGGACGAATCTCGTCCAGCGCACGACCGTCCGGCCGGATGTGCTCGACGGCGATCATGTGCCGGACTTTCTCTTTGAGCAGAGCATCGAAGGCTCGAGCGAGGTCTTGGCGTCTGGCCAGTAGCTCTTCCTCGCCGTAGGCCTGTACAAAGGCCTCCACAAGCGCATCTTTGACCTGATCAATCTGGTCCTCACGACTTTGCTTGTCTGCGCTTTTGATAGCTGAGACAAGTTGATTACCAATAGCCTGGCGGACCCACTGATCAAGTTCCTCGTCGATGGTGTAAGGAGGAACCTCAATCTTGGGACGTCCCACGTCGCGACGCATGGTCTCGATGGCATTGATGATCTGTTGTACTTGTTCATGGCCGAACATGATAGCCTCGAGCATCGTCTCTTCGTCGACTTCATTGGCTCCGGCTTCCACCATGTTGACGGCCTCGCGAGTACCTGCCACGACCAGATCCAGATCGCTTTCAGCCATCTGAGCAGCGGTGGGATTGATCACGAACTGGCCGTCGACCAGACCCACCTGCACGCCGCCTATGGGACCGAGAAAGGGGATGTCGGAGATGGTCAACGCGGCCGAGGCACCAATCATGGCGGCGATAATCGGCGAGTTGTCATGATCAACTGACATAACCGTAGCGACAACCTGCACGTCGTTGAAAAAACCTTCTGGGAATAGTGGACGAATGGCGCGGTCGATAAGCCTGGCAGCCAAGACAGCGCCCTCTGCCGGTCGGCCTTCCCTGCGGAACCAGCTGCCGGGTATTTTCCCGATGGCATACATCCGTTCTTCGTAGTCGACCAGCAACGGGAAGAAGTCGATACCGTCGCGCGCATCAGACATAGTCGCTGTAACAAGTACTACTGTATCACCATAGCGTACTAAAACACTTCCATTGGCTTGACCGGCCAATTTGCCTGTTTCCAGGCGAAGCGGTCGGCCGCCAAGTTCAAGATCCAACACATAAGCCATGTTGGTCAACCCTCCTGCGGGTATTGCTCGGGACACACTTGACCATCCATCGAGTCTAGTATGGACAAGCATGCCTTAGTCATACAAAAAGGGGGCGGGTCGCCCCCCGCCCCTATTATCGACGCAGGCCAAGGCGTTCGATAAGGGCCCTGTACCGCTCGACATCTTTTTTCTCCAGGTAATTGAGAAGCCCGCGCCGCTGACCGATCAAGGAATAAAGGCCACGGCGGGAATGGTGGTCATTCTTGTTGGCGCGAAGGTGTTCGGACAGATGATTGATTCGCCATGTGAGAAGAGCGACCTGTACCTCAGGCGAACCGGTATCGCTTTCATGGAGTCTGTACTCCTCAATGATTTGCTGCTTCCGTTCCTTTGGTAGCACCGATTTGTCCTCCCGTAATCAGGCTTGAATTGGCCTGTAATCGCCCTAAGCCAAGGTAGTGAAAACAACCCTAGCTAAGGGTTCCACTAGATAAGTCTATCATGTCCTCGCCATCATGTAAACGTAAGATGCGCAAAAAATCTCTCGCAGCGGCGATATCCCGGTCGATTTGCTCTCGCAGCTCTTCCGCCGAAGCAAAGCGCATGGGCGTTCTCAAGCGCTTGTGCAGGCGTATCTCCAGTCGCTCTCCGTACAGATCACCGGCATAATCGAGTATGTGACACTCAATGGTGATAGATCGTCCGGAAAAGGTGGGTTGGCGGCTTATTGCGGTAACCGCATCGCCAATAAAGCGCCCGTCAGCGTATCCGGCTTCCGAGACGTAGACACCTTCGCTGGGCAGAATTTGACGCCGGTGACAGACGATGTTAGCCGTGGGAAAACCCAGCTTGCGACCGCGGGCATATCCTTTGTCAACCTGACCTATGAGGGCGAAAGGGCGGCCAAGCATGTCAGCAGCCGATTGCATGTCTCCCGCAGCAACAAAGTGGCGGATGGCCGTGCTTGAGATCGGTCCCAGTCCTGAGCTCACAGGAGGAACCACAGTGACCGGAACGCCCAGTCGGCGTCCCAATCCCAGCAAGGTATCGGCGTTTCCGTTGCCCTGCCTACCGAAAGTATAGTTGAAGCCGACAACTATGGCCTGAGCGCCGAGCCCCTCTATGAGAACCCGTTCCACGAACTCTGAGGGAGCAAGCTTGGCTAACGGCCAATCGAAACGCAAGCTGACGACGCGATCGACGTGACGACCCAACAAGCGCATACGCTCATCAGGCGGTGTCAACAGCAACGGAGCCTCAGACGGGCGCAACAGCTCCAGAGGCAGACGATCAAAAGTCAGTGCGACGCTGTCTGCGGCGCAAGCACGCGCTTGACGAGTGGCTTCATTTAGGATGGCCACATGTCCTCGATGAACTCCGTCGAAGGTGCCCAGGGATACCACACAGGGTCTCCGGAGGAGTAGACCGTCTCGAATGGACGCCAGGTCTGTTTCCTCAAAGAAGCTTCCTATCTGGAAAACCCCCCATCGTCGGTTCTAGGAAAGACACAGATCGGCTGCCACAGGCCCCGATGCTGAGGTATGGCTTCCGCCAGCGCAAGGAGCCTTCCTCGCGAGTCTTGCACTCGAACCGTGGATGAGGCATCGACCGGGGCCGCCGCCGTGAATCGGCGGCCGTGAAACAGGTCATCCTGAGCCTTTGGATCGGCAGTGACGGGCGTCAAGTGTTCAACGGCAACGGTAGGGGGAAGGACATACTCTGCGAGCCGATCATTGGTTTTGGCCGCTTCGAGTTCTTCAAGTGTTACCGCATCATCGATACTCAAGGGACCTGCTGCGGTGCGTACCAAGAATGACATGTGTGCAGGACACCCTAGATGCGCTCCGATATCTACACAAAGGGTGCGGATATATGTTCCGGCGGAGCAATGAACATCAAACAGCACTCGGCTGCCCAGACCGAGCACCGGAGTCTCCTCTGGCCAGATTTTGCGGATATGCATCTCATAGATCTCAACGGTTCTGGGTTGACGCTCGATCACTTGTCCCTCTCTCGCCAATTCATAGAGACGACGGCCGTCCACTCGAACGGCGGACAACATGGGAGGTGTCTGCTCGATGACACCCAAAAACGCGGCGAACGCTTCCCCCAGTTGGCGAGGAGTGATATGTACTTCGTGTGCCACCTCGACCGTTGCTCCCCCGCCATCCTGGGTATCGGTCGAGATACCCAGGGTCATTTCGGCTCGATACCGTTTGTCATCAGGCATGAAACGCACCAGACGCGTGGCCCATCCCAAAAAAAGCGGCAAGACACCGCTGACTCCGGGATCGAGAGTCCCTCCATGGCCAATGCGCCGTTGATTGAAAAGACGGCGAGCGATTGCAACCGCATCATGGGAGGTCATCCCGGGCGGTTTCAACAGATTAACCACACCGTTCACGAAATCGATTCCCCCAAAAAGAGGCTACTGGCGTAGAATCTCCGCCACACGAGCCAGGACGGCCTGGCGCGCCTGCTCCAGAGGGAGACGCAATCGACAACCCGCGGCTCGTACGTGCCCCCCGCCTCCGAATTCCCGGGCCAATGCGCTGACATCGAAGCGGCTCCTCGAACGAAAGCTGACGCGCACTTCGCCGGGTTCGGTTTCCCGGAAAACGACGGCCAATTCGACACCGGCGATCATCTGTGCGTACTGGATGATGCCCTCGGTTTCCTCCGGATACGCAGTCGTTTCACTGAGTAGATCATAGCTGAGGGTTAGCCAGGCCGCCTGACCGTCTTCACTACGCTCCAACGTTTGGAGGGCCCGCTTTAGAAACTCCACATAGCTCCAGGAACGCTGCTGATAGAGATGTTCGGCGACATGAGCAGGTTTTGCGCCCAGCTTGACCAAGTCCGCCGCCAATCGGAGTGCACGCTCAGTCGTATTGTTGTAGCGAAATGAACCCGTGTCTGAGACGATCGCCGTATAGAGCAAGGTGGCGACCTCAGCATCAAAAGACAAGCCCAGGTAGACGATCAGGTCATAGATCAGCTCTCCGGTGGCGGACGCTTCAGGCACCAGTAAGAGATTTGCTTCCGGACCTGACGAGTTGGTCGGATGGTGATCTATATTAACCACCGAACGTGCTGTTTGTATCCATTCGGCTGCAAGACCTGCTCGTCCCAAATCACCGTCAACGACAACAATGTTGTCCCATTCATGACGGCGAACGGTTTCCAAGGGGCGCAGGCGATGCCGGTGAGGCAGAAAGTCCCATTTGGGCGAAACAGGACCTGCCACCACCGGCACGCTCGTTTTTCCAAGTTGGCGCAACGCCCAATCGACGGCGAGAACGCTGCCCACGCAATCGAAGTCGGGATCTATGTGGCCGGCTACCAGGAAACGATCCCCTTCACGCAACACCTCTGTCACCTTGCGCAACTGATTGCATCTCTGATCAGTCATGGGTATCGGATTCCTCTTTTTGTCTCAATTCGGCCAAGATCTCGTTGATGCGCGCTCCTCTCTGGGCGCTCTTGTCCAAGTGGAAGCTGACCTCCGGCGTGTGTCGAAGGCGAATACGTTGGCCCAGCTCCGATCGGAAGAACCCCGTGGCGGACTTCAATGCCGCCAACGTCTCTTCGGCGCGTGCGTCATCGCCGAGAACGCTGACGTAAACACGGGCATAGCTGAGATCCCTGGTAATCTCGGCATCGGTGACAGTGACAAATCCCAACCGGGGATCCTTCATGAGTTTGATGATTTCGCTGGCGCTTCGTTTTATTTCCTGGCACAGGCGGGCCCTTCTCTGCTCACTGGCCATCCCAATCACCTGCCGCTCAATACAGATACTCTATGACTCGTTCAATTACCTCAGCTTCAGGATGTGAGTCGTATTGTCGAGCTACACTGTCCAGCATGCCTTGAACCACTTTGACGGTGCATCCGACGCACGCGACAGCGATCCGAGCACGCTTATGGTCGTTTTGATAGGCGACTTCCGCTACGGAGACGTTGTAGCGAGTCTTAGTTCGATCTACCAAACCTGAAAGCACTCGGCGTTTGTCTTTCAGGTTGGTACTCGAAGGGATCAGGAGATCAACAATTAGGAGAGCCACAACCACCTTAGGATTCTACCTCTTGCATTTCGTATGCTTCCAGGTAATCCCCTACCTTGATATCGTTGAAGCGTTCAATGCCGATACCGCATTCGTAGCCCTCAGCCACTTCCCGAACGTCATCCTTAAAGCGTTTCAACGAGCTGATCTTGCCCTCGTAAATGACCACATGGTCGCGCAGGACGCGTACCAGAGCGTTGCGTACGATCTTGCCGTCGGTGACGTAGCATCCGGCGACCGTACCAATGTTTGGCACTTTGAACGTGGCTCGTACCTCAGCTCTTCCAAGTACCGTCTCCTCATATACGGGTTCCAGCAGACCGCTCATGGCCGCCTTGATATCGTCGATAGCCTCGTAGATGACTCGGTAGAGGCGAATATCTACTCCCTCGCGCTCTGCCGCCCGACGGGTGTCAGGTTCGGGACGCACGTTAAAACCGATAATAATGGCGTCTGAAGCCGAGGCCAAAGCAACATCCGTCTCAGTGATTCCGCCGGTTGCAGCATGAATGACGTTCACTCGAACACGATCATCTGAGAGCTTCTCAAGGCTGCCGGTAAGAGCTTCAACGGTTCCTTGTACGTCGGCTTTGACGATGATATTGAGATCTTTGACTTCTCCGTCTTCAATCTTGTTAAACAGCTCTGCCAGGCGTGTGCGGCCCGGTCTGTGGCTGTCTTTTTGTTCTTCCAGTCGTTCTTCGATCAGCTGGCGCGCCGTTCGCTCATCGGGCACGACTTCAACCCGGTCGCCGGCAGCAGGTACATCGTCGAGGCCCAGTACAGACACAGGGACTGAAGGCTCTGCCTCTTTGAGATTGCGTCCGCGGTGGTCAAACATAGCGCGAACACGCCCCGATGTGGTTCCGGCGACGATCATGTCACCTACGCGCAGTGTTCCGTTTTGGACGAGTACCGTAGCCACTGGACCCCGGTTTCGATCCAGCTCGGCTTCGATGACGAATCCCAACGCCGGACGATGGGGATTTGCTTTCAGCTCGGCCAGTTCCGCGACCAGCAAGACCATCTCGAGCAAGTCTTCGATGCCTATCTTCTTCAGGGCCGATATCTCAACGGTTACCGTGTCGCCTCCCCAATCTTCAGCCAACAGTCCGTGATCGGCAAGCTGTTGCTTCACCCGATCGGGGCTGGCTCCGGGACGGTCAATCTTGTTGATGGCCACGATAATCGGTACATTAGCCGCTTTGGCATGGTTAATAGCTTCCACGGTTTGTGGCATGACACCATCATCCGCGGCGACAACCAATATGGCCACGTCCGTGATCTGAGCTCCGCGGGCTCGCATGGCGGTAAACGCCTCATGTCCCGGTGTGTCCAAGAACGTGATGAGCTGTCCGTTCTTTTGGACCTGGTAGGCACCGGTGTGCTGCGTGATGCCTCCGGCTTCACTTTCCGCCACGTTTGATTCACGAATCGCATCGAGCAAAGTAGTCTTACCGTGATCCACGTGCCCCAGAATGGTCACTACCGGAGGACGCGGCTGAAGATTCTCATCATCTTCATCAACGGAAACGGTGACTACCGGCGTCTTTTCCTCTAGGTGCTTCTGTGGGATGGCGCCAAGTTTTTTCGTCACCATTGCCGCTACGTCATAGTCGATGACGTTATTGATGGCCGCCATGATCCCTTCTTCCATCAATGCTTTGATGACCGTGGTGGCCGGCAGACCAAGCTCGTTAGCCAGATTGGCCACAGTGATCGTCTCGGGGATCACTACAATTTTCGGCCCTGTGGGCTGGGAAGGCTGCGAAGCATCCTTTGCGCCGGCAGAACGATCGGAGCGTGTCTTTTGCCTCGGCCGCCCTTTGCTTTCAGCTGTAGCCACGGTACGTCCGTCAGAGTCTTTGGGTCGCCGGGCCCTGGTGCTTCTGCGGCGAGGGGTGGTCTCTGTTTTTCGTTCAAAATCCTCATCCAGGTCATCGTCATCTGTCGCTATCACTTCGGGACGGCGAACTTGCGCTGCGGGACGACGTCCGGCAATAGCCGCGGGTCGGGATCCGGCCCGTGATGATCTCGATGAAGAAGCCTTTGACGGACGCGAACCCTCCTTTTTCTCAACTTCGTCCACAACATCGGTCTCCTGTTTGGGATGTGCGATTTTTGAAGATTCCTGGCGCGGCGTTTGTTGTGCCTGAGGCCGCGATTGTGACGGCTCTGTCGTAGGTGGCTTCGGCGTCTCTCTCATCTGTTGGGTCTGAGGTGTCGCCTCCTCGGTGCCCTTTTTGGTGTCCTGTACGGTTTTCGTTGACGCTTCTGATGGTGCCTCGGGACTCTCCGATGCCCTTTGGGCACTCGCGACAGCTTCTTCAGGCTGCTCTGCCCTTTCCTGTGCTCGCCTTGCACCTCTTCCCCGGCGCGCCCGGCCGGGTACGCCTACGGGGCGCGGCTTAACGGCTTGGGCTGATGAACCCGGAAGCGATGCTGTCGGAGAAAAACGTCGTCGCACCATTTCAGCATATCGTTCGTCAACTACACTCATATGGTTTTTCACATCCGCGCCGAGCCCGGCGAGATAACCGATGATCTCTTTGTTATCGACACTGAGATCCCTCGCCAGCTCGTAAACGCGTGTTTTCGGCATGAACATCACCTCAAAATCTTAGCTAATCGCTCTCAGCGGCCGACACCAGCGCCTTGGCAAAGGCTGGGTCGCAGACAGCAATGACGGCCCGATCAGGTTTACCTATCGCCTTCCCCAGGGACTCTTTGGTAGCTATTTCCATGGTCGGAACGCCTTTGCGGGCAGCTTCTATTGAGAACTTCCGCTTGACGTTGTCGGAGGCATCCTGCGCGAATATGAGCAGATGGACTCGGTCCCTCCGAAATGCCTCCTCGCACGCGCTGTTACCGGACGCCAAGCGGCCGGCCGCTTGTGCGATTCCCAACAGTGAGAGGAACTTCACCGGATCAACTCCGACAGCTGCTGCCGCAGGGTTTCGACCAGTTCCTGGGCGATAGGTCTTTCAAGAGCCCTCTCCAGGCTTTTGGCAGTCAAGGCCCGGTCAAGACAACTCATAGAAGGACAGATATAGGCACCGCGTCCGGAAGCCTTGCCGCTGAGATCCAAATGTACATTCCCTTGGGGATCGCGCACAACGCGCAGCAGTTCCTTCTTAGCCCTGACTTGACGACAGCCTACGCAAGTTCTTTGGGGTACTCTTCTCGGGCGCATACCTATCTAACCTTTCCTCATTCCTTGTCACCAAGCTCATCCATGAGCCGGGCCAAATCCGCAAGATCCTTGAGCACGATCTTCTTTCCTTTATCTTTGCCCTGTTTCCTATCGTTCGTTTTATCCTCGACGTTTGAAGTCTGCTTCACTTCTTTGACGCTGCGGATGGGTTGAGAAGACCCCTTCGGCATGGCGGCACCGATCTCTTCAGGTGCGGTATCGGAGACATCTTCCGAAGCAAACATGGAGGGTAACTCCTCATCGTCATCATCCATGTCTTCCCAAATATCGTCCAAGTCCTGCCGCTTTGAAAGGCGGGGTTTTTTGGGTCTCGGTGCTTCGGCCAAGTTTTCCGTTTCCGGCTTGACCGTTTCAGCATCGGGGAAATCGGGTTCTATGTCAGGTTCCGCTTCGGAATCCAGGTCCGTTTCCAAATCGGTTCCTGAATCCGGTTCAATGGCAAAGAGCTTATCGGGATCCAGTTCCGGTTCTATTCTTTCAGGCTCATCATCTTCCTGAGACGGTATCGCAAACAGGCGTCGGGCTTCCATGGCCAGGAGTTCCTGCATCTGAGTCTCGCTCTTGATGTCGATCTTCCAACCGGTCAAGCGCGCCGCCAAACGAGCGTTTTGACCTTCTTTTCCGATCGCCAATGAAAGCTGGTGATCGGGAACGACCGCCCGGGCCGTCTTTTCGTCATCCGTAATGTGGACCTTCAAAACTCGTGCCGGACTGAGGGCATTGGCAATGAACTCTTCAGGATCATTGCTCCATTGGACGATGTCTATTTTTTCGCCTCTCAGCTCTTGTACTACGGCTTGCACACGCATTCCTCGCGGACCTACGCATGCACCTACCGGATCCACATTCGGGTCCCGCGAGTGTACCGCAATTTTGGAACGACTGCCAGCTTCGCGTGCCACGGCCTTCAGTTCTACGATGCCATCGTGAATTTCGGGGACTTCCAGTTCGAAGAGGCGCTTCAAAAGCCCCGGGTGTGTACGCGAAACGATTACTTGTGGTCCTCTGGTAGTCTTGCGGACTTCCGTAATATACACTTTCATGCGGGTCCCATGTCCGTAATGCTCTCTGGTGACCTGTTCGCTGGGAGGCAGGATTGCTTCTACCCTGCCGAGAACAACCAGTACATTGCGGTGTTCCGTACGCTGTACGATACCGGTAACAATATCACCTTCGCGGTTTTGGAATTCCTCGTAGATCATGGCCCGCTCGGCCTCACGGATGCGCTGGATAACCACTTGCTTAGCGGTCTGAGCGGCGATGCGCCCGAAATCACGCGGCGTGACCTCTATTTCCACGACATCGTCAAGCTGATAATTCGCGTCAATAGCTTTGGCGTCCTCGAGACTGATTTCGTTGGCTTCCTCAAGGACTTCTTCAACCACGTCTTTTCGCGAAAAGACTCTGATGTTGCCTTTGTCGTCTACCTCGACACGCACGTTCTGCGCGGTGCCGTAGTTGCGTTTGTAGGCTGAGACGACGGCAGCCTCAATAGCCTCAAGGAGAACCTCTTTGGGAATACCGCGTTCTTTTTCCAGTTCCCCCAGGGCAGCCACCAACTCCAAGTTCATGTCCTTAACCTCCAGCCTCCTTGTTAGATCGCTGTCGTGCCGATCGGCCCCTGAATCTATAGGTCTACCTGGGGCACCAAGTTAGCCTTGGCTACCATGTGAAGGGGTATGAGCACCTGCTTCCCTTCGACTTCCAATGCCACGTTACCATCATGCAATCCCGTGAGAACGCCACGGAAGTTACGCTGACCCTCAATCGCCTGATACGTGCGCAGCTGGACAAGGCTACCGGCGAAGCGCTCGAAATCCTTTTCCCGTTTCAAAGGACGATCAAGCCCGGGCGAAGATACCTGGAGATAGTAACTCGACGGAATCGGATCAGCAGCATCGAGAATGGGGTCTATCTGGCGACTCAAAAGAGCGCAGTCATCTAACGTGATGCCGCCTGGTTTGTCGATAAAAAGGCGCAGAACCATATCCTTGCCTTCTTTCACGTACTCCACATCAACCAGCTCAAAACCCAAGGCGGCGCACTCAGGTTCCACCAATCTGGTGACCTCATCTACGACCCTGCTCACGGGATCCTGCCTCCTCGTACCCGACCTTATACATTGCAAAAGAGTGGGACAACCCCACTCTTTCCGGCACGCAACTTTACGGAATCGGATAAATGACACACGTATAGTATACCACC
>LFTP01000048.1 GCA_001513395.1 Clostridia bacterium DTU080
AGTCTCTAAGCCGAGACGCGAGCTAAAAGAGACGAGGGGCCGACCTTTTGGGACAGCCCCAGAAGCCGATCTGAGTCAACTGCCCGCGCTTGCTGAACTTCATCGCCGCGTGATCACCGGCTCCGCCCCGCGTACCCACGTACCACTCTCCCTCGCCGCACAGGTCGACGAAATCCTGAGGAGCCAAATCCACATCGTTCAAGGCGGCGGCCGCCTCGGCTGAGGCCACGACCACAGCTGACGAGCTGGACAAGCCTGCCGCTACCGGGATGTTGCCACAGAACACCGCGTCCATGCCGGTGATGCGTCTGTCGCGGCACTGAAACTGCAGACGCAAGAAAGCCGCCTTTACGTAGTTGACCCAATGCCCGTGCGAGTCGCGAACCAGTCGCTGCACTCGCTCGTGACTCAAGTAACTGAGCCAATCATCCCACGGCAGATCCGCGATCTCAAGGCCGATGCGAAACTCCTCGGACGGAAAAGCACCCTCGGTATTGGCCACGCGTACCGTGTCGTCCGATCTCGGGGCGGCCACCAAGATGACCTCCTTGTTGATGGCCATTACATTCACGCTGCCTCCTCGATGCTCGATGTGGCGCCCCATCAAATTGACACGGCCCGGAGCACGAACCAAAATGACATGGCGATCAAAACCATGCAGTTTACCGAAGTGCTCCAAGACGGCGCAATAGGTCTTGATGCGCCCATCGATCAACGCACTGTCATCACCGTAGATATCGCCTAAGGTGGCATGCACGGCCTTTTCTCCGGCCTTGAACACACGTAGCCACTCTTCGACCGTGCGAAAAGTACTCGGAGTCAAGCGCTTAGACCCGGTCTGAACGTGTCGTCGCCTGAATTGCTCCTCGACCAAAAGCAATTCCTCGGGGTTGTTATAGGTCAGAACGTCTTCAGCGGGTAACACATGATAGCCCACTTGTGACGAGTCCGTAGCATTAGCCAGGTAGTTGATTGCATCCGTCAGATACTCTTCTTTCTGTGCGTTGTCGGAGCCGATCCAACGCAGACTCTCATAGAGAGCCGGTGCCTGGAAAAGATACAGCGCCGCGTTCTGGTACTTCGCCTCTGCAGCCTGGGCCGGAGCAAAGCGAGTGCGCCCCACGCTCACGAAACGCACATTGGGACCCAGTTCCTCCATGATCTTTCTTACTGCAGCCAGGTCTTTTTGCTCGAGAGCATCGGCCAAGGGCCCCAGAGCGAGTCTGCGCTTCGTCTCGTCAGGGATGGTTTCCGCCGCGCTCTGAGCCAACTCCTCTAAAGCGGCGGCCGTCTGTTCGGCCCCGCTGTGTATGAGCTGATAGATCTGTTCCAAAATCGCCGCTTTTTGAATGTCGCGTGTCTCCACAATACCCGCCAGTTGGTCTTCAGAATGCAAGAGGATCCGCCCGCCTTCACTGCCGGGCTGACGCGGTATAACACCGACCATGGCCTGCCTACCGGAATCACGGAAAGCCTCCAAGAATGCACGAACGGCACCCGCTTCCACGAGCTTATCTCCCATGGTCACGAAAATCGGACCTTCATAGCCCAAGTTATGTAGGGGAGCAACTCCGATGCGGGTTGCATGTCCGGTACCCCGCTGTTCAGATTGGTAGACAAAGGTGCTCTGGGGATACTCCTGTCCAACCACTTCGACGATCTGACCGGCCATGGCCCCTACAACAATGACAAAGCGAGTAATACCCGCGGCCTTGTAGGCATCCATAGCTCGTAGAATCGCCGGTCTCCCCGCAATAGGAAAGCAGACCTTGTGAGTATTTTTGGATCGCATACGGGTGCCTCTGCCGGCGGCCAGAATGACACAGACTGGTGTCATGTTGTCATTTAATTCCAGACTCATATGCAGACCTCCTGGCTTCACCTGATAAATCCCTGTGTGTGATGCTTACCATAGGTATTTCTCCACTCCCATGAAACTGCCTGCTAGGAATTGGACTGGAATTGAAGACACAACTCGACCGCCCGCAAATGTCAGATCAAAAAGGGCGGCCGAGGGTCACACTCATGCGAATCAGGCCCGCCGATGCTTCATCACGGCATGCTTACTCTTGTCTTGTTGAGTTCATCAAGCATCGGTTGAGCCACCGCCTTGGCTTGTTCAGCTCCGATTTTAGCCGGAATCTGTCCCGCCCAGACCGGAGCGAGCGCCCGGTCTATGGCACTGCTAATATCAGACCAACCCGGGAAAGAAGGCTCCGGAACCCCCATATTGATCGCCTCCACGTACACCATAGCGTTTGAGGGCGGACCGGCCTTCAAAAAGGACGCGCTTCCCGCCACCGGGAGACGAGCCGGACAAGACTGACCGTTTTTCGCCCAGATGTGCTGAGCTTCCGTACCGGTAAGATACTTCACCAGCTCCCAGGCCCCTTCGTGATTTTTGCTGTCAGCCAAGATGGCCAAACCGCCTACGTACAAAGGACTGACGGCGAGCTTCTGCCTCGGCAGGGGAGCTACATCCCATTGTAAGTCAGCGATCGCATTGTGATGGCCTCTGCGCCACGGTCCGTTGATCTGTGCCGCAGCCTGACCTCCGACAAAATCCGCACTCCAGCCAGCCACTCGGTGTTGATTCACCAAAGATTGAGCAAAATCGATCGCTTCAACGGACTCAGGCTGATCAATAAGAATCACGCGTCGGTCCGGAGTAAAGTGATCACCGCCGTTTTGTAACATAAAGGCGTAGATGTCGTGATGTATGGAACGGCCCAAACTCAAACCGTACTGCGTGATACGCCCATCGGCATCCTCGCGGGTCAGACGTCTGGATATCGTAACCAAGTCAACCCACGTCCAATCCGATTGGGGAGGGCTGACTCCGGCAGCGGAGAACATATCGGTGTTGTAGTTATACACCAGACCTGATACCACTTGTGGAATAGCATATCGCAAGCCGTCGAGGATGAAGGCATCCAGTACCTGTTTCGGGAACTCATGCAATCTGAGCGCCGCCCGATCACGCTCCACGTACGGCTCCAGATCCACAAACCATCCTTTTCCCGCATAGTCCGGCATCCAATTTGTCTCACCGCGCACCACATCCGGGGCCACTCCGGCAGCAATCATAGTGGTCAGCTTGGCCACGCCTCCGCTCGGCTCATTCATCACGTCGACCGCATATTGAGGGTTCAGTTCCATGAAGCGGTCGGCCATCTCCAGCCAATATGGCAGCTCAACCTCGGTGCGAATGACATACCACGTCAAGGCGATTTGCTGCTCGGCATACACAAAGGAGAATAAAGCAGTCAACATGCTCAGCACGCTGATCACCGACAGCGTGGCTTTTGTTCGCTCGATGATTCTTCTCCTTTCCATGTTAGGCACTCCTTGATTTGCATCTTATCAGTAGGAAAATAAGGTATCACAGATGGTATTTCCTCGCATTTTGGTTGCTTCCTTTTCTTGTTTCTGATTATTTCGCTCGGCGATACCGATAGACGACACTTGATCTTGGGTTCTGCCGCCTACGTATGCTCCGGCTCAGTCTCCCATACATATGGCATATAAGACCGGGAGGGACGCCATGATGTTGCTGGTCATCAGGCTGCGCAGCGTTCTCATCGGATTGGCGGTTTGCTTCACACTCGGGTTCACCTGGGGCTGTCTCGAACGGCCGCACACAATGATAACCACTTCGGTTTCAGACGCAACGCCTCCGCCTCTTTTTTCGAGCATCAACAACATGTTGCATCTTAGAGCGGCGGCCTTACTCAACCAACATACTGAAGGCCTGCAAAAAATGTATGATCTCAGCGCAGCTACCGGCAGATGGGCCTTGGAACATGAAATCCGTCGAGTTAAATACATGCAAGCCTGGTCCGAAAAACGCGGTCTGAGACTTGTCGAGGTGTCAACCGACACTCGCCTGCTGCGCACCGAAGAAAAAGGCGGTTCGGTATGGGCCTACATCATCCAAAGTGCGGGCTTCGGCTACGTCTACCTAGATGATCCGGAAGCTGAAGTACATCGCTTCGGCATCGGCACCCGACATGTGATGGAGCTGACTCTGTGCGATGGCCGATGGACAATCAAACGTGATTGGTACATCGATCCGTTAGACCAGAATCCCGATGTCCCTGTCATAGCCGCCACTGCGCAGACTGTGCTGGCCAGCGAAGTCGCCTTTGAACCGTTCCTTACAACGCAGCGGCCCGCATATCAACGTGCCGCGGCCGTGGAGTACGCCAATACCTATTGCGGCAGCGCCTGGGGATGCGGCAACGACAGACGCTACAACCAGGAGTACAGGGATTACACCGGACTGGGAGGGGATTGCACCAATTTCGCCTCACAGGTCTTGGGTGATCCCAACGCCGGAGGCCTGCCCAAAGACAGCATATGGCATTACAGCGGGAAAGGCTGGAAGGGAGCGGGCAGCCAGGCCTGGGTAAAGGCCGAGGCTTTCGCCCGCTACTTATCTTATTCCGGTATCGCCCGCCGAGTGGCGCGAGGGAAGTATCCTCATGTCGCTGAGATCGTATCACAGCTGGAACCCGGGGATCTGATCGCCTACGAGCAGAAAGGAAGGATCGTGCACTTCTCGGTGATCACCGCCTACGACAGCAAAGGTGTGGCCTTGGTAAACAGCCATACCGTAGACAGATACCAAGTACCCTGGGATCTCGGCTGGGACGCCAAGACAGTGTTCTGGCTGTTTCACATCCAGGATACCGCTCAGTTTTCCTAAAGCAGCGACAGACACCGGCTTGCAACGGAGAGACTACACCTTGACCTCTTTCCAGCGGCCTTGACGAAAGCGCCAGTACAACAGACTGCCGCGAATGACCAGGTCAACGGTCATGGCAATCCAAGCCCCGACAAGTCCCCAACCAAGGTAGACCAAAAGGAGCGTCAATGCCAATCGGATTCCGCAAATACCAATCAAACTGACCAGCATGACAGTGCGCGTGTCCCCTGCACCTCGCAGTCCTCCAGCCAAGACCATGTGAAGAGCCATAAACGGCTGCGAAACGGCAACTATACGAATGACCACCGCGCTTTGGGCGATGACGGCCTCATCCGTCGTGAAGACGCTGACCAAGGCCCGGGGAAAGATCAAAAAGATCACGCCCATCAGACCCATACCGATGGCGGCGATGCGCGCCGCTTCGAGCCCGACATACTCCGCTTCTTCCGGTTCTTCGGCTCCCAGGGCCTGTCCGACAAGAGAAGTGGCCGCCAAGGCAAATCCAAATCCCGGCATGAAAGAAAGCGATTCGGCTTGCAAAGCGATGCGGTGCGCAGCATAGGCCACAGTTCCAAGAGATGACAGAATCATGGTGTAAAGCAGCTGACCCACTCGCATGACGCCTTGTTCCATCCCTGCAGGTATGCCCACATTGAGAATGCGCATCAATACTTCGGTATTAGGCCTGAAATCATCACGCAAACTGAGAGCTACCGCCTTCTTGCCTCCGAAAAGGGCTCTGAGCGCAAGGATACCAGCGACAATATGAGCGACCGTGGTGGCGATTGCGGCTCCTGCCAACCCCAAACGGGGAAAGATGCCGACACCGAAGATAAGAAAATAGTTGCCGACGGCGTTAACGACATTGGCTATCGCGGTGATCTGCATAGGTGTTCTTGTATCACCGGCTCCTCGTAATATGCTATTGGTCACAATAAGCAGAAACTGAGGGATAAGCCCCATGCCCACAATCCGCACGTAGAGGGCCGCACCGTCCATGACGTCTTTTTCAGCCCGCGAGAAAAGGACTCCGACGATTTGATCGGCCAAGAGAACGAAAAAGAGACTGCTAGCAAAAGCAAGAAATCCCCCGAAGATCAGTGACTGACGCGCGGTCTTGCGGGCGTTTTCGGGCTCACACGCACCGGTGAACCGAGCTACCAAAGCCGTCGTTCCGGTCGTGACCGATGAAAAGACAGCCGTAGCCATCATCATCACTTGTGCGCCCAAACCCACGGCAGCAAGAGCCGCAGCGCCAAGGCGCCCCACCATTGCCGTGTCGACCATGTTCACGGCCATGGTCAGAAACTGATCAACGATCGCCGGCCAAGCGAGCGTCAGTACCCTAATACGAATCGATTTTCGCGATGCACGTGTAGCAATGTGTGGAACGCTCACAAGAAAATCCCCCTAAACCCCCACGAAGTCGCAACCCTCATGTCGTTAATGTTCCAGCTAAACTGTCCTTCTCCTTCAGAACACAGACGAGGGTCGGGATCTCTCCCAACCCTCATCACACGACCGCCTGTCATAGACATGCCATACAGACGATTAAACGGCAAAGGCATTGACCACCTTACGTATCGCTTCCACGACGTCACGGATTTCCTCTTCGCCCCAGCTTTCGCTGACGGGCAGCAGAAAATGCGATGCCACTGCTTGCATGGCATTGGGACACGGAAACTCACGGGGAGCTTGACCGCGGTAGAGAGGACTGCTCCAGGGCAACTCTGTTGTGCCGAACACCCGACGCTCGCGGAACCACTGAGTTCGATGCGGGAGAGCGGCATACTCAGGATTGTGGCTGATTCCCTCAGCGGCCAAAGCCGCGCAGAACTCACGCTTGGTACAACTTAAATGCTCTTCGTTAACCCTCAGACGCAAGTACCAATACGAAGGCTCTGCTCCGGGAAGCTGTTCCGGGGCCGAGACAGCCGCTATGTCTTCTATGCCGGCGATGATGGCCTTAGCCACTTCCTGACGCTTGCCGACGATCTGAGGCAGCTTCTTCAGCTGCACACGCCCGATGGCCGCTCCTAGGTCACCGAGATTGAAGTTCAGCGTGGCCATGGTATTGGTGCTTCCCGCGGGAAGACCGAACGGTTTACCCCGGTCCGAGGCCTGGCGGATCTTCACATATAGATCTTCGTCTTTGGTGAATACCAATCCGCCCTGGGAGCCCGTGGCGTGATGCTTACCGAACATGGTGGAAAACGCACTCACTTCCGAGAAAGTGCCCAGATACTGACCGTTGAGCTTGGCACCGTGGGCTTGAGCACAGTCTTCGACTACGGGTATGTTGTGACGGCGGGCAACGGCCATGATTCCTTCCATATCTGCCGGTTCACCCATGATGTGTGCCACTACGATGGCGCTGGTCAAAGGCGTGATAGCGGCCTCGATCTGTTCCGGCCCTACATTGAACGATCCGGGGGCCGTGTCCGCAACCACGGGAATACAATTGAGAAGCGGAACAGGCATCACGCCGCCTTGATCAGTGATGGGACTGACAATGATCTCAGTGTAAGGCTCCGGATTCAGCGCCCTCAAAGCGACGTAAACGGCATTGGTGCCGCTGTTGACGGCATCCACGTAACCGCCACCCAAAAACTCGGCGAACTCCTCGCAGTAGGCCCGCTCCGTGGGCCCCTCATAACCGAACGCCGTCCCGGAGGCAATCGCCTGGTCGAACAGGTCAATTACCGCTTGTTTTTCCTCTTCGCCGAACAATGCCCGCGGCGGCCATGGTTTCGTGCGTATAGGAGTACCACCGTGGATCGCCAACTGAGATTTGGGCATGAGCTTTCTACCTACCTTTCATCGCCCCACGGTATTCGGAACCGAGAACGCAGCACAAGGCAAGGACCTCCCGGTTCGCAAAACGCTAGCGAGAGGCCCGTTTGACTCAACCGTTCTTAGTCTCCGAAGACATCCCGGAACCGCGCCTCCATGACGATCTGCACGTCATTGAGAGCCTGCTGGGGTGTCTTTCTGCCCTCCACCACCTGGTTCATGTTCGGATTGAGCTGATTCACGTAGTACTCGATCCACAGCGGTGTCCGTGCCCGAGCCTCGGGGAACTGATCGAGCAATCCCTGGTACTCCTTCGGCAACCGACGGCCTACGGCAAGCAGTGCATCCCAGTTCGCCGGCAGTACGTCGGGAGCGTAGGAGAAGCGCTCAATCTGCACTCTCGCCTCACCGAAGAAGCGGACCAGCTTCAGCGACAGTTCCGGGTTCTTCACGTTAAAGGGCACCCCAATGGCCGTGCCGCCGCCCCAGGTACCGTTTTGACCGCCCGGCGGATGAGGCACGCGTCCGGTGGTGAAGGGTACATTGGCATCTATCAGCCGCCCCACGACACTCGTCGATTCAGCGCTCATCGCCACCGTGCCGTCACGAAGACCTCCCCAACCGGCTGCAACAGGGCTTCTGGTACCGAAGAACTGCCCCCACTCCGCCAACCACTCGAACGCCTCCACGTTCTTGTGATAGGTCGCCGTCGGGGTCACTTTCGTCCCTTGAATATCGATCAGTTTACCGCCGAAAGTCCAGATCCAGGCCGGAGCGCCCCAGTTGCCGACCCACGGCACCATTCCGGCCTGAGCGAACGTGCCGTCAGGATTGCGCTTAGTCAGCTTCTGGTTCCAAGCCCACAGAGTCTCGAGTGTCTCAGGGTCCACATAAGGATCGAGTCCCGCTTGTTCAAACAGGTCGATGCGCTTGAAAAGACCGCGCGCGGCGGTGTGGTACGGAACCGCCCACATGCGCCCGTCAAGAGTCATCTCCTGTTCATCAGCCGGGGCGAACCGAAGTCCGGCCACCGCACGAGTCACATCCATGAGCAGACCTTGGGCCGCAAACTCCAGCACCGCGGAACCCTCAAGCCAAGAGGCATCCGGCGGAGCACCGGCAGCAATGGCCAAAGCCAGCTTTTCCATCACTTGCCCCTGACCGCCTGCCTGACCCTGCGCCTCAACAGTGATACCCGGGTTCTCCTTTTCGAACATCTGGCAAACGAACTGATACTCATTGAGTCGCGGCTGACCGTCTCCGACCCAGACAACGAGTCGCTCAGCGGCAGCCACAGTT
>LFTP01000064.1 GCA_001513395.1 Clostridia bacterium DTU080
GCTATAGCTAGCACCGCCTCGCCGGCGGCCACCGCGGCGGCCGCTCCTCCGTGGGCCCCGCCGGGAAACAGCTCGTGATTCCAAGGATGCTTGGTCGGTCCCCAAGCCGAGCTGGCCGTGGAACAACCCCAGCCGAACTCATCCATGTTAGTCTTGCCCACGATGGGCAGCCCGGCTTGTCGGATTCGCTGCACGACGGTAGCCTCATATGGTGATATGAATCCCTCTAACATACGTGAGGCGCAGGTAGTCGGCAGTTTGAGGGTGCATATGTTATCGGCGACGGCGATCGGAATACCCGCCAAAGCGGGCAACGTTTCTCCGGACATGCGCCGCCGGTCAATCTCTTTGGCACAAGCCAGAGCATCTTCCTGATCCGTGGCCAGATAAGCATGGAGCGTCGGTTCTTCAGACGCGATACGAGATAAGACCGATTTTGCTATATCAACGGCACTTATCTCCCGCCGCGCCAACATCGCCTGTAAATCATGGGCCGGTCTATCACAGAGTTCCACACCGAATTCCCCCATCTCTAATCTTCCAGCATGCGCGGCACGCGGAAGAAATCTTCCTGCCTGTCAGGCGCGTGCATTAGAACCAGTTCCTGAGGCATCGACGGCTGACACCTATCCGGTCTCAACGTACTTCTGCCCTGCATGCCGTAAAACGTCGGCTCGACGTCCTGCGTAGGGCAAGCGGCCAGTCTTTGCTTTAACAGTGGAAGAGCCGCCATATCCCTCGTATACGCTTCGAGCTCAGCCTCAGTCAGGGCCAACCGCGCCATGCGCGCTGTCTGCTCCACTTGCTTCGACGTGATCTCCTGCATCTTTTTCGCCCCTTCGGGAATCGTCTTTTCCCACGACTTCAAGCGTTTTCCCCGCGCAACATATTCAAGAACGTCTCTTCGTCCAAAACGGGAATCCCAAGTTCCTGAGCCCGGGTTAGTTTTGAGCCGGGCGATGCGCCTGCCACCACGAAATCGACGTTCCTGCTGACACTGGAAGTCACAGTGCCGCCGTGTTGGCGTATCAGCTCTTCGACCTGTTTGCGTGACAGACTGCTCAAAGTTCCCGTCACTACCACTCGCTTGTCCGTCAGGACGCTGCCTTGAGTCTGTTCGGCCACGGCGCTCATGAGCACACCCTGCTCTGCCAGCTGCTCAATCATCTTTCGGTTCTCGTGACGGGCAAAGAATTCGACGATGCTCTGCGCCGTTCTGGGACCTATGTCCGGCAAGGCCTGCAGACTCTCTTCCGTAGCTGACAATAAGGCGTCCATATGCCCAAGATGAGCGGCCAAATCGCGAGCCGTGCCCTCTCCGACATGCCGTATCCCCAGTCCGTACAAAAGACGGGCCAAGCCCCGCTGACGGCTGGCGTCTATCGCCCGGACCAAATTCTTCGCCGATTTGGGACCCATCCGCTCCAACTGGGCCAGTTGTTCCCAGGTCAACGAGTACAGATCCCCCGGTCCCCGAGCCAGACCGCTTTTTACCAACTGTTCCGCCAAAGCCGGGCCTAATCCCTCTATGTCCATCGCATTTCGGGAGGCAAAATGGACCAGTCCTTCTACGGCTTGTGCCGGGCAGTTGCGGTTGACACAGCGCAAAGCGACTTCCTCGTCAAGATGTACAAGCTCCGATCCGCAATCAGGACAATGGGTAGGCATGCGATAGGGTTCACTGTCTGCAGGCCGCAGATCCAGGCGCACCGAGACGATCTCAGGAATGATGTCGCCGGCCTTTTGCACCACCACGGTATCACCGACGCGGACATCCTTTTCCCGCAGATAGGCCTCATTGTGCAGCGAGGCCCGCGACACGGTCGTTCCGGCCAATTGAACGGGTTCAAAGACGGCCAAAGGAGTGACCACTCCCGTGCGGCCTACGTTTACTTCGATTCTTTGCACCACACTGATCGCCTGCTGCGCCGGGAATTTAAAAGCCAACGCCCACCTTGGACTGCGAGCCGTACTTCCCAACCGCTCATGATAGCTCAGATCGTTTACCTTGATCACAACGCCGTCTATTTCAAAAGGCAAAGCGGAACGCTCATTTTGCCATCGGTCGCAATAGGCCAAGACCGCTTCGATGTCAGAACACAACTGCCAATGCTGCGTGGTGGGAAATCCCAGAGCGCGCAACAGTTCCATCACTTGGGCCTGAGTGGTCGGAACGGACCAGCCCTCGGGCAGCGTATCTTCCTCAAGAAAGGCTATGCTGTACAGCAAGATATCCAGGGGACGGGTTGCGGTCACTCGCGGATCGAGTTGGCGCAACGCTCCGGCCGATGCGTTTCTGGGATTGGCAAAGACCGCCTCGCCTGCTTCTTCCCGCCGGGCATTGAGCCTGGCGAAATCCTCTTTACGCATGAAGACTTCGCCTCTGACCTCACAACTCACGGGTGCCTGAAGGCGCAAAGGCAGACTGCGCACCGTGCGCAAATTACCGGTCACATCTTCACCCAACTCACCGTCGCCTCGAGTGGCCCCCTGCCTGAAAATCCCGCGCTCGTAACTTAGCGAGACCCCCAATCCGTCGATCTTCGGTTCCACAACATACTCGAGAGTCTCCGCATCTAACAAGCGCCGGATGCGGGCATCAAAGGCCTCTACCTCCTCCAGACTGAAGGCGTTATTCAACGAGAGCATCGGAGTGCGATGCTGAACGGTCGCAAAACCTTCCGCGGGTGCACCGCCTACACGCTGCGTCGGAGACTCAGGCGTGATCAGATGAGGGAACGCCTGCTCCAATTCCGCCAGACGCCTCATTAAGGCGTCATAGGCCTCATCCGTGATCTCCGGCCGGTTCAGCACGTAGTACAAGTGATCATGCCGTTCAATGGCTCGCCGCAATTGCTCAATCTCAAGGCGCGCTTCAGCTTCGTTCATGTTCGGCCCCCTATGCCCGATAAAAACCCGTGTTGGGATTCCACACCATACGTTGTTATCCTGCCACAGGCCAGTCCGAGAGTATCACCTGGGCTTCGATAGTATGACCCAGCCATGCTGCGCATAGGTTTGATACTGACTCTTTTTTCTGAAAAGAGGGCTGCATGCATGCCTTTTGCGCTCCGGCGTCTTTTGCTTATTGTAACCGCTTTGTGCCTTTGCGCCACGATCATCCGCTTGGCCGGCCGTGAACCTATCGGCATGGTCTGGCTACCGGTAGCACCGAGTCTCGGGGTGGCCTATGTGCCATCGGCCCACAACGGTCCGACCACCAGTGCCTGGGCGGCCATCGTCTATGAAAACACTACGAAGACCGTGCTCTATGCAAAAAACGAACACGCCATCCGAGCGCCGGCCAGTCTGACGAAGATCATGACCGCCCTGCTCGTGCTGGAAAACGGGCGCATGGACGACATAGTAACCGTCTCGCCGCAAGCGGCCCGAGTCTCAGGCTCTTCGGCTCATGTGCGTCCCGGTCAAAAAATTCCGCTCAAAGATCTGCTCTACGGCCTTCTTCTTCCTTCGGGCAATGATGCGGCCGTCGCGGCTGCAGAGCACATCGCCGGCTCTTTGCCGGCCTTCGTCGAAATGATGAATCGCCGCGCCGTTGAGCTGGGAGCCCGGCACACGCGTTTTGCCAACCCACACGGGCTGGACCATCCCGATCATTACTCTACGGCCTTCGATCTGGCGATGTTGTCCCGAGTGGCCTTGCTCTATCCGGCCTTTGCCGAGGCGGTGCAGACGCGCACCTACACCACAAGCGACAACAATACCTGGAGCAACACCAACAAACTGCTGTGGAGCTTTGAAGGTGCAGAGGGCATCAAGACCGGGACTACAGGTCAGGCGGGCAACTGTCTAGCCGCCGCCGCATCTCGGGAAGATATGCAGCTGATCGTCGTCGTCCTCCACAGTGCTAACCGTTGGAAAGACGCCACCCGCCTTTTGGATTACGCTTTTGAAAACTTCGCCGTAGTGACGGTGGCGGAAAAAGGGGTGCCTCTGGCTCAAGTTCAGTTAAGACGGGGCTCAAGGCCGCTGGTTTTGACTCCAGCCCATGACCTTCGCATCCTTGTGCGGCGACAAACGGCTGACGCGACTTTGAGCACGCACGTAGCTTTGGACAAGACCGTCCTACCCATCCGAGCCGGAAACAAAGTAGGGGTCTTCGAGGTATTTGCCGGCCAAAGCAAAGTGGCTGCCATACCCCTTGCGGCCCAAACGGACGTATCCCGTCTCAGCCTATGGCGCGCCCTTTGGCAGCGCTTTCGCTAGGTTCTGCGCAACGGCGCCAAGCTAGCCATCAATCGCTTTATGCCGGCGCCATCAAAGGCCACGGTGACCAGCCAATCGTTGTTGCTCGCCTCAAGCTGCACAACCACGCCTCGACCGAAATGCGGATGAACCACGCGATCTCCGACGGAAAAAGGCGGTGGCGATGATCCGGCCGACTTCTGGTTCAAAACACTGGAGCGCCCAAGCCCGGCCAGGCGTAACCGTTCGTGAGCGGCCTCAAGTTGCCGCTGTTGCTGCTCACCCAGATCGCAAATGAGCTCCTGCGGAATCTCCTTGACAAAAGGCGATACCGACATGGAGTTCGTCTGCCCGTACAGCATGCGTTGTTTGGCATGAGTGAGATAGAGCCGTTCCTGAGCCCGGGTCATTCCCACATAGGCCAACCGACGTTCTTCTTCCATCTCCCCCGGATCCATTAGGGCCCGGCCGTGAGGAAAGACTCCCTCCTCCATTCCCACCATGAAGACCACGGGAAACTCAAGGCCTTTTGCCGCATGAAGGGTCATCATGGTCACCGCGTCGCCTGTGGCCTCATAGGTATCGATGTCAGATATCAGGGCCACCTGTTCCAAGAAAGCGAGCAGGACATCTTGAGTTGAAACCTGTTCATCGCTGGCTGTCAGATCCATCTCCGCCTGCCTAGTCACGGACAAAAACTCCTCCAGGTTTTCGAGCCGTCCCTGCGCTTCCACCGTGCGTTCGGCACGGAGCTGCTGTATATAGCCGGTCTCCCACAATACGGATGACGTCAACTCGGTCAGGCTTTGCTCATCGACCAGCTGAAGCAGACGCTCCAAAAGCCGCCGGAGTTCCAACACTCTGTTCAGAGCCGTCCCGCTGAGACGATCGATATCCTGGGCTCTGGCCAAAGCCTCAAAAAGCGATATTCCCTCCCGCTCGGCAAAATCCTCGAGCCGAGCCTGTGTCATCTCGCCGATGCCCCGCTTGGGAACATTGATAATCCGGCGCAGGCTGAGATTGTCCGCCGGGTTGGCCAACACTCTGAGGTAGGCCAAGATGTCCTTGATTTCCTTGCGCTCATAGAAGCGCACTCCTGAAACGATGTGATAAGGGATATTGCGCCTTATGAATTCTTCTTCAAAGCTCCGGGACTGGGCATGGGTGCGATACAGGATGACCACGGAGCCAAGACCTCGGCCGTCGCGCTGTAAGCGCATGATCTCATCAGCCACGAAAGAAGCTTCCTCACGTCCGTCCTCCAGTTGCCTGACAAAGACCGGATCCCCTTGCGGATTGTCCGTATAAAGGTTTTTTTCCGGTCGATCCACGTTGTGGCTGATCACATGATTGGCAGCATCAAGGATGTTACGGGTGGAACGGTAGTTCTTCTCGAGCTTGACCACCTCCGCGTTCGGATAGTCCGAGGAAAAAGAAAGGATATTGCGGATATCCGCGCCGCGAAAGCGATATATCGACTGATCCGCATCGCCCACTACGCACAGATTTCCGTCCTCTCCGGCCAGGAGTCTGACCAGGCGGTATTGAGCATGATTGGTATCTTGATACTCATCCACAAGCAGATAACGCACCCGGTCTCTGTAAAAGCGCAATACATCCTCATGTCGCTCCAACAGATTGACCGTCTGCATGATAAGATCATCGAAATCCATGGTATCGTTGCTTTTGAGTCTTTCCTGGTACGTCGCATAGACTCGGGCCACGATCTTTTCCCGATAGTCCCAGGCTCGATCGGCATACTCTTGCGGATCGATCAACTCGTTTTTGGCGGCACTGATGGCGTTCAGTATCCCCCGGGGTTCAAACTTGTTGACGTCCATGTCCAGATCTTTAAGCGTCTCGCGCACCAAAGCGATCTGGTCAGCTGTATCTGCTATGCTGAAACGACCGGAGTAGCCCAGGATCTGAGCGTGCCGACGCAGGATCTGCACGCAAGCGGAATGGAAGGTACCCGCCCACACATGTTCAGCCTCGGATCCCACCAATTGCAGCAGCCGTTCTTTCATCTCGTTGGCCGCTTTATTGGTAAAGGTAACGGCCATGATATGCCAAGGCGGTACGTTCTTTTCCCGTAACAAGTAAGCTATGCGGTATGTCAACACCCTGGTCTTGCCGGTTCCGGCTCCGGCGATCACCAGTAAAGGGCCGTCACCATAGGTGACGGCCCGCATCTGTGCCTCGTTCAAATCCTGAAGCCACTGCACAGGCGACACTCCCTCTAACTTAGGACGCTATTACACCTCGGGCCGGTTCGGTCCCTGCCTCAGACTGCTCGCCGCCATCGCCGGTAGGCACGGCCTTGACCCGCGTAATACGCAGCCCATCGACCGCCACCACCTCGAATCGATGACCGTCGACAGCTACCGCGTCGCCAACCTGAGGACGATTGCCCAACAGGCTGAAGATGAGCCCGCCGACTGTATCAACACCTTCGAATTCCACATCGCCTTCCACTCCCAACACTTCAAAGGCTTCTTCGACTAGCATACCGGCATCCAGCTCAATACCGTCTTCCGTAGGCAAGACGGTCGCCGGCTCGATGTGGTCGAACTCATCTCGGAAATCTCCAAAGACCTCTTCCACGAGATCCTCCAACGTCACGACCCCTGAGAAGGCTCCGTATTCATCTAAGACCAAGGCCATTTGAGTGCCGGATGCTTGAAATCTCTGCTGCAGCTGGCTGAGCGGCAGCGTCTCAGGCACGATCAAAGGCTCGCGAGCGATCTCTTCCAGCGTCTTGCCTNNGTCTTGCCTTCCCTGCTGAGGTGAGCCGTGAAGATGTCGCGCATATGCACCACGCCCACCACGTTGTCGCGTTCGTTGCGACACAAAGGATAGCGAGCAAAACCTTCTCTGAGCACGATCTCAATCGCTTCTTCCAGGCTCTGACTGGTAAAAAGGACGCGAACGTCGTTACGCGGCGTCATGATCTCCCTGGCTACCCTGTCAGTGTAATCCAGGATGTTTTCGACGAGTTCGGCTTGGTGATCTTCCAGTATGACCTCTTCTTGGCTCGATGAGACGATCATTCGAACGTCCTCTTCGTTGTCAGAAGCCATGCAGGACTCACTTATCGGCCGCAAGCCCAACATGCCGAGCAGACCGTCGGCGGAACGATGCAACAGCCAGCTCAATGGTGTAAAGATCATTAAGAAGGCATTGAGCGGCACCGCACACCACAGGGCTACGGCTTCCGCCTTTTGGATAGAGATCGCCCTGGGTACGAGGACACCGAGAACGGTGTGCAAAGAACCGACGATCAGAAAGCTCGCGAGGACTGACAACACTCGAGTCAAGGAAAGATTGACGCCTAACGAGGTGAGTGGAATAGCGAGTAGTCGAGCCAAAGCCGGGACAGTGATGACGCCCGCAGCAATGGAAGTAATGGCGATAGCTGATTGAGTAGCGGAAGTGACAACTCCTAGGCGTTCGGTGATACGCAACGCAGTCTCCGCACGGCGATTACCTGAACCGGCAAGTTCACGCAACTTACCCGGTTTTACCTTCGCCATGGCGAACTCTGAAGCAACAAAGAACGCATTGATAATGACAAAGCCTGCAGCAGCCATCAGCTGCCAGGTACTGCTAGCCTCGTCCATCTCAACTTCCCTTCTGTCAAATCATGTTTCCTACGGAACGACCAACCGTTGCCCGACTCTGATGAAGTCTGCGTTTCCATTGAGTTCGGGATTCAGATCAAGAAGAACCTCTATACTTGTGCCGAAACGAACGGCTATCCGGGAGAGAGTGTCACCTCGTCGTACCACATAGAAGTTCGTTGCTCTTTTTGCCGCAGCCATCAGCTCCGAGAAGTGTTCAAAACCGTAGTCCATTAATACTATAGCATCGTTCCAGCGCGCTTCGCTAGTGGGGCATCCCATGACCACACCGATCAGCTTGCGGTTGTCTTGCTCAGCCGCCACAGCTACGCAGTAACCGGCCGAGCTCGTGTATCCGGTCTTTAGCCCCACGGCTCCGTCATAGCGCCATAGGAACGAATTGATATTCGACACGGACCGCTCTCCTCCCTGCCAGGAGAGGTGCACCGCTTGCTGACAGGCCAGACGGACGATCTCCGGCACACGCAAGGCCTGACTGGACAAAACGGCCATGTCATAGGCGGTACTGTAGTGTTGCGGAGCATCCAGACCGTGAGCATTGACGAAATTGCTGTTTCGGGCTCCCAGCCTGCGGGCCGTAGCATTCATCAGGCGCGCAAAGGCTTTTTCCGAACCGGCTACGTGCTCGGCAATGGCCGTAGCAGCATCGTTGCTGCTGCTCATGATCGTCGCCGCCAAAAGATCGGACAAGCGGATGCGATCACCTGCACGCAAGCCCAGCTTCGTAGGAGGTTTGCTCGCCGCGTGCGCGCTGACTGCCGCCACCGAGTTCAAATCACCCTTTTCTACCGCCACCAATCCGGTGACAATCTTCGTCAGACTGGCCGGAGCCCGACGTTCGTGTGCGTTGAGACCCCACAGAACCAGACCGCTTTCTGCGTCCATAAGTACCGCGGCGGCCGCAGATAACTTAGGCGGCGGCGGAGTCTTCTCCTGAGAACGATCCGAAGCAGATACCGACACACCCGTTGACTTTTCAGCGCCGGCTCCCTGGGCGGGAGTCTCGCCGGGATTGGGCTTCGGCAGCGGTGGAGGCACGACACGAGTCAATGAGGCAGCGTGGCTCAGTTGCACCCAAAGAAGGCACAACAAGAAGACCACTGTCAACGGCCGAAGACGGCGGTACATGACCGTTACCGCTCCATACTCTCCGCGGCGGGGCTTTTGCTTTGTGCCCCTTGCTCTGAATATACTGTCCCCGGATCGAAAGTCTGCGGGGCCGTCTCATCTAAACGTATGCGTACTGCCTGCTCCTCGAGCTCCACCACATAGTGAAAACAGGAAATGTAGCCTTCGTGGCACGCGCCCGCACCCTGTTGCCGGACGCGCACGAGAAGCGTATCCCGGTCGCAGTCAGTCTGTATCTCCTCGATCTTTTGCACATGCCCTGACTGCTCCCCTTTGTGCCATAAGCGCCCCCGGCTGCGGCTGAAAAACCAGGTCTCCCCGCTTTCCAGACTGCGCTGAAGAGCCTCGCGATTCATATAAGCCAGCATCAGGACGCGCCCGGAGACGGCGTCTTGGACGATAGCCGGGATAAGTCCTTGATCGTCCCATTTTAGGTTGTCCATACCGACTTCCATGTCTATACGACCCCCTCAACTATACGGATTGCCTCTGACAAATCTATATGACCACTGTACAACGCCTTGCCTACGATTGCTCCCTTTACACCGGAGATCTTCTTGATCGCCAACAGATCGTCAACGGAAGCCACACCGCCGGCGGCGATGACTCCCAATCCGGCTACAGAGGCCACGCGAGCCAAGCTCTCAAGATTGGGTCCCCTGAGTGTTCCGTCGCGGGAAATATCAGTGAAGATGATATCCTGGACACCCACATCCCGCATTCGCTCGGCCAGATCGACCGCGTCCGTCTGCGTTCCTTCCACCCAACCACGCACCGCGACCAGACCGTCTTGAGCATCAATGCCGACCACAATCCGATCTCCGAACCGCTCAACGGCCTCCCGCACCAAGTCGGGATCCTCCACGGCGACGGTACCCAAAATGACCCGATCCACGCCCGCGGCCAGCACGGCACTCAATCCCTCCAGGCTGCGCAATCCCCCGCCCATCTGGACCGGAATGGCTATCGCTTTGACAATCTCTTCGACCACCGGCAAATTGCGCGGCATCCCTTCAAAAGCGCCGTCAAGATCCACGACGTGCAAGAGACTGGCGCCGGCTTTTTGCCAGCGCAAAGCCGTCTCCACCGGGTCATCGGCTACCACGCTCAACTCATCCGCTCGTCCTTGGACGAGACGGACGCATTTGCCGTCTTTGAGATCAATGGCCGGTATGACAATCATCTTCGCTGCCTCCTAGAGTACTCCCTTGGTCGAGGGGACATCACTTCGCTGCGGATCCCGAAAACAAGCTTCATGAAGAGAGCGCGCCAAGGCCTTAAAAGTGGCTTCGATGATAGGATGTGCATTCTCGCCGCAACGGCAGGTAACATGAACGGTAAGCCCGGCGTTAGCCGTCAGGGCACGGAAAAACTCCTTAGTCAGACTGACATCGAAATCCCCGACCATGGTCTGCGGCCAGTGAAACGAATGCCAACCCAGGCAGGCCCGTCCGCTGAAATCAAGAGCCACCTCCACGAGGGCCTCATCCATGGGCACCACGGCAAGGCCGAAGCGACGTATACCTCTTTTGTCGCCACAGGCCTTGGCCAGTGCCTGGCCAAGACAGATACCCACGTCTTCTACGCTGTGATGTCCGTCCACATGCAGATCGCCTTGACAACTCACGTTCAGATCAAAGGAGGCATGTTTAGCCAACGCTTCAAGGCAATGGTCAAAAAAACCGATCCCAGTGGAGACATCCGCCTCGCCGGTTCCGTCCAGGGTTAACTCGACTACAATCTTCGTCTCGCGAGTCATCCGTTCAACGCGAGCCCGGCGCAAAGGAAGAAGATTCCTCGGCTCCTTCATGCAGCTTTTCCTCACTTTCTCGACCCGAAAATGCTCACAACAGCCGGCGCCGTACGGACGCGGCATGGGCTCCCAGGCCCTCGATATCAGCCAGGCGTACCGCCACGGGCCCCAACTGGGCCAGAGCAGCCTCGGTATAGGCAATGATATTGCTGCGCTTGACGAAGTCATCAACGCCCAAGGCCGACGCAAAGCGCGCCGTACCGTTCGTCGGCAAAATGTGATTGGGACCGGCGACGTAATCACCAATCGGTTCCGCCGAAGCAGCACCTAAGAATATCGCTCCCGCATGTCGCACTTGACTCAACAGAGCCCATGGATCAGCGACGAGCAACTCGACGTGTTCGGGAGCCACAACATTGACCAACTCACACGCCTCGGCCAGATCACGGCACAACACCGCACGCCCCCAACGGGCCAAAGACTCACGGGCCGTCATCTCACGAGCCAAGGTAGCGAGTTGGCGTTCAATCTCATCCAGCACGTTTTGCAGTAACGTCTTGGATGGTGTAACCAAAATAGCCGCAGCGGCCGGATCGTGTTCAGCCTGAGAGAGCAGATCGGCCGCGACCAGTTCCACGGGAGCCGTATCGTCGGCCACGATCATGATTTCACTGGGTCCGGCTAAGGAGTCTATACCGACGCGACCGAAAACCTGCCGCTTGGCCAAGGTCACGAAAATATTACCCGGACCCACGATTTTATCGACGCGCGGAATCGACTCCGTTCCGAAGGCCAGCGCGGCCACTGCCTGTGCTCCTCCCACTTTCAAGACACGATGAGCACCGGCTTCTTGCAGGGCCACCAGAATATGGCAGTCCACTTCCCCTTGTCGATTCGGCGGCGTGGCGGCGATGATCTCTTTTACACCGGCCACCCGCGCCGGGATAACGGACATCAAAGCCGAAGAGACCAGCGGAGCTCGGCCGCCCGGTACATAACAGCCGACTCGATCGATGGGCAGAATACGCTGGGCCAGCACCGCTCCGCCCGGACCGGCCATGAATGTGGAGTTGCGCAACTGCATGGTATGAAAGGCCGTAATCTGTTCGGCAGCGGCACGGATATCCGCTACCACCGTCGGATCGGCCTCTCGTTGAGCTTTGGCCATCTCCTCTTCGCTCACAAAGAGCGTCTCAGGCTGCAGCTTCACTGCATCAATACGCCACGAGTAGTCCAAGACGGCGGCATCACCCCGAGTGGCTACATCTTGGACGATCTCAGCCACGGCTTCGGCAGCGCTCAAAGGACGTCCGAATATCTCATGAAGACGGGCCGCCACCTGGGGTTCAAGGGTCACCTCGTCAATCTCAGGTCGCCGCAAGGTCTTGTGAATCTCAGCGATTTCCATCGCTCGAGTATCTAATACTTTCATGGCCGCAACCCCTTCTTAGAATCCTGGATTATCGACGGTTGTACTGCTAAGGCCTCGCTCATCGGTCAGCGTCATCTTGGTCCTGGTGCCCAACCATCCCAACAACAACTGAAGAAACGGGCCGTTGTCGAATCCGGAGTCTTCTTGACACAACGGAAAAACGAGGCCCGAACAGACGGCCAATTGACCCCGCCCCACGGTCTCCAAACCGCCCAGAGCAACTGTCCCGCCGTCCTTCGTCGTTTCCAAAAAGACGGTAACGGAAGCGTCAACGCCGGTCAGCGTCGCCGCCTCGGTCAGGTGTACAGGAGCAAGATCCTCCCGCCATCGCGGAGCCGGTATATATGCCACGGCTGTGGGCCAATGTTCATCCGCTTGAAGACGCAAACGAGCCCCTAGAAGCTCAAGCAGATGGTTGCCCTCGATCAGTCTCGACGACGAGACAGTGAGCAACAGACTGCCGCCGTGTTGTAGATACTCGGACCATGCGGCAATCTCCTCCACACATAAGGACGCACTGTCTTTCCGCAGCTCGATCCAAAGGACATCGATACCGACAATCAGCTCGCTAAACTGCATCCCCTTCACGAAGCGATACCCCGCATCGAACGGACCGCATAGAGCCGTAGGCGGAAAAAGCACCTCGCCGCTGCCCCTATCCAACATTCCGACCGTGATGTGTTCCGGGAAGAAGACATCCGATCCATCGGCGCCGATCCTGGCCGCTGGCAGACACACAAAGCAGAGAACGAGCACCAGCCGTCCCATACGCCGCAGCAATGACGGCACCTACTCCCACTCTATCGTAGCGGGCGGTTTTGAGCTGATGTCATACACCACGCGATTGACATGCCCGACCTCTCGCATAATCCTGGTGGCCATCCGATCCAGAAGCTCATAGGGCAGACGGCTCCATTCAGCCGTCATCGCGTCTTGCGACTGCACGGCGCGTATGGCGACGGCGTAACCGTAGGTGCGAGCGTCATCAGTCACCCCGACGCTGCGCGTATCGGTCACCACGGCAAAATACTGCCAGATATCGCGGCCCAGGCCTGCCTTTTCAATCTCTTCACACACGATGGCGTCAGCCTGACGCACTATCTCCAGACGCTCCTTGTCTATGGCCCCACAGATGCGAACGGCCAAGCCCGGTCCCGGAAACGGCTGACGCCAGACAATGGAAGGAGGCAACCCAAGGACTATACCTAGATCACGTACCTCGTCCTTGAAGAGCTGACGCAGTGGCTCAATCAGGTCCAATTGCATGTGCTCAGGAAGTCCGCCTACGTTGTGGTGGCTCTTTATCACCTGTTTGTCCGCCCCGACGCTCTCGATGACGTCCGGATACAAGGTCCCCTGGACGAGATAGCGCACCTCACCCAATTGGCGAGCCTCTTCTTCAAAGACCCGAATAAACTCTTCGCCGATCAGCTTGCGCTTCAACTCCGGATCCGCCACACCCTCAAGTTTGCTCAAAAAGCGTTCCGAGGCATCTACGCTGCGGAAGCACTTGCCCATACGGCTCGAGAAAAACTGACACACCCCTTCGGGTTCTCCGGCTCGCATGAAACCGGTATTGACGAAGACACAGGTCAGCTGTTCGCCAACGGCTCGTTCCACCAAAGCCGCAGCCACGGCGGAATCCACACCTCCTGACAAAGCCGCCAAGACCCTTTCTGAGCCGACTTGCTGACGGATCTCCTCGACAATCGACTCAACGAAGCTCTCCATAGTCCACGTAGCCCGACAGCCGCATATATCCAAAACGAAATTGCGCAGGACTTCCTGTCCGTGGGAAGTACCTTCGACCTCAGGATGAAAGTGAATCCCAAAAAGCCGGCGTTCGGGGTGGCGTATGGCTACGATACCCATGTCATCCGTTCGAGCAATCACATCAAAACCCGGCGGTACTTCCTTCACGTAGTCGCCGTGACGCATGCAGCCTATCATGGCCCCCCCGGCTTCCTCATCAATCGCTGCCAAAAGGTCAGTTCGATCAAGGATGTGCACACGGGCCCGCCCAAACTGATTCGGTGCACCGGGACTGACCTTGCCGCCCAGTGTCCGAGTCATCATGTGCATGCCGTAACCGATGGCGAGCACAGGTATGCCAGCGTGAAAAAGCCCCTCAGCGCAATTTGGTGCCCCTTCGCCAAAGATGCTCGCCGGTCCTCCGGAAAGAATAATGCCCTTGGGGCGACGTTCGAGTATCTTGGCCACAGGTGTCATGTACGGCCATATTTCGCTGTAAACTCGACACTCACGCACCTTGCGGGCCACAAGATGACTGTGATTGCCACCTAAGTCGATCACCGCCACCCAGTCGTGAAGCAGCGTTGGTGTAGCACCTTGTGACATGCGGATCCCTCCAAATGACGATCAGGCCATGTAGACTTCCGGTCTGAGCACGCCCACGTAAGGTAGATTACGGTACTTTTCCGCATAGTCGAGTCCATAACCTACAACGAAGTGATCGGGTATCTCAAAGCCTCTGTAGCGAACCGGCACCTCGACCTCGCGTCGCTCGGGTTTATCCAACAAAACACAGATGCTTAACGAAGCCGGATGGCGGGACTTGAGATTGGCCAGCAGATAAGACAGCGTCAGACCGCTATCAACGATGTCTTCTACAATGATGACATCCTTGTTCTCGATCGAGCTGTCAAGATCCTTGGTAATGCGTACAACTCCCGAACTGCTGGTTCCGGAACCATAGCTTGATATGGCCATGAAATCAAGGGATATAGGCAGATCTATGTGTCGACACAGATCTGCGGTAAAAAGCGCCGCCCCCTTTAAGATGCATACGAGAACCGGTTCCCGACCAGCGTAATCTTCGGTTATCTGCGCCCCCAGTTCCTTGACACGGCGAGCGACGGTCTCCTGGTCAAGTAGAATCTGTTGGACGTCTTCCAGCATCGGCACTGGCTTCACCCCATTGTGGCCAAATTCTTACCAGGACGTACTTCCACTTGATAAGTGAAGGCGGGAAACCTCTCAGAGGCTCCCGCCAGCCTGAATCCAGGTCAAACGCAGCCTGTTACATCATACCGCCCATTCCGCCCATGCCGTCCATACCGCCCGGCGGCATCGGCTGTTCTTCCTCGGGTTCCTCGGCGATCAGACACTCTGTGGTGAGAATCAATCCGGCGATGCTGGCCGCATTCTCAAGCGCCGAACGCGTTACCTTCGTCGGGTCGATGATACCGGCCTCAATCATATTGCGGTACTCGCCGATCAAAGCATCAAAGCCCACACCCGGCTCAGCTTCGCTGACCTTGTTGGCCACTACGGCCCCTTCGTAGCCGGCATTGGCAGCGATAACCCGGACCGGTTCAGCAAGGGCCCGACG
>LFTP01000158.1 GCA_001513395.1 Clostridia bacterium DTU080
GGTCAATCCCCGCGCGTGCGGGGGAGACGGGTTAATGATAGCGGCCGTCGGGGTGATCGGAGGTCAATCCCCGCGCGTGCGGGGGAGACCCAATTCCCCGTTTTGTCGTTTTGAATGTTGAAGGTCAATCCCCGCGCGTGCGGGGGAGACGTTTTGAAAAGCGGGGAAGTGAGACCCTTGCAAGGTCAATCCCCGCGCGTGCGGGGGAGACCTGGTATACACGGGGGCTTTAGCAGCCCTTTCGGGTCAATCCCCGCGCGTGCGGGGGAGACCCTGCCGCGCAACGGTAACTATTGCATCTATAGAAAAATCATCACATTAATCCATTCTGAAGTGCTCGAAATGCCAACATAAAGATAGTTCCACGTCCGGCCCGCTTCTCCTGCTCAGAGGTCAGTATTTCCGCATCCCGGCACAAATGAACATTTCCGGTTGGTGTGATGTCATAGCCCTGGGTTCGTCGCTTTGGAACTGGGTTACTCGCATGGTCTCCATCCAATCCTAGCTGTCTGTTGCTTTTGTGGAGCGAGCAACCGCATGTCGTTTGGATCTTGCGTGGAGCGGTATTCTGACAAAAACGCCTCCCGTTGTCTGGCTTGGAAGGCGCCTTTTGTCCCACGAGAAACGGCAACGTATTCGAGTCTTAGAATCTGCCGAAACCACCGCCAAAACCGCGACCGCCCCAGCCTCCCATGCGTCCTCCTCGGCCGCCCATGCTGTCATCAGGAATATGCTCGACTTTCGGGGTCATTATGACGCTGATCGCGTATGTCATTACAAGCATCGTTATGAATAGAGCGGCTATGAACCAGTTCGCGATATCCATAACCCCCTGTTTACGAGGCACCAAGATTTCAGTTTTTGCGGTGAGGCCGGGTACGATCGTTTGAGTTGAGTTATCCGGATTTGTGGATCCGTCCAGTTCTATCAGGAGTTCCACTCCGATCCCATTTGGTGTCTGCACAGCTTGATTGCCTACTCGAACCACGTGACCTTCCCAGGTCTGCCCGGGAAAAGCTTCCAAAGTGACGAGCGCCGCCAATCCGGGGGCGATGTGTCTGAGTGCGTTCTGAGCGATCGAAGTGCGAACCATGAGAGGCTCGACCTGGGCCAAGGTCACGATGTGTGTGTTTGGTGTCACCGCTTGGCCGGCGACTACTGGCACAGCCAGAACTTGACCGTCAAAGGGAGCCTTGAGAACGGTGGCCTCCAAGTCTAGCTCCGTAGCAGCCAATTCCAGCTTAGCTTGCTCGATTTGAAACGGCACTTCGCTCAGTTCCGCGGCGCGCAGGTTTTCCTTGGCCCTGGCTACGGCCAATCTCAACCGGGAGTCATCAAGTCTTGCCAGCTCTTCTCCTTTAACCACTCTTTGACCGGGCTCAACTAAGATGGCACTTAGCCGCCCGGATATGGGGAAAGCGAGATCAACCTGTTGAGCAGGCACTACTCGGGCCTCAGAGGTCTGCAAGCGCATCACACCGCTCACGCGCACCGGAGAGACAGATTGAAAAGGATTGCTGCCTTCCAGCGTGAGGTCATAGTAGAGCTTCGAGAAAAGGGCTCCAACCACAACGAGAACCACGATCACGGAAGCCCATATCACTAAGCGTTTATAATGCGTCATCACGGCTTATTCGCACCCTTCCTACGGAACGTTGGGTAGGTCAAATTCCATGGGGCCCGGCAGGCTGGGCATTCGATCGTCCGCGGGTTGTTGATCTCTTCTTCGCCGATCACGACCCGGTCTGCGATCGGGGCGCCGCTTATCTTTGTCCTCCGCTTCATCCTGCAATTGGAATTGAAGTTCGTACAGATAAGCATACAGACCCTTTTTGGCCATCAGTTCGTCGTGTGAACCTTCTTCCACGATCCGCCCGTCTTTGATAGCGATGATGCGATCTGCATTTTTGATGGTAGAAAGCCTGTGAGCGATGACAATCGTAGTGCGGTTCTTCATGAGCTCCTCCAAGGCTTCTTGGATGAGGCTTTCCACCTCGCTGTCTACAGATGATGTGGCTTCATCCAAGATGAGGATTTTCGGGTCCTTCAAGATCGTGCGGGCGATGGACAGCCTTTGTCTTTGACCGCCGGAGAGTTTCACTCCCCGTTCACCGAGTTGTGTATCATAGCCTTGGGGCAGACTGGCGAGAAATTCATGGATTCGAGCCGCTTTGGCGGCCTCGATTATCTCTTCATCGGTGGCATCCAAACGACCGTATCTCAGGTTCTCTCGCGCTGTGCCGTTAAACAAGAACGTATCTTGGAGCACCATACCTATGTGACTGCGTAGGGAAGCCAACTTCCATTGGCGCACGTCCAGGCCGTCGACCAAGATACTGCCCTGATCCACGTCGTAAAAACGCGGGATCAAGTTGGTAATCGTGCTCTTGCCCGAGCCGCTGGGACCGACCAAGGCGATCATCTCACCGGGATTGGCCACGAACGAGATTCCGTGGAGCACCGGTTGGCCGGGTTCATAGGAGAAGTGCACGTTTCGAAACTCTATGCGACCCTCGATATGGCTTTTTTCTTGGGCATTAGGGGCGTCTTTGATCTTGGGCTCACGGTCGATTAGCTCGAAGACACGGTCCACGGAAGCCAGCGACCTTTGCAGTTGCACCGAAAGCCGCGAGATTTGCATCACGGGGCTGTAGAACTGACCCAAGTAGCTGTTGAAAGCTACTAGCTCGCCGATGGTGAGAACGCCGCCGATGATTTGCTGGCCGCCAAGCCAGAGGATCATCACGCTGCCAATACCCGTGATGAAGCTGATCATGGGGAAGTAGGATACCCACAATACAGTGGCTTCCATATTCATCTTAAAATACTCATCCAGTTGCCGAGCGAACCAGGATTGTTCTTCCGGCTCCCGGGCAAAGGATTTGACGACGGTGATACCGGCTACGGAATCGGCCAGCTTTCCGGTCACCCCCGCCGCCTTTTCCCGGACCGAACGATAAACCAGCCGCACCTTGCTGCCGAAGCCAGTCATGACCAAGACGAGAAAAGGAATCGGGATCAGGGAGAAGAGCGCGAGCTGCCAGTTGATCCTAAACAAGATGGCCGCAATGCCGATGAGCGTCATGGCTGAGACGATAAGCTGCTCAACGCCACCGGTGATCAGGTGTTCAACCGCATCCACGTCGCCCATCACTCGGGAGACGATACGACCCACCTGCTCGTTTTCAAAGAACTGGTTTTCCATGGTCAGCAAGTGGTTGTAAACGCGCTTGCGCATCAATCGCGTTATGTTCTGCCCCAACAGATTGTTAGTGATGTTTTGGGTAAAAGAGATCAGGGCCCGGGTGATGTAGACCAGTACAGTGGCCAAAACGACGAGATTCAGCATCGGTAGATTACCTTGCGTGAATACATCGTCGATGAGCATTTTCATCAACCAGGGCGGTGCCAGATTAATGGCTGTTGTCAGGCCCATCAAGGCTATGCCTGCCACAACCAAATACCAGAATGGCACAATCACTTCACGGACAACCCGCAGAAACACTGCGCGTCACTTCCCTTCACATCGAATGCATTGAAGACGATAAGCGAGACTTATTTGGGGCTAGCCATCGATTCCACTAGTCGCTGTAGCAAGTCCACCAGTTGGCTCTTTTCTTCATCCGAGAAGCCGGCGACATCGGCTGCCAGCCTGCGTTGGCGGGCCTGCAGGGATTTCGTGAAAAGCGTTTCTCCCAGTTCCGTAGTCCGAAGACGAATGGTACGCCGATCTTCCGGATCGCGTATGCGCTCCACCAAGGTCTTTTGTTCCAAGCGATCGACTAAGCCCGTCACCGTGGCATTGGTCAACTGCATTTTTCGGCACAGATCACTCATGGCAAGTCCCGGATGATGATGCACTTGCGACAGTGCGACAAACTGAGGCGGCGTCAGATCGAATTCCCGGAGGACCGATCTTCCCCGTTTGCTCAGGATGAAATTGATCTTGCGCAACAACGACTCCATGGCCACGATGGTTTCATCAATGGCAACATCGCCTTTGTCTGATGACACAGCCTCGCTCGCCACGGAGCGGTCGAGATCCGCGGAAGTGGGTTCAGCCGTCATACCTGGGTCCCGATCTGGGACGTTGTTCTTGATGCCGGCGTTTTCGTTCATTGGATTGGCCTCCTGTTGTTCTCGCTTTTATTCTTGGCCTCCCTTATTATTTGGTCCACCAACTATTAGGGTAACATAATTTTACCGCTGCAAGATGACTCTGTAAAGAGAGAACGCTCCGGTTGACGCAATTACCGTGTTTTTGGTCGGTGCTCACGGAGAAGGTGATTTCGTATGGGCGTTGAATTGTGCTGATCATTACCCCCGGGCCGGTTTCATTGTGAACAACGCCGTAAGGCTAGAAGGGAATAAGGCAAATGACCCCACTTACAGGCCAATTGGCTACACCTTCAGCGGACCAAGTGTTTTTATCACGTCTGAAAGAAAACGTGGTGCTGGCTGACGGAGGCATGGGTTCCTTACTGCATGAACGAGTTGATCGCCCCGTAGGAGCTTTTGAGTGTCTGAATCTGTCAGAGAAAGACATTGTGCAGAAGGCACATCTTGACTATCTGTTGGCGGGCGCGTCTCTCATTGAAACGAACACCTATGGCGCTAACCGCCTCAAACTAAGAAAATGCGGCCAGCAAGAGCGAGTGTGGGACATTAACGTCTGGGGCGTCAAGATCGCTCGCGCCGCCCGTGAGATAGCCGGCGAATCCGCGTTGGTGGCGGGCTCAGTGGGTTCTTTAGGCATTTCGCCGGGTCTGTCGGACACTGTTGGGCGGCAACAGATGCGAGAGCTTTTCCGCGAACAGATGGAGGCTTTGCTTGCCGGCGGCGTCGATCTTTTTATCATCGAGACTATGGCCGATCCCGTGGAGGCGATCGAGGCCGTCCGTGCGGCGCGTGAGATATCTAAACTGCCCGTTGTGGTTCAATTTGCCTTCTGGCCGGACGGAACTCCCCGCAATCTGCCGGGTCGGGGGGAAGGGGTCCGATTGGCGACCGTTACCGGTCACGCCCCTCGGGATGTAGCAGCCATGTTAAACGATCTGGATGGCTCCGAGCGGCCTGATGTCATCGGCGTCAACTGCGGCAGCGGTCCGGTGTACGTCTTAGAGGCTTTGGACCTTCTCATGGAGCACGTGTCTTTTCCGGTCATGTGGTCCGCCATGCCGAACGCCGGCCTGCCCTCTTACGTAGATGGCCGTGTGTTGTATACGGCCACTCCTGAGTATTTCGCATCAATGGTGAAGGCCTTCATCGACCGAGGCGTGCGCTTGATAGGCGGCTGCTGCGGCACGACTCCCGCGCATATAGCGGCTATGAGAGAGTACCTCGATGGCGTCGAAAGAACGGATAGAAAGACACTCCGGACGGATTCACGGCGCGGTGAGCAAAAAACAGTGAGGATTGCGGAGCGTGTGGGCTCTCCTCATCGCCGCGACTTAGAGAAGGCTTTGAGAGCTTCCGGCGGATCCGCGGGTCAGGACTTGCGTTCCAAGCTGGGTCGTCAGTTTGTCATCAGCGTAGAACTCGATCCGCCCAAGGGTTCGGTGACCAAAAAATTCCTTGAGGCGGCTGCCGCGCTTAAGATCGCGGGAGTCGATTGCATCAATGTGGCTGACAGTCCGATGGCCAGAGTGCGCATGGCTGCCATTGCCAGCGCCCACCTCATCAAGCAGGAGGTTGGCGTGGACGCCATCGTCCATCTGACTACCCGCGACCGGAATCTGATGGGGTTGCAGTCGGATCTGTTGGGCGCTCACGCTTTAGGCTTGCGCAATATCCTCGCTTTGACCGGCGATCCGCCTTCCTTGGGCAATGTGGCACATGCCACGCCTGTCTACGACCTTGATGCTATCGGTCTGATTAAGGTGTTGAGAGATCTTAATGCCGGACACGATCTATTGGGCAATCCGACCGGAGAGCCCACGGATTTTACCATAGGCTGTGCACTGAATGTCAATGCTGAAGATCTGCCAAGGGAAATCGAGCGTTTTCGTCAGAAACTGGATGCCGGAGCTCAGTTTGTGATGACTCAACCGGTTTACGAGACGGAACCCCTGTATAGGGTGCTCGATGAGATCTCCGGTTGTGATGTGCCCATTTTGATGGGTGTGATGCCCCTGCACAGCTACAAGCATGCCGTTTATCTGCATAATGAAGTTCCCGGCATAGCAGTGCCCGAATGCATTCGTCGTGAGCTGGAGCTAGCGGGCGATGACGGTCTTAGGGTCGGTCTCGCCCAAGCGGCGGAGCTGGTGGATCAGGCCAAGCGGATCATCAGCGGGATTTACCTGGTCCTCTCATTCGGCAAGCATGAGCCGATTTGCACCCTCGTGGAGCAGATACGTCAAAGTGTTGGATCGTTGAATGATGAGGTAAGCCGATGAGTGTACAGAGTCGAATCGAGCGTTTACGAAAGGCATTGCAGGAACGGATCCTGGTCCTTGACGGGGCCATGGGTACCGCAATACAGCAGCGGGGTCTGACCGCCGCCGATTATGGACATCCCGATTACGAGGGCTGTCCTGAGTATTTGGTGAAGACTCGTCCGGACCTGATCTTGGCCATTCATGAAGAGTATTTGCGCGCCGGTGCCGATATCATCGAGACCAACACCTTCGGATCCAGCGCTTTGGTTCTGGCGGAATACGCTCTTGCCGACCAGGCCTACGCTCTGACCTATGAAGCCGCCCGCTTGGCACGGCGGGCCGCCG
>LFTP01000146.1 GCA_001513395.1 Clostridia bacterium DTU080
GTCGAAGACATTGCCGACTCCGCACTCGAATATGATCATTGACCAGTACGGGTACATCTACACATCGACGGTCTATGATCGGAAGAACCAGATCAAGAAGCTGAACAGTGTGGGCACCGACGTTTTGAACAACAGTGACTACGTCTATGGATATACATTCCGGCGCGGTAGTCAGTATGTCCAGCCCAACTTCGTTGATCTGACCGTGAATGAGAAAGGGATCATCTCAGCTCTGGATTCTCAAAACGGCTGGATCTATCAGTACGACCAGGACCGCAACCTTTTGCTGATGTTCGGCGGAAAGGGCGAAGAGAAGGGATACTTCGGCTATCCGACGAGTATTGTGGGGGACGCTGACGGGTATCTCTACATCCTCGATAAGGACCGCAACAACGTTCAGATATTCCGTCCGACGCAGTTTGCGGAACTGGTACATGCAGCGAGTGAACTCTACGTAGACGGCCGTTACCAAGAGGCCGCGGGACCGTGGCGTGAGGTCATTAAGTACAACACGAACTACTCGCTGGCCTGGTCCGGTATCGGCAAGGCATACATGAAGCTGGAGGAGTTTGACAAGGCGCTGCAGGCTTACCACTACGCGCGGAATCGCGACGGCTATTCTGAGGCGTTCGGGGAGTTGCGGCATGCCTGGGTGCGTGCCAACTTCGGATTGGCAGTACTGCTGATCGCTGCTTTCATCCTGCTCATCGTCGGTATTGTCAAGGCGCTGCAGTGGATCTATCGTCGGCCATGGGACCAAAGCGGCATCGTGGTACGTACGCTTCAGTTGATGCTCAAGATCATGTTCCGTCCCGCCGAAGGGTTCTGGGAGCTGAAGGTGGAGAGAAAGGGCAGTCCGTTAGTTGGGGCCATCCTCATGCTCCTGGTTTTTGCTGTGCGCGTCTTTGATATCCAGTTCAAGAGCTACCAGATAGCGAATGTCGATCCGAAAGACGTGAGCCTGTTCCTGGAGATCGCACGCATCTTCGGTGTCTGGGTTGTCTGGGGAGTGGCCAACTACGGCGTTGGGGCCATTTTTGAGGGTGAAGGCTTCTTCCGTGATGTGATGATGTCCGCAGCCTATAGCATGGGACCCTACTTGCTGTTTACCTGGCCGCTGACGCTGTTCACACATGTTCTGACACGGGCGGAGAAGAGTTACGTCGACTTCTTCTTCAACCTCATCGTCTATTGGAGCTTGGCCCTCGTAGTCCTCTCAGTCCGACACATCCACAACTTCAATTTCCGAGTTACAGCCACGACGACACTCTTGTCCATCTTCGGCATGTTCATCATCGTGGGTGTACTCGGATTGATGTGGGTGTTGACCGATCAGTTGGTGACGTTCATCCAGGAGATGGTGATTGAGATTGCCATCCGAGCGTAGGCATGGAGGCCGTGACTATCGCTGTCGACTTGCGCTGAGGAGGCCGTGTTTATGAGACACAGTAGGTGGCTTATAGTATGTGGGTTGGTGATGATTGCATTTCTCGCCCTGGCACCTGTGGTTGGTGCGCAAGGCTTCGGGTTTGGCAACCTGTTTGGCGGTTTCTTCGGGTTTGAAGAAGAGGAGGAAGAAGAAGAGTCGAAAGTGGCTCCCGACGGTATTCCTATCGGCTTCAGCTTGGTAGCGGAGAACCGCAATCTTGAGTTGTTCTTGGATGCTGAACAGGCGCAGTTGCTCGTACGAGACAAAGAGACCCAGGCCATTTGGCGTACGAATCCGGATCTCGACAATATGCAAATGTCCGTGGGGCAATTGTGGGAAAAGCACATGCGCTCGCAGGTGATCATTCAATACACCGATGACAAGAAGCGCAACAAGAAGACTACGAACAACATTGACCAGCAGGCCATCGTGACCTACGAGCCGATTCCCAGAGGGGTTCGTGCTATCTTCCACATGCAGGCTTTAGGATTCCAGATTCCGGTTGAGTACCGGCTGGGCGAGAACTACCTGGAAGCCCGGATTCCCGATGATCTGCTCTTGGAGACATCAACGTACGCTCTCGTGACGATTGAATTGGTACCGTTCTTCGGGGCGGCGACCGATGATGACGTTGGCTACATGGTTATCCCGGACAGCTCGGGAGCTGTGACCTATTTCAAGAAGGACCACCCGCGCTACGCGCGACAGTTCCAAGAGTTCGCGTACGGCCCGGATGAGGTACGCTTCTATGGGATGCGAGACTACTTCATCGCCTACAACCAGGCGCGGCGCCAGGTGTTTGGGCCGTACTTCGGATTGGTCAACGGCGATCAGGCATTCCTGGGTTTGGTCACTGAGGGCGACTTCGATGTGAAGATTAACGCCGCTCCGAGCGGATACATCGTTGATCTTTACCGAGCCGGCGCTGAGTTCGAGATTCGGAAGGAGTACTCGGCCCTCCTGTCTCGTACGCGTCGTGTGCAGACCATGGAAGGCCAGCGCATCGCTACGGATCGTGCGGTTCGCTGGTACCTGTTGACGGGTGAGGATGCCAACTACGTAGGCATGGCCAACACCTACAGAGACTATCTGAGAGAGAAGTACAACATCGTCGGACGTCTTGGGTTGAAAGATGACGTAGCCCCGTTGCATGTCCGCATCACGCAAGCGGTAACGAAGCCCGGTCTGATTCTCGACGAGCTCATTACGGTGACTACTTTTGAGCAGGCGCGCGAGATTGTCGAGAGACTCCAAGAGATCGGGATCAGCAACATGGATGTCACGTTGGTTGGCTGGACCGAGAGAGGCGTAGACGGTATTGTCCCGCGTCACTGGCCCCCGGAGAGGGCGCTTGGAGGGGCCAAAGGTCTGCAAGAGTTTGCTCAGTGGGCCAAAGAGCGCGGTGTAGACGTGTTCTTGGAGGATAACTACCTTGATGCCAACCAGAGCAACGGTGGTTTCTCCGCCCGAAACGATGTCGTTCGTACGGCTGCCAAGACACCGGTGCACTCCGGTCGGCGCTTCTTGATCTCTCCGATCGTGGCATACAACAAGTTCGCCCGTGAGTCGATCCCGAGATTGGCGGAACTTGGGGTTGCCGGTTTGGACCTTAAGCACGTCGGGGAAATGCTCATCTACGATCGCAACGATACTGCTCGGGCTGAACGGGCAGACACTGCTGCAGCCTGGCTGAATATCGCCGCGCTGGCGAGGAAGCTGATGGGCCGTGTGGCTGTTCAGGGAGGCAACGCCTTCTTCCTGGCGGTGGCAGACAAGGTGACCAACGCTCCGATCGATGAAAGCACGCACGTGTTTGTCGATCACTCGATTCCGTTCTACCAGATTGTGATACACGGTCTCGTCCCCGTATATGGGTATCCGAGCAACCTTCGCAATGATCCGCGCAAGGAGTTCTTGCGCATGGTGGAGTACGGTATGTTGCCCATTTTTGAGTTGACGTACGAGGACTCGGCTCTGCTGCGTGACACTGAGTATGCCATGCTGTTCAGTTCGCAGTTTGACACCTGGCTCGAGACCGTCAAGGAGGAGTTCGAGGCCATCAACGTCGGAATGGGTATGCTGCAGCGGGTGGCCATCGTGAGTCACGGCCAAATCGCCCCCAACGTGTTTGAAACCGGGTACGAGGACGGCACCAGAGTCATTGTGAACTACAATGACTATCCCTATGAGGAAGATTCAGTGACGGTTCCCGCGCTCGATTATGTCATTCTGAAAGGGGAGCACAGCCTGTGAAGCTTACTCTGAATCAGCGTCGAGCGTTAACTGGTTTTATGTTCATCTCTCCGTGGTTCGTCGGATTCCTGCTCTTCATGGCTAAGCCATTCATCGACTCGTTTTGGATCAGCTTCAACACGGTTGACATGATGGCCGGGTTCTCACTAAAGTGGGTGGGTTTTCAGAACTACGTCGAAGCGTTTACGATTGATGAGCGTTTCGTGCCTACGTTGATCCGTGCGGTGCGAGACATGTGCGTTAACGTTCCGGTTATACTTGTGTTCGCGTTGTTTACGGCGTTCTTGACAAACCAGGACCTGATCGGGCGAGCCTTCTTCCGCGGCGTGTTCTTCCTGCCGGTGGTAATTGCGTCAGGTCTGGTCGTTCAGCAGCTGTTCTCTCAGGGAGCGGGAAGACTCGCCAGTCAGTCGCAGACGATGCAGTTGATTGACGTCCCGGGGCTCATCTACATGTATTTGGGCCCCGCGGCTCAGATTGTAAACGACCTGCTCAATCGAATTGTACTGGTGTTGTGGTCGTCCGGTATTCAGATCCTGCTCTACCTTGCGGGTTTGCAGGGCATCTCGAGCAGCCTTTACGAGGCGGCGCGTTGTGACGGAGCCACAGACTGGGAGTTGTTCTGGAAGATCACTCTGCCCATGCTGTCCCCGATTGTGTTGGTTAACGTCATTTACTCGATCGTCGACTCTTTTACCGACCGGTTCAACCCGATGTTGGACCTGATCCGGAACTACGCCTTCACCGGTCAGTTCAGATTGGGCTACGCCGCTGCGGCTGGGTGGGTGTATTTCATAGTCATCTTCCTGATCATCTTGGCGGTTGTTCTGTCTTCGAGGCGTTGGGTGTTCTACGCTGGCGAGCGTGACTAGTTCTTCGAGAATGGCGTAGTGCCGTAGTCCGACTGAGGAGGCACGTGTAATGGCGAAAGTACTTGATAACCTGAGGGCTAGAACCATTGATGCTCCATGGTTTTTGATCTACCGTCGGCGTACAGAGAATCTCTTCTTTCAGGTACTGATGTATCTGATCCTGTTCAACATCGCGTTTACGTTCCTGTATCCGGTGTTGTACATGGTCTCGACGGCGTTTATGACCATCGAGGACTTTGTAGATCCGGCCGTTTACTGGATTCCCAGGACATTGAACTGGGACAACTTCCACCTGGCGTTCTTGGGTATGAACTACAAGATCGCCTTGAAAAACAGCTTGATCATCGCTTTGGTGGCAGCCGTTGGGCAGTTGGTCTCCTGCGCGATGGCCGGGTATGGTTTTGGACGGATCCGGTTCCCGGGTCGTGAGTTCTTGTTCTTGCTAGTGATTTTCACGTTCATCGTACCGCCGCAGACTATCATTGTTCCGCTGTTTATTCTGTATCGTAAGTTGGGTTGGATCGATACGTACTATCCCTTTACGGTACCGACCTTCTTTGCACACGGTTTGCGAGGTCCGTTGTTCGTGATCATCTTCCGACAGTTCTTCCGGCGACAGCCGTGGGAGCTCGAGGATGCTGCTCGCGTGGATGGTTGCGGTGCGTTGCGCACCTTCTTTAGGATCATGCTTCCTTTGTCGAAGCCCGCGTTGGTGGTAACCTTCCTGTTCTCACTGGTCTGGCACTGGAATGACTTCTATGAGCCCATGATGTATTTGATGAAGCCGCAGAACTTCACCGTGCCCTTGCGCTTGTCGATTCTACAGTCGTCGTTGAACGAAGTGACAGGCGGGCAAGCAGGCGAGTTCTTTAACGAACCGCTTATTATGGCGGCGTGTCAGTTAGTAGTTGTACCGCCGCTCATCTTGTACTTGTTCTTCCAGCGTCACTTCGTAGAGTCCATCGAGCGTACTGGCTTGGTCGACTGAGTCTCTGGGAAAACGCCGACCTGCGGGTCGGCGTTTTCGCCATACGGGTCGCGAAAACTCAGCATATGGTATAATCAGCCTGAGTCTCCCCACAGTCTACTTGGAGGTGCTCAGGTGGGCACGAGCGTCAGTTTCATAGGAGCGGGACGAGTTGGTTCCAGCTTGGCTCGCGCGTTGAGTACGCGAGGCTATGAAGTTAATGTACTTGTCCGACGATCGTTGGCGCGCGCTGAGAAGACCGTCGCGAGAGTGGGGGCGGGGCGGGCATCGGCAGATGTGGCGGAAGCCACGGAGGCGGACATAGTCTTTTTGACGGTTCCCGACAGCGCCATAGAGCAGGTATGTAATGATGTCGCTGCCCGGGATCTGTGGCAGCCGAGACATACTGTCGTTCACTGCAGCGGGGCTTTGAACCTTCAGGTATTAAGGGCTGCGGCCGATAGGGGCTCTGCAGTCCTTTCGTTGCATCCGATGCAAAGCGTCGCAGACACTCTTTCGGGTGCCGAAAGCATGATTGGATCCTACTTCGGCCTGGAAGGGTGCGGGCGGGGACTGATCGTTGGAGAGCAGCTCGTTCAGGCGCTGAGCGGGCGTGCTTTGCATATTGCTCCCGGAGGCAAGGCGGCATACCATGCCGCTGCAGTCATGGTGAGCAATTATCTTGTTGCGTTGATGGATGTAGCTTCTGATTTGTTCGTTCAAGCTGGTTTGCCAAGAGAGGACGCCGTTGCCGCTTTGCTCCCGTTGGCCAAGGGTACTTTGGCCAATATTGAACAGCAGGGGATTCCGACAGCCCTCACCGGGCCTGTCGAACGCGGCGACGTGACGACAGTGGCAAGCCACATGCGGATACTGGATGAAAACCCTGAGTTGAGGGAGATCTACTCCCTGTTAGGAAGGAGAACGATTCATCTGGCCAAGAAAAAAGGGAGTGCCAGTGACAGTGAGCTGGCCGCTATAGCCGCCTTATTGCAACAGCGAAATCAATAAAAGACGGGTGATGGAAGTGGATGCAGCAACACGCAAAGTTCGGGTTCCTGATTTCCTGGCTATGAAGGCTCGCGGCGAGCGAATCACGATGTTGACCGCTTATGATTACACGATGGCCCGTCTGATCGACGCCGCCGGGATAGATGCCATCTTGGTCGGCGATTCGGTAGGTAACGTGCATCTGGGCTATTCCACCACGCTACCGGTGACTATGGAAGAGATGTTGCATCACACCCGAGCCGTATGTCGGGGTGTTCGCAGGGCGCTGGTCGTCGCTGACCTGCCCTTTCTCTCTTTTCAGGTGGATCCGTTGGAGGCGGTTCGCAACGCTGGGCGCATCTTGAAAGAGGGGGGCGCTGATGCCGTAAAGATCGAAGGCGGACAGATCGTCTTGCCGGCGGTGCGGCATATGGTTCAGATCGGCATCCCCGTGATGGGGCATCTGGGATTGACGCCTCAATCAGTCCACAAGTTCGGAGGCTTCAGGGTACAAGCCCGAAGTCGGGAGGCGGCAAAAGCCCTTCTGGAGGATGCGTTGGCTTTGGAGGACGCCGGGGCGTTCAGCATAGTCTTAGAAGGCGTTCCGAGTGATGTCGCTGCCGAGGTGACGAGTCAACTGCGGATTCCCACCATCGGGATTGGCGCGGGACCGGCGTGTGACGGCCAAGTATTGGTCTGCTATGATGCGTTGGGTATGTTCGAAGACTTTAAGCCTAAGTTCGTCAAACGGTTTGCGAAACTGGGCGAGGAGATCAGACGGGCCGTGGCGGAGTATTGTAAAGGAGTACGTGAGGGAACGTTTCCCGATCTGGAGCATTCCTACGGTCCTTTAGAGAAGACGGAGGAAAAATAGTGGTGCAGCTCGTACACACGATAAAGGCTGTTCGCGATGCAGTAGCTGATGCCCGAAGGAGAGGGCTCAAGGCAGGTTTGGTTCCCACGATGGGAGCTCTTCACGACGGACACGGCAGCCTGATCGAGGCCGCTCGGCGTGAATGTGGCTATGTTGTGGTGAGCATCTTCGTGAACCCCCTCCAATTCGGGCCTACCGAGGACTACGACAGATATCCGCGCACATTAGAGCGGGACGTCGCCTACTGCGGGGAAAAGGGAGCTGATCTGGTCTTCGCCCCCGAGGTTCGGGAGATGTATCCGTCGCCGTCATTGACTTTCGTATCGGTGGAGAAGATCACTGACACTCTCTGCGGTGCTTCCCGCCCCGGCCATTTCCGCGGTGTGGCCACCGTGGTGAGCAAGTTGTTCAATATCGTCTTGCCTGATGTGGCCTACTTCGGGCAAAAAGACGCGCAGCAGGCTGCAGTGATTAAGCGCATGGTGAGCGATCTCAACTTCCCGCTTACGGTGGCCGTGGTGCCAACCTTTCGCGAGCCGGACGGTCTGGCCATGAGTTCTCGCAACAGGTATCTGTCTAAAGAAGACCGGCAGGCCGCTTTGGTTTTGTATCGGAGTCTGCAAGGAGCCATGTCGTTGCTCGAACACGGCGAACGGCGGCCTGATGTCATTCGCTCCTATCTGCGGTCTACTATAGAGGCAGAGCCACGGGCCAGACTAGACTACGCCGATGTCGTCGATCCGGAGACGATGCAACCGGTCACGGAAATCGAGGGCGACGTTTTGTTGGTCGTGGCCGCCTACTTCGGAGAGGCCCGCCTGATCGATAACATGCTCTTTTCGTTGCCCGTGAGGTGAACAGACTGTGCTACGTCTGATGTGTAAATCGAAGATTCATCGAGCTACGGTGACCGATGCTAACCTTAACTACATGGGTAGTATCACCGTTGATGAAGAACTGCTGGCCGCGGCCGACATCCTACCCGAAGAATGGGTACAGGTGGTCAACATCACGAACGGAGAGCGGTTTGAGACCTATGTCATTCCCGGCCCTGCAGGTCGGGGTGACATCTGTCTGAACGGTGCCGCTGCTCGATTGGTTCAAGTCGGCGATTTGGTGATCATCATGTCATATGCGTTGTTGACCCCGGAGGAGATCCGGTCACATCGCATGCGGATCGTGCATGTCGACGGCAACAACAGAATCATCCGGGGGGGAGGTACTCATGCATGAAGCTCTGTTTCTCGACCCTTGGGTGCCCTGACTGGTCTTGGAAACGGATTGTGGAAGCCGCGCCGCGCATGGGATACGACGGTCTGGAGATCCGCGGCATTCAAGATGTGATGTACTTGCCGAAGGCAGAGCCTTTCTTGCCTGACAACATCGCCTGTACCAAGGCTGATTTGGCCAAACGAGGGTTGAGCATCGCTTGTTTGGGTGCCTCCAGTTTCTTCCACGGTCCCAATGTGGATGAGAACATAGCAGAAGCCAAGGATTATGTCGATTTGGCGGCGCTTCTGCGCGTTCGCTATGTGCGAGTATTCGGCGACAGAATACCCGACGTGGCTCATAAGAGGCAGACGCTGGAGCAGATAGCTGCGGCACTCCGCGAGTTGGCTGAGTACGCCGCCCCCCAAGGGGTGCGCATACTCATTGAGACTCACGGGGATTTTGCGCGTTCAGAAGATCTTCTTGAGGTCTTGGAGCGGGTTGATAATCCCTATGTCGGCGTTCTGTGGGATGTTCATCATCCCTACCGCTTCTATGGTGAGGCGGTAGCCGACACCTTCGCCACCCTCGGGAAGTATGTCGTGCATGTGCATATTAAGGACTCTGTTACCACGGACGATTCGTTTCAGTACTGCTTGCCCGGCGAAGGCGATGTACCCTTGGGTGAGATAATTGACCTGCTTCGATCGGTGTCGTATCAGGGTTGGTTGAGCTTTGAGTGGGAAAAGCGTTGGCATCCCGAGCTTGCGGAGCCTGAGGTTGCCCTGCCTGCCTTTGCCCGTGTGGTGCGTGATCTGCTCAATTCTTGAGCACTCGACTGGACCGGTCTTCTCGGCCGTCCCCTGGTCCGTGAGATCCGCTCATGTACGGCATCAGCGTTAAGCTCAACCAGCCCCAGTTCGTCTCGTGACGAGCTACGTTACGAGCGAATGACAGAGGCATCGCGGAGTGCTTCTCCGGTTCCACGCCCTGCCACAGGTGCAAGACAGCGGGCAGCGTCACCTGCAAGATCCCTTCGATAGCGTTGGTGAGGAGACCGTTACCACTGATGAGGCAAGGTGCCCGTGAACCGGGTTTTCGGGTTGGATCCTAGCAAGAAGGCTCTACAACCGACACATCCGGCGAGAACTCGAATACAAGCCGAAGTCGCGGTGTATCGCAGGGAGCCATTCACGATATTCTCAAGTACGCATCGACGATCCTGTTGAGTCACATCCGCGTCTGGGAATTGCTCGGGTAGCTGCACTGCGAGCCAATTTGTTGTCAACGACAAGGCGAAAGCACCGTCTTTGTGGCAAAGCTGAACCGCAGAAGAGCATATCGCAAAGCAGAACCCGGACAAAGGGCGCGCCGTTCACAGATCAAGACGAAACAGAAAAAGGCGTTATCGTAAAACCAGGTTTGACAACAGGCGTTGGAAAGAGGGCTGGCTTCCTCAGGCGCTATAGAGCCGTCTGGGCAATACAGAGATCCGGGTGCGGTGTATGGTCTGATCGCGGCTCTGTCCGTAGAACACGTCAAGTTCGATATTTAAAAGCTCCAGAGTCCGAAAGATGTCAGGCGTGGAGTCTCAAAAAGGGCGAGCTGTTCGGATATGAAGTCAGACAATACCTGCTTTGGAAGTGGGGCTATAAGTGCGCCTATGGTCCGGCCACCACTGTGCCTTCGGGAGTTGAGCACATCATGCCTGAAAAGCCGTGGGGGCACGGATCGGGTTTCAGGTCTGATGATCGCCGGCAAAGAGTGTACGGAAAAAAAGACGATCGGACGGCCGCCGATTCTGATTTCCCGTATATCCAAGAGCAGGCTAGACTCCCGATGAGTGACGTAGAGACCGTCAATGCGACACGCCAGGAGCTGTGGCGGCGTTTGGACAGACTGCGTCTGCCGCTGGAGAGCGGCACCGGGGCATGACCAGCACGACCGCGCACGGCAGAGATATCCCAAGGTGCACCGGATCGATGCTGTTCGTGTCGGTGAAAGCGGAGCCGAGGTTGTGTTGAACCCAAAGACTCCGGTTCTTACAATCAACGCTTTGAGGCGCGGTTGCAGACAAATGTGCCGCGTGGACAAAACATGGCTTCTCCCGCCGTAAACCGAAGGGTGAATAATCGCGGCAACGGTTTTCAAACTGGAGATATGGTCTCTGTTGTAATTGAGAAGGGCAAATACCTGCGCGTGCAGTCTGGCCGCGCAATTATTCGCCAACGCGGCGACTCTGATGAGGCGGGGAAAAGGATTACGACATGGTGGAGGCGATTCAGACTGTAGCAGCGTCTTGACGGCATCGCTTACGACTGTTGCCGTACAACGTCAATCGTTTGAGTAAATACGTGCCGCCGATCAACGGCGCGCAAGTCGCTGCGGCGATTCGGTGGAGTCGTACGATCCATGGTCCTGCTAGGTAGAGCGATTTCAGGTCCATGAGGGACACAAGGGGTGGAGGAATTCCTGATGTATATGCTCGGCATTGATATTGGAACGACCAATTGGAAGGTTGTGGCCTACGACCCTAACGGGGCAGCGGCGGCCCGTTGGTCGTGCCCGGCGCGCACAGAGCGACTGCCCGGCGGTTGGGCGACCTACGATCCTGAAGCCATCTGGAGTGCGGTATGCACGGGTATCCGCGAGGTTCTCGCCCAATTGGCGGAGCGTAATGAATCGCCCGAGGCTATTGCTTCAGTGGCCGTAACCAGCGTAGGTGAAGCAGGGGTCTTCCTCGACGAAGCCGGGCAAGCACTGGGGCCGGCTATCGCTTGGTTTGATCCGCGCACTCAAGAGATTAATCGCTTCTGGACTGATCAGGTGGGCAGTCAAACTGTATATGAAGTGACAGGTTTTCCGCCACAGTACATAGCCAGCATCAATAAGATGATGTGGATCAAGAAGTTCGAGCCTGAGATTTATGCCAAGGCCAAGCGTTGGCTGTGTATCGCGGATTATGTAGCCTTCCGCCTGTGTGGTAAAGCGGTTATGGACTACTCACTGGCTTCACGTACCATGGCTTTTGACATCCGTAAGCGTCAATGGTCTGACACTTTGCTTTCTCTGGCTGAGCTCCCTGTCAGTCTGATGCCCGAATTGGCTCCATCGGGAACAAAAATCGGAATGGTTCAGGAACAGGCCCAAGCGGAGACAGGTCTTACAGGGCGCACTGTGGTGGCTACAGGTGGCCATGATCACATATGCGGAGCTCTGGCTGTGGGAGTGTGTGAACCGGGACAATGCCTCGACTCATTGGGTACGGCAGAGGCGATCCTGCTCACTTTGGATCGGCCCGTATTGAGCCCCGAATTGCTGGAGTCCGGTTTTGCGTTGGGATGCCATACGGCCCCCGATCGCTATTATTTCATCGCTGTTATGCAGTCCGCCGGTGGAACGGTGGAGTGGCTCTGTGAGAGCCTTGGTGAGGCCGAGGCACAACTCGCGGCGGGGGACAGGGGGAGACTGTACAGC
>LFTP01000263.1 GCA_001513395.1 Clostridia bacterium DTU080
CTATGGAAGTGGCGATCGTGGCTGTAATCATTCCGGGGACTGCTTTTGCTTGTAGGGCATGGTGTCCGTGCGTGGCGCACCTTCTCTGATGGGAAGGCCTCGGAGGTTGAACTGCGCCGTCTCCTTCAGCAGGTCATCCAGAAGCTTTACCTGCTCCTCTTTCAGACGGATGATGCGCAGTACCTTTTCTCGTATCTGTTCGGCTCTGGCTTGAAACAGCAGCTCGCTGTAGTCGTGACGCAACAACAATCGCTCAAGCAATAGCAGCTTTTCGGTCAAGTGATCATGCACATCGGTCACCTCCCATATGGATTACAGAGTCAGCAAGTACTCGCTCATCCAGCGTGAACGTGGTGCGACGGCCATATCGTATACGCTTCTGATCATGAAATGGATGCGCAGGAATTCAGGAAACCAGTGAACGGCGATCACTTCCCCGTCGGCGATATGCAGGGCATGCCCGACGTCGCTCAACAGGAAGATATGGATTTGGCCGTGATCACTGCGCCGTTTCAATTCTTGCAGGAGTTCCGGGCTGGTCTGGTGATGAGCATAGGCCAAGTGGTAGAATCCACCGGGCCCGATCTTTTTCATGTTTTCGAGAACCCAGACTCTACGGATAGCAGCCTGCATTTTTCTTCCCTCCGCTCTAAGATATGAGCGAGGACAGGCTTGGGTGTCGGATCAGCAACAGAAACGTAAAAAAAGGACGCAACGCCGCGCCTGTAAAGGCGCAGCGTTGCGTCCTATGATCCGCCGATCACAAATGTACGAGATGGCTAGACATCCCGCATCCCGGATTCAAAGCCGATGGTAGAGGGCGGGAAGTCGATCTCACGCAGGAATTGCACCGCCTCAGCGGCACCGTGTTCACGATCCATACCGCTGTCTTCCCACTCCACGGAGAGCGGACCGTCGTAACCGATCTGATTCAGGGCCCGGATGATCTCCTCGAAGTTGACCTCGCCTCGACCCGGTGACCGGAAATCCCAACCACGTCGCGGATCGCCGAACGGCAAGTGCGATGCCAGGACTCCGGCTCGTCCGTCGAAGTTGGTGACGGCGTCTTTGGCATGGACATGGAAGATACGATCGGGGAATTCACGGATGAACTGTACAGGGTCGACCATCTGCCAGAGCAGATGGCTGGGATCGAAATTGAACCCGAATGCCGGATGATGGCCAATGGCTTCCAGAGCCATATGCGTTGAGTAGATATCAAAGGCTATTTCGGTGGGATGAACTTCCAGAGCGAATTTGACGCCGTTTTCTTGGAAGACATCTAGGATGGGACCCCACCGTTCGGCAAAAAGGTCATACCCCTTCTTGACGTCGTCGGGATCCAGCGGAGGAAACGGATAGACGAGATGCCAGATTGATGAACCGGTGAAACCGTTGACGATGGAGACGCCCATATTGCGGGCCGCCACGGCGGTGCGTTTCATCTCCGCGATGGCCCACTCGGATTTCTCTTCTGGCTTACCCTTGAGCTCCTCGGGTACCCAGTCATCCGAACGATGATCGTTGGGATCCAGTACCATCTGGCCTACCAAATGGTTGCTGATGGCCCATACATTAAGCCCGTATCTGGCCAAAAGAGCCTTGCGCTCCTCGCAGTACTGGGTGCCCTCCGCGCCTTTGGCTACATCGAAGTGTCCACCCCAACAAGCCAGTTCGAGCCCGTCATAGCCCCAGCCTGACGCCTTTTGTGCCAGAGTCTCCAAAGGAAGATCCGTCCATTGACCAGTGACGAGTGTGATCGGTCGTCCCACGAGAAGTTCCCTCCAATTCTATTTCTATGTGCTTGATGTCTCATTGTTAGCGATTCCCTATCCAGTCGCACTTCCCTTCACACTAAGTTAACGAAGTAGTTGCGCGTTGCCTATCAGGATTGTGGTATCATAGGGTCAGCGGCAAGGAGAGGATGGGTGCATTGGTTACAATCACTGAAAAGGCATGCCAGCGTCTCAAGGAAGAACTGGAAAAAGCAGGCTACACGGGCGTTCGGCTGTATGTTCAGCCAGGTTGCGGTGGTCTCAGTTACGGAATGGCTCTCGACAATGAACCCCAGGATGACGACGTAGTTGTAGAGTTCCCTGGGTTTAAGATGTATATCGATCCGTTGAGCGGACGCTATCTCAAAGGAGCCGAGGTTGGTTACGACGAGTCGCCTGCGGGTGGCGGTTTCACCATCGACAATCCTAATGAATTGCCGCAAATGGGTTGCGCCGGTTGCCCCAGCCGTTGTGGTCAAGAAGACGATGAATGACGGATCCAAGCCATGACTGAAGGGGTGCCCAGATCGGGTACCCCTTTTTTCATCAGCTTTTGCGTCTTTGGTCACAGGGCTCCAGCACTTGCCAGTTGGGCAAGGCAGTAGGTCGAAGCGGACGATTGGGCAGGCGTACACCTGAAATGGCCTGAGCCGGGCGGCGAAAGCGCAGACGCCAGTGTGCGTTTCTTATCGGGTTCAACGGGCTCAGAGTGCGGTAAGTCACTCGGGGGACGCCGTTGACGATACTGGTAACGATGGCACTGTGGTCAAAGAATCCATCTCCGTCCCAGTCATAAAAGACAAGATCCCCTCGGCGCAAGTTTCGGGCCAATCGAGGGCTGGTCAGCAGATCCAGTGCCCCTCCGTAGTTTACGGTCAGATAAAGGAACAGTAACGATGGCAGTGACCAGGTGCATGACCACCAATCATCGTTGTTTTGATCAAAACGGTCATTTCCCAAGCGCCGATACCACCATTCGGTGTCATAGCCAACGGCCCGGTAGTCCATACTCCAGCCACCGGCATACAGGCATTGTGACGTGAAGTTGGTACAGTCGCCTCCTCCTCCCATCGTATCCATATTGGCATAATCCGGATTGGGATTGAACACGTGCCTCAGGGCGTAGCGAACGGCCGCGGCTCGGTCATAGGTCACTCGCATGCGATCACCTTCCGGATGTCATGTATTAGCAAGTTATGAGTGGTGGATCACGAAGTGGGACGCATCATAGGATGAATAGTGGCGGTTCATGCCTTTTTGGGCGAGGTGATCGGTTTGGTGCTCATCACCATGGGTGCGATTTTTCTCTTGGTCGGTGTCTTGATCTCCCTGACCGGGATAGGAGTCGTGGTCGGCATTCCTTTGGCCGTCACCGGGATTATCCTGGGGCTACTGGGGTTGGCGGGGGCTGCCATTGCGGTTGTTTGGGCTTTGATCAAGTTAGTGCTTCTGCTTTTGTTCTCACCGCTTATCCTTTTGTTCTGGCTCCTACGGCTGCTGTGGCATCTGGTCGCCTAGACACCGGTAACAAGTAGACGAAGAAGGCGTAGGCGCGCCTTCTTCGTTGGCAGCTGTGATTCAAACGTTGATCACTTCACCTGGCTTCCTCCGAAGCCTTGGTGAACGACACTGAACCCCACGGCCTCTAGCGCTTCGATCAGCCGCTCCGTATCTTTGGTATCCACCTTCAATACTACAAATGAATGTACGTTATCTTCGTCCTCTTCATCGTCGAACGCGGCGATAGCCAGAATATTGATGCCCAAATCACTGACGACCCGGGTCATCTTGGCCAGAACACCGATCTCATTGACCACCCGCAAGGTTATGCGGGCACCGGGTTTTGGAGCATGCATCAAATCAACGAAGGCATCAAAAAGGTCGCGTTCTGTGACAATGCCGATCACCTTGTCGTTCTCGACAACAGGTAGTCCGCTGATATGAAGGTCGCGCATTAAGAGTGCGGCCTCTTCAACCGTGGCGTCCGGTCCTATGGTGACCGGATCAGTGGTCATAACGTCCTTGACTCGCATTTTGGCCAACAACGCGTTTTGTTCCCAAATCGACAGCGTCGTCGCCGCTGACGGGGAGATACGCATCAGATCGAGCTCGGTGACTATTCCCACGAGCCGGTCGCCTCTCGTCACAAGCAGGCGACCGAAATTGCCTTTTTGCATGGCCTCCATGGCTTCATGGACCGTCGTCTCCTCGGTTACGGTGACGGGGTTAGGTGTCATCACAGCTCTGACTAGCATCGGCCTCACCTTCCCTTTGCGCTTAACAGTCTTACTCACAGACTAACCGCCCAAATAGGCCTGCTTCACCTCGTCCATGGTCGCTACTTCGCGTGCCGTGCCCGACAACACTACTCTTCCGGTCTCCAGCACGTAGGCCCGGTCAGCGATGGAAAGCGCCATGCGCGCATTCTGTTCCACCAGCAGAACGGTGGTTCCCGAGGCGTTGATCTCTTGAATGATTCTAAAGATCTCTTTGACCAACAACGGTGCCAGGCCCATACTGGGTTCATCTAGAAGCAACAGAGTAGGTGATGACATGAGAGCGCGCCCAATGGCCAACATCTGTTGTTCGCCGCCGCTCAACGTGCCGGCCAACTGATGGCGCCGTTCTTCAAGACGAGGAAACAGCTCATAGACCCTTTTTATGTCGCGATTCACTCCGTCTCGGTCTTTGTAGCGCAGATAGGCGCCTAACTGTAGGTTTGTCTCGACTGACAGGTTGGCAAAAACACGGCGCCCTTCAGGGACTTGAACGATGCCGGCGGCGACGATTTTGTGCGGCGGAAGATTGCTGACGTCAGTGTCTTGAAAACAGATACTCCCGCTGCGAGCGCGCACCAGTCCGGAAATGCAATTCAGCGTACTGCTCTTCCCCGCTCCGTTGGCGCCGATCAAGGTGACAATCTCTCCTTGGTTGACTTCTATGGAGAGATCCTTGAGAGCATGTATGCCCCCACCGTAATATACGTTGATCCCTTGGACCTTTAGCACTAGATGGCTTCCTCCCCCAGGTAGGCTTTGATCACACGCGGGTTTGATCGCACCTCAGCCGGCGTTCCCTCTGCGATGGTCATTCCGTAGTCCAACACCGTGATGTGTTCGCAGATACCCATAACCAGATTCATGTCATGTTCAATGAGGAGTATTGTGACTTCGAAATCCCGTCGGATGCGCTGAATGAACTCCATTAATTGAGCCGTTTCGTTCGGATTCATCCCGGCTGCGGGCTCGTCCAACAGGAGCAATCGCGGTCGGGTAGCCAGGGCCCGGGCAATCTCCAAGAGCCGCTGATCCCCGTATGGCAGGTTGCCTGCGATCTGTTCGGCTTTATCATCAAGGCCCAAGATACGCAACAACTCAAGCGATGACTCAACGATTTCGGCCTCTTCTTTGGCGATACCAAGATGCAACAGAGCCTTGACAAAACCGTACTTGACATGTCTGTGCTGGGCTATCATGACGTTCTCCAAGACCGAGCGGTTGGCGAACAAGCGGATGTTTTGGAAAGTACGAGCCAAGCCCAGTCGGGTGACGGCATGAGGAGGCAGATGCGTGATCTCTTGACCGGCGAATACGATCTGTCCCTCAGTGGGACGGAGCAAGCCGGAAATCATGTTGAACACGGTAGTCTTGCCTGCTCCGTTCGGCCCGATCAGTCCAACGAGACTTCCTTCTTCTACTTTGAGATTTAGATTAGATACGGCACGCAGACCGCCAAAGGTCATGGCAAGCCCGCGTGTTTCAAGAAGCACCGCCAACCCGCTCCCCCTCCTTCTTCGGCAACACCAACGACGGCAGATCGAACTCCTTGGAACCCATAAGGCCCGAAGGTCTGAAGACCATCATCAAGATCAGAGCCAGACTGTATATGATCATGCGTTGATAGGGCCAGGGTGCCAGTACCATCGACAGGAAAGTGAGCAAGACGGCGGCCAATACTGATCCCGTAAGGCTTCCCATGCCGCCGAGGACGACGATGATGAGAGTCTCTACGGAACGCAAGAATCCAAAGCTCTGAGGACTGATGATGAAGAAGGCATGAGCATACAACACTCCTGCCAGACCGGCGAAAAAGGCCCCGATGGTGAACGCGGCCACTTTGTAAACGGTGGTGTTGATACCCATAGCCGAGGCGGCAATCTCATCTTCGCGCACAGCGATACATGCTCTGCCATGGGCCGAATTGATCCAGTTGCGAAGCACCAACACCGTCAAGACCACCATGGCCGCGAGCCAGGCAAATGAGGTATAGCGGCGGGTGATCACAAAACCATGGGCACCGCCTACATAGGCCCAGTTGAGGAACATGACGCGTATGATCTCACCGAAGCCCAACGTGGCGATGGCCAGATAGTCCCCTCGCAGCC
>LFTP01000115.1 GCA_001513395.1 Clostridia bacterium DTU080
CCCGCTTCTTTGCCGTTCGAACGGCGATGGCGGCTGTCCGCAAAGTGCGCCACTTACCGGCCCCGCCTGCGAAGAAACGTCAGCGACCGATGCTCAGACGCTTTTCGGGTTGCGCCGACCACCTACCCTTCCGCTCGAGGACATGAAAAGTACCGGAGATCTTCACCCCGCCTACGGCGCTCGTTGGAGAGCGAATCGCCTTTGAAGCTCATCAAGCTCATCTTGGGCCAACATCTCTTCGGGCACTACGATGGTGGTAGAAACAAGCTCGACTCGCAAATCCCGCTTTGTGATCCACTCAGCCCCCGACCGCATTGTGGTTCGCGGATGGGGATAGACGTCTTCAGCGGAGACACTCTCGGCAATTCGGTAGAGGTATCCCGGCCTTGTGCCGGAATGCCTTAAGCGATACCGCCCGTCGCTGTCTGTGTAGCACGAGACAAATGTCGGTTTGTGGGAAAAAACACGCGCCAAATCCCGGTCTTGAGTGATGGTGCTCCCCTGGCGAGTATAAGTCAGTCGTTCAGGGGATCCATGGTACCACGGCTTTGCATAGTCCCACTCCATGACGCGATCCCCCTGTCCGTCCGCGTGGGGTGCCTTTGTCGCTTCACCTTGAAAAACCATAGTGCAGCTGTTCGTAGAGTCTTCCTACGACCGTCTTTTCCACATCGGTTGAGTATCCTTCCATTCCTTCCCTGACAAAGCGCGCTTCGCTGCGGGTATTTGAGAATTGTGGCGTGATCCGGGATTCGTATTTGATCATAGCAGTCAACGGGGGCGGTGACGTAGTCATTACCAAGATCGGGGTACTCATCCGCAAAGCCGTAGCGGCTCCCTGTGAGTCAGCTCCGCCGCAAAGACGAGCGTTTTTGTCGTGTCGTTGATAGTCGTCAGGTCCGTGGCGCGGCTGCCCGGACGATTCTCACACGCAGATGTGACTCAGCGGGATTGTCAACGGCATACTCAAGAATGGTCGTGAATGGGTATTGCGATACACCGCGACTTTACCTTGTTTGAGCAGTATCCGGACCCTTGCCGAATGTGTCGGCTGCAAAGGCTTTTGATCTGTGTCTGGCAGGAAAACCTCAGCGCCACTGCCCGTTGCCTTGATCCGTGGTGCTTAATCACCTGCCACAGGGTCTGGAGCTGGAGAAGCACTCCCGGGTGCCTGTGTCATTCACCCGTAACGTAGCTAGCTATCGGACGTACTGAGGTCGGTTGAGCTTGCGGCCGCCGCACATGATCGATCCTCACAGACAGATGAGGCCTGAGAATGTCGATCAAGTCCAGTGCTCAACATCAAATATATCCGAAGACCGGCGGAAAGACAGTGACGACAATAGCTGCCCACACAGCGTACACCGGTAGGTAGTCGGTCTGCCAGCGTTCGAGAGCCGAGAACGGAACAGCTTCGCGCACGAACCTGATATAAAGAACGGTGGACCAGACAAGGTTGATGAGTAAGACCACGTTCTCCCCCAAGGCCGCGATACGGTTGGGGCTGATGCCGAACTCACTGATGCGTGCAACGATAGCCCCGAGTGCGACGACGTCGGCCAACAGCGCACTTACCAGAAGCACAACCTGGAGAATATCAGCAAGACCGGGGGGCGATTCAGGATCGCGTGCGGACAGGGAGTACAGCAACAGACCAAGCACTACGACCAAGAGCAAATCAAAGGCGATGAGCGCATTTCGCTTGATGTCGATGCCGCGGCCGGTCCATACCAGAGTCACCAAGAATGCTATCAACACACCCGCAAAAAGAGGAGTAAAAAGGCGCGTCAGCACCGGGGCCATATTCTCGATGACGCTCTTTTTGGCCTCCACCAGCCACGAGGCGACTATGACAGCCCCGACGGCTCCGCATGGCAACACCCACGACTCGAAAAACGGCTCGACGTCAACGCCGATGGCATAGAAGATCATCGCCGTGATACCGCTCAGGACGCCGCCACCGAGGGCGATAAGCACGTAATAGATGAAAACCTCGCCGGAAAAGCGGATGAAGTCCATGCGCCCTACCGCTTCGGACCAGCGTCCACCGGCGTATGCTATCCCCACTATCACCCAGAGCGCGATCGGCAGATGCAAGGCAACAAGTACCTCCGTGTATCCGCCAGGAAGGAACGGATAGACGTTCACTAATACAGCCGCCGAGAAAAATGTGGCAGCCAGCCACCAACTACTACCGGGATCCATCCGTCGTTTCCAAGCGAAATAGCCGGTCAGAAGAGGGAAAACAAACAGGCTCAGATTACGAGCATAAAAGCCCGCATTCTGATCCAGTGGAATTCCAAACAGCGCAGGTATCTTGATCAATACAGCCGCGGCGACGGCGAGACACAAGACGACGATGGCATCCGATCGAGTCCGGATATCTGACCCGTCGGCATCGGTTAAGGTAACGACAAGCTGCTTCCAAAGGCGGTCCGAGTGTTCACGGGCAAACTCCCGAGAGAGGGCATCGAGCTCTCCCATGCGCTTCACTGCAACCAGAAATGCTTCATCCGTCGCCAGGCCCGACTCGACCAAGTTCGCTATGACCTCGCGCAGATGATCCTCTAGCTCGATCACGTCAGAGGAATGGATTGCCTGGCGACTGCGAAGATAACTGCGCCACTGCTCAATCTGCTCCTCAAGCGCTGAGGGGCCGTTAGACGTCTCCACTGTTCAACCCTCCTGCAGAAGTGTTCCGCCTTGCGTCGGATGATTGGTTGAGAGCCTCGTATCCATCTTGGACCAAAGGTCGCGCATCGTTTCCTCCACGGCTTTCCATTGCCTGTGTTCTTCCACGAGTTGAGCGCGGCCGGCCGATGTCAGCCGGTAGTATTTGCGACGACGACCACTCTCAGAGACTTCCCACCGTGCCTCGATATAACCGTGTCTTTCGAGCCTATGCAGAACCGGATACAGCATACCGTCCGTCCACTCCACACGCCCGCCGGACAACTCACGGACCCGTTTCAAGATAGCGTAGCCGTAACTGTCCCCTTCAGCCAGGATAGCTAGGACTATCGGCGTCGAGGAGGCGGCTACCAAGTCTTTGTTGATCTGCATGCTGACCTCCCAGGCTTTGGATTCGCGGAACTGGCCGGCAACGCGAACCCAGGATTACATAGCATCATTATACATTGTAGTACTAGGTATAGAAGGCCCAGACTTGTCGGTATGCCGGAGTAGCTCACGATGGTTTCTCACTGCGCCAAACGACTATTCTGCGGTGTTCGACAACAAAAGCAGTTGTCGACTGGCCCTGACCCCCCCTCCATCGCCGACCGCTAAATCCCCACCATGTCATATCGGACTCTGTTGGCTGGCTGATCCAGGCGATGCCCGAACTCCTGCCACCGAGCCACCTGTTCGTGAGTCGATACATGCTGCCCCTACGCTCCGATGCGACACTGTCAAAAAGCCAAAAGAGCCTACCGACGATGAAAATCCGGAAGCACTAGTAAAGCATCCCGTCGTATCCGCTTTTGAGTGCCTCGATGATCTTGGCTTGGCGTTTTCTTCGCGTTTCTTCCCGTTTGGCATCGCAATAAAAACCTGCGAGCTGCTTTTGCCGTGACGGAGGCTTCTCCTCGAACAACCTCAGTATGTCGGCATCGTCGGCGAGAACTGCCTTCAGGGTAGCTATGTTCGCCGCGTTCTTATCTTCCGGCCTGTCAGCCGTGTCAGTCCCCTCCTGAGGTTGGTATGCCTCCACTCCCGCCGGGGTCATTAAACCGCGTTCCTGCATTCTCCGAAATATCTCCTTGTTTTTCTCAGACCACTTGTTCTTATTCTTTCGCCTTGAGAAGTATTTCCTGTATGTGTGTTCATCGATTGATTTCATCAGTCCGTCGATCCAACCGAAGCAAATTGCCTCCTCCAGTGCATCAGTCACGGTGAACGACTTGCTCCCCTTGGTGAACACAAGCCAAACTCCGGCGGAAGAACCATGGTTTTTCTCAAGCCAATTCCTGAAGTCCGCTCTGCTCTCGTACCTGTAAGTAGCGGCATCGTCATTCATTGTTCCGCCTCCTAACGCGCATGGTTATCACTGACGAGACGACACTCAATTCCGGGTCGCAGACCGCTGATCGGGAACGCCGGGCTCATCTGCCACACTTGTTCATCGACCTGTCCCCGACTGATACTCACGATTGCGGAGCATCGCACCTTTGGCGCGGCGCATGCCGAGCTTTTGATAGAACGGCAATACCTCTTCATCGCACAGCACATCCACCATGTACAGACCTGCCAATCTCTCAAGCATGCGGCGAACCAGTTCGCTTCCGATGCCCCGCCCTCGATATTCAGGCAAGACCTCCAAGAAAGGAATATAAGCTGACAAGACTCGATCCGTGATGGCCGTGATGAATCCGACGACAGCACCGATCTGCTCATCAACGGCGATGACGATCTCATCGCTTCTCTCCAGAAGTCGTAAGTGAGTCTCAATTGGGCCAGCCCTCGAAGAATCCCTGGAGCTGCCCCGGAGAGATGTCCTTACAGGAGTACCGATAGGCAATCACTTCGCGCCTCCAATACGAATCCCAGTAATATCACCTGCATAGACCGTTGCCGCTCACAGGCCGAAGCCTCCCGTCCATAGCAGCCGACAAATATCCGACAGACTGATCAAACAAGCTCCATTCCTTGTCTTGTCAGTGCCTTGAGGGCTCTTTCGAGTTGATCAGCTTTCACCAGCACATAGTCAGTGTCATATGTAGCCATAGCAAAGACGCTGATCCCCGCTTCCGCCAAGGCGCTGCTGATCAAGGCCATTATTCCAATCAAATCGAAGCTCAACGGACCCAAAACCTTGATGATCCTCCAGTCGCCTTCGTGCCGGATCCCACTCGGCACGCATTCTTGCAAACAGACGACCGAAAGCTCATCAGGGGTCTGAGTGATCGACCAGAATTCTCCGGCTATCCAGCTCGGAATCCCGGTACGAGCGTCGAGACGACAAACCGCGTAGACTCCATCCAGTACCGCCATCCTTAGCTTCAACTGACTCACCGTCTCTCTCAAAAAAGGCCTGCTCTTCGGCAGAGCCACCCGTCTCAAACCAGTACTTCAGTACTTGCTATTTGGAACCAATCCCAACATGGGCATAGGAAGTCAGTTCGTCTCGGCGAATGCATCTATATGTACCTCTCGTCGCTGGTCATTTTCTGTCCAGCGCGAGACGTTGAACGGATGTGAAAGGAGGAAACGGAATGACACTTAGACGAAGCTCCGTTGTCCCTTGGGTTGTCCTCCTGGTCGCGCTCTTGTCGATGGTCGGACAGGCGGCGCCCGCAAAGGGGAAGATCTCTTTCCTGCATTATCTGAGCACCGACACGATGGAGATCTTGCAGCCGCTGATCGATCGATTCGAGGCTATCCACGATATCGAGGTCGAGGTCACCTACGTATCGTCCGCTGAAGTGGTCACTAAACTGCAAATCATGGCCATCACTGACGTCATGCCCGACGTCATGCGTCTTGGGAGCGAGTTTATCAACTTGATTCCTGCCGATCCTTTCGCCGATTTGACACCTTATGTCAAGCGCGACAGTGTCAACCCTGCTGATTTTCACGCTCCCGTATGGCATTCCTTTGATCTGGGCGGCAAACTGCTGGCCATTCCCACCGATATCTCTACCTTTGTCACGTATTACAACATCGATCGCTTCGAAGAAGCCGGAATCGCCCATCCTCCTCACGATGCCGGCGATGTCAACTGGAATTGGGATACGCTCATGGCTACCGCTGCCAAGCTCACCGACGCTCCGGACGTGAGTCCCCGTCGTTTTGGCATCGCCGCATTCGGAGATATGTGGATGTGGCCGTCGTGGTGGGGCGGTGAATGGATCGATCCACAGACCCGACGTTCATTGGCGGAGACCCCAAATACGTTACTGGCCCTCCAAAAGATTGCCGATGCTTATCTGATCCATAACGTAGTCGGAGGCTCATTCTCCAGCGGCACGGCAGCGATGGCCTACGGAGGGAGCTGGAATGTGCCCACCTATGCCCGGCTCGGTTTTGACTGGGATCTTGCTCCGGTCGCTATGGGCACGAGACGGAGCACGATTCTGTATCCTAACGGCCTGTTCATGAGCCGTACCTGCGCCAACAAAGATCTGGCCTGGGAGTTTATCCGCTTTATGACCACGGAGCTTGAGGCCGCCAAGATCTGGTGCACCGCGCTCGGCCGCATTCCGGCTCTGCGCCGCTTAGGGCAACACTTCGTTGGTTTGCAGTCTCAGCTGCGCGCCGGTGTGGATTATCAGGTGTTTTTGGCGGCTATGGAATACGCTGAGTATCCGGCCATACGCAGAGTTCCTGAAGCGATCGATATACAGAATATTCTCAATGCCGCATGGCCTCCCATTCGGAACGGACAGGTCACCGTGACCGCGGGTGCAGCCAATATTGCCCGCCAGCTTAACGCTTTGTTATCACGCTAACATCCGATCATCGGCGTTGACGACCTAGGACGGACCTTCCGGATCTGGTACAGTGGTTGACGCATCCGCGAACAATGGCAACCCAAATCAAGCCCTGGTCATTGTGTGAGGCCCCTGCATTCTGTGAGGGGCCTCATCTGTCGGCTGCATCCGTCCGGTGTATACTCCCGGGTCAGCCATCGTACGTGTGTTCATTCACCATGCATTGCTCGTGCACCATACACGGGTGTCGGGTAGGCAATTTCGATTTGGCCCGGCGCGCCTACCAGCTCTCCGTGCGAAAAACGGTCTCCTTTGGGCCCAGCCGCCTTTTTCCCGGACGAGGTGAAAAACACGGTCAGCTGCGATCGATTGACCCGTCACTGCGGATTCTGCGTCAAGAACGCATTGATCTGCCGCGTGATCTCGCTTAAGGCGCTTTTGGGGTCAACCGTGTTGTTCCAGACCGCTTGCAGTTGTGAGTCGATGATCCGTTGCAATTGATTCTGGTTGATCGAGACCAAGCGATTCGTGCCAGCGATCAGCAAATCGGAATAGACCTCAGGATTGATCACGGAACTCGGCAACCAGGTTATCCTTACCGGACGCGGGGGCGTGCGTCCCGGCAATGAGGCGGCGACTGCAGACCCTGCAGGGCCGGCTATATAGCTACACAAGCGCCAGGCGGCGTCCAGATCGCCGGTTTGCTTGGTGATGGCCGTGCCATACGATCCAAAATCCGTCGCATAGCGCCCGGCTCTTGATGGGCCCTTCGGATAGGGGACCAAGCCAACGGTTGTAAGCTGCTCTGCCAAAGTGGTCACAGTCGAAAACCACACACTGCCCATACCGAGTTTACCCTGAGCCATACCCATCTCTTGATTGACACCGATATGAGAAGTGAGGGCGCTGATCATAGCCACTGATTCATCTTCCCACATCATGCTGTGGAGAAACCCGACAGTCTCCAGCGCCAGTTCGCTGTCATAGAAGGTCCGAGTCGGTCGTTTCACATCGTCGAACTCCTGGCCGCCGTTGGAATAAAGCCATGTACGCGGCAAATGAATGGCGGCACCTTTTACGAGATAGCGACCGTCAGGCGTTTTGACCGTAAGCTTCTTGGCCATCTCCCGAAAAGCGGACCAGGTCCAGGCGTCTTGGCGATACAGAACGGATGGATAGCTCAATCCGGACTGATCAAAAAGGTCAGCGTTAAACACGTATACTGACGGGGCGGCGGTATTGGGTATGGCGAACAATTTCCCATCCACAGTGAAAACCTCAAGAAGCGGCGGCGCGATACGTGAGAATTGAAGCTCAGGTGTGTTTTGCACCAAAGGCATGAGATCGTATAGGAAAAGCTCATCGGCGAAGCTCATCATGTAGGTATTGGCGAGATTAAGTACATCCGGAGCATTTCCGGTGGCGATGAGAGCGGTGATCTTATCCGGAAAGCCTGAAAGGACGCGCAGTCTGTTCACCTTTATGTCGGGATTTTGAGCTTCAAAACTGGCAACAAGGGTGGCTTGTGCTTGTTCCGTTACCTCAGCACCCGCCAGATACATGTACTCTATGGTACGCTGGGCTCCCAAAGCGGCTGAAACGCAGACCAAGAATGCGCAGATAAAAACGGCAGTGATGACGGCATGTCGCAGCGGCTTAGATGATGTCATGTTGCTTCCTCCTAATGGCTATGTCCATGAATCGCCGTGGATGTGTTTTGATTGCTCAAAGATATGGCAGTAGTATATTGGCTGTTCGCGACAAAAGACCTTGTCTGATCTGACGCAACTGTCTTTTATGAGGTGCAAAAACTGACCGCTTTCATCTAGTATCTCTCGACATGCCAGACTATCGGATACGCCCCCATCATATTGCACCGGAACTCCAGGTTTTCAGTCTTCTGAACACGAATGATCTCTTGTCAGTATAGAATCAGGAGGATGACAATTGACTGCTGAGAGATCAACTCGTTCAGTGTACGGATTCAGCGGTGTGGTGCCGACGCTGACCGCCAAGGCAGATAACATCCCGATCCGCACGGAAAGCGGTATCGGAGCCCTCATGCCCTGGGCAAACAGGCTATGGGCGATCTCCTATGTGTCTTCTGGCGCGCGATCTGGCGCAGGAACGGGTCTTTGGGAGATACATGATGACCTCACCATGACCAAACACCCGGCAAGTGTCGTAGGTACGTACGCCAACCGAATGATCCATAAAGCGTCGAATCAGCTCATCATATGACCGCATGTCATCGACGCGGACGGAAACGTACGCACGATCACTGCAATCCAGGAGCATCGACTGACGGCGACCATGGAACACCTTACGGATCCTGAACGCAAAGTCTACTTTCTCACTATGGAAGCTTTGCTGTTCGAAGTCGATATGGAGACACTTGAGGCTAAGCTCCTTTTCGATCTCGCTGAGGAGTTGGACATACCGGCCCGCAACAGATGTCACTTCAAAGGCGGCTATACAGGCCATGGTCGGGTAGTGGTAGCCAACAACACCCACATGGAAAGCGACTTTCTCGGACAGACGGCGCACGGCAGACTGGCCGAATGGGACGGTTCACGGTGGATTGTACTGGCCGAAACACCACACATGGAAGTGATCGGCCACAAGAATTTCGGCCGCGTCATGTTTGCCACCGGTTGGGACCGGGCCTCAGCGGTCTTGCGCGTCTTCGCCGGAGGAAGATGGAGCGTGTATCGCTTACCCAAGGCCAGTCATACCTTTGACCACTGGTGGCAGACGGAATGGACGCGCATTCGCGAAGTAGAGACCGAACGCTACCTCATGGATTGCCATGGCATGTTCTACGAGCTGTCTCCGGTCGCCTACGACGGTAAGATCTGGGGCCTTCGCCCTATCTCAACCCATCTGCGTGTCATTCCGGACTTCTGCTCCTGGAACGGATTCTTGGTGTTGGCCAGCAATCAAGTCACACCTATCGGCGACGCCAATTTGTGGGCCGGCCAGCCACAGAGCGGGCTGTGGCTGGGCAAAGCAGACGATCTGTGGCGTTTCGGTAAGCCCGCCGGTTGGAGTGGCCCATGGTGGAAAGATCGTGTGTTGGCAGGTCAACCGTCGGATCCCTACTTAATGACGGGCTTTGAACACAAGGTGGTTCATCTCCGACACTACGCGGACACCGCCTGCGCCTTTCGAATCGAGATAGACTTTCTCGGGGATCAATCGTGGGAGACCTACGACACGTTTGTCGTGCAACCGGGTGAATACGTTCACCACGAGTTTCCGCAGGGCTTCAGCGCACACTGGGTACGTGTCACGGCGGACAAAACCTGCACGGCTACAGTATATTTCACCTACACTTAAGAGCACGTCCAAGAAAGGAACCGGCTCAGAGTCTTGCAGTCTGAATGCCGAAAGTGTCCAACTATGCACGGTATCCGTCCGAGTGACTCTTTGGGTCACTCGGACTCGTCAGGATCGAAAGTCTATCAAGGTGTTCCTTTCAGCCGAAGCGACGACATTTGCCTCGGAGCCGCCCGGGCAGCGGCCTTGCCCCAACGTGCTCAAAGAAGGCGAAGTGGCGCCTGTTTTTCATGCCACAAGCTTGAGCTCATAAGAAGCGGTCATCGGTACCGGACGCTTCACGAGCGTTCTTGAAAGGACCGGAGTGCCTCGCTTTTTGGCTGACATTCCGCCTCATGATACATTTAAGCGACTGTTCCGTCCGGCTACATCTTTCGTTTCGTCCTTTTGATCGAAGCGGAATCCTCCTTTCTGCCGATGTGGATGGCCTGCTCGGCGTTTAAAATGACGGCAGGACCACGGCGGCATGTGGAGCACTTCAGCTTCAGTCGCTGATAGGGGGGGTTCGGCTTGTCGGACTTAACGATCGAGGTGAAGGGATTAACCAAACGGTACGGACAGCATCTGGCCGTCGATCACATCGATTTTTCCGTGCATCGCGGCGAGATATTCGGCCTACTCGGCCCCAACGGCGCCGGGAAGACTACCACGTTGGAATGCTTGGAAGGATTACGACGTCCCGATACGGGTCGACTGTCCATCATGGGTATCGATCCTACCACGGAACAGCAACGGTTGTGCCAAGTGTTGGGCGTACAGCTGCAGACCGGGTCCCTGCCCGCCTTCTACACGGTAAGCGAGATGATCCGGCTTATCAGCGCCTACCATGGAGTGGCACCTCAGGCCGCGATCGTGGATCAGTTGGGCCTGGACGGACTGCTCAACACCCAATACCAAGCGCTCTCCACAGGACAAAAACGTCGGCTGTCCTTGGCCCTGGCCGTATTGCATCAGCCTGCGGTGGTCTTGTTGGATGAACCGACGGCCGGGCTCGACGTAGGCTCCCGGATCGCTCTACATGATCTGATGAGAGATCTGCGATCTCAAGGCACAACCATTCTGCTGTCCACCCACGACATGGCTGAAGCCGAAGCGCTAGCCGATCGGGTGGCCATCTTAGTCCGAGGCCGGATAATCGCCATCGGAACACCCAGAGAATTGACAGCCACCGGCAACGGTCTGACCAAGGTGACGGTGCGCACACGCGACAAGAGTCTGAGCACGTTTACACATCCCGAGATCCGGCGTCATCTGCAGCAAGACGAATACGTCGTCTTCTTCACGACCGTACCCGGTCCCGTGGTTGCTACCGTTATGAACCACATCCAAACGGAGGGCGATGAACTCATCGACTTACGCGTCGAGCGCCCGAGCTTGGAAGAACGCTTCTTAGAGCTCACCCGTGAAGCTCAAGCAACCGCCGCCGATCCGTCGCCCTAATCTCTGCAACCGGATTGCTGCAAGTTCTATTCACACGTCTGAAAGGAGTTGCGTCCTGTGAGTGCGCTTCTGCTACACTTCGCGTCGGAGTTCAAAGCTACGCTGCGCAATCGCAATCTGTTGCTGATGAACTACCTGTTGCCCCTGGGTTTTTATCTACTCGTCGGCGGCATGATGAATCAGATCAATCCGTTTTTCGGGGAACAGATGATACCCGCCATGGTCATTTTGACCGTGCTTTCCGGGGTAATCATGGGATTGCCGACACCTTTGGTGGAGGCCAGGGAAGCCGGCGTTTTGCGCAGTTTTCGGGTGAACGGCGTGAGAAGCGGCAACCTCATCGCCGTTCCCGCTTTGGCCAATGCGTTGCATGTCTGTCTGGTCGCGCTGATTATCTGCGTGTCCGCCCCCCTGATCTTTCACGTGCCCGCACCTGCCGACTGGCCCATGTTCATACTGGTTTTTCTGGTCACAGTGCTGACAAACTGCGGATTGGCAACGCTTATCGGCGTGCTGGCTCCCGGTGGACAGATGGCCGTCCTTTGGCAGCAGCTGTTGTTCGTTCCGGCCATGGTCTTAAGCGGACTGATGGTCCCGTTGAGCATCGTCCCGGCCTGGGGACGAAGACTGGCGTTGTTGTTGCCCGCCACCTATGCTATGGAGGCGTTCCAGGGATTAGCTTACAAACGCGAGACCCTATGGCCGTCGTCTTATGGTATGCTGCTGTTGTCGATTGGCGGTGTACTGGGATTCGTGCTCGCTGCTAAGCTTTTCACCTGGGATAACAAAAGCGACGCGCGGCGCAGAGTACTGCCAGCCTTGTTGGCCGTGACGCCTTATTTCCTGGGCGCATTGCTGCTCGTTTAGATGATGCAAGATCATCGCGCCTTTCGACCGCCTGATGGACTATGCGTCAGAAAGGAAAAGGGAGATGAAGCCGGTGCCTGCTTCCCAAGCCGATGTGCAACCGATTCGGCTACTGATTGTGGATGACCACCCCCTGTTCCGCAGGGGCGTGCGCCTCTACCTGGACGTGATAGCAGACATACAGGTGGTTGGCGAGGCGAGCAACGGAGAAGAAGCCCTAGGGCTTCTTGAGCAAAACCCGGTGGATGTGGTCCTATTGGATCTACAGATGCCCGGCATGGACGGCATAGAGGTTACTCGGCGGATCCTGGCGGGTAACGAGCGCACTCGGGTTTTGATCCTCACGTCTTTCGGCGGTTGGGACCGGGTCTACGCCGCTTTGAAATCCGGGGCGGCCGGATACGTGCTTAAGGATGCCGAACCGGAAGAGTTGGTCGCCGCCGTTCGAGCGGTCGCCGCGGGCGGTAGTTACCTAAGCGAACAAGCCACAGCTCAGTTGCTGGATCACCTGGACATGCGCTCCGGTGCGGAACCCGTCCGAGATCAGCCGGTGGAGCCTCTCTCACAACGGGAACGCGAGGTGTTGCAACTCATCGCCCGCGGACAAAGCAATCGGGAAATAGCTGAACACCTCTTCCTCAGTGAAACGACAGTAAAAACGCATGTGACCAACATCCTGCAGAAACTGAACGTCAAAAGCCGTACCCAAGCAGCCCTGTATGCCATGCGGCATCAACTGGACGATCAGGAGCCTTTCGATGCCTAAGCAGAATCCTTCTTTCGAATCCCGACAAGAGCAGCGATCGCACGTCACAAACGAGTCTGGTGCCGCGAAACGCTCCGATCTTTGGCGCTCATTTTGGTTGAGCGCACGAGCGGGCGTCGTTTTCGGTATCATCATCGCTGTCTACTTCCTGTATGCCGTCTCGGTGCCTTGGCCGCCTACAGTGTTCTTTTTGGCCATCTCTTTGGGTTCGGCGCTTTGCTCCGGCCTGGCCGGCATGGGTGCCGCCTATCTCGACGTTATACTGAAAAGGCGCGGTATGGCCAACGAAGCCCTGCGCGGCGTGATCACCTTCGCCATCGTCGCATTACTCGCCGTTGTCGTCACCTATCTGGGCGGACGGTTGACCCGCGCCTGGTACGTAAGCGAGGACTTGGAGCGTTTGGCCTTTGTAGGTGCTCTGGCCGGTATAGGCTTCGGTGCCGTGTTTGCCTTCACCACCTTTCGGGCGGAAATGACCCGTCAGAAAATGCTGCTACTCGAACTGCAAAACAAGCACCTCGCGGAGATCGCCGAACGAGAGCAGTTGCTGCGAGAGGCCGCCCGCAATCTGGCCATCGCGGAAGAGCGCAACCGCATGGCCCGCGAACTACACGATTCGATCAGCCAGGGCATGCACGGCATCACCTACTCCCTGCGCTCGCTACGCAGCGTGCTTGAAAACAACGAGCGCGGGCTCGTTATTTTGGGGCATTTGGAGGAAACGGCGGATAACACGCTTAAGGAACTACGCCGTCTGGTGATGGAGTTGTCGCCGTCGACACTGGAAACGAATGATTTGGCTGAAGCCCTGCGCTTGCACTGCGACTTGTTCAGACGCAGACAGCAGATCGAGTGCCAGCTCGAACTGGACTATCGCGGCGGTCTCCAACCGGAACAGGATATGGCCGTCTATCGGATCGTGCAGGAGAGCTTGGCAAATACACAACAGCACGCCGCGGCGACCCGCGTGACAGTAAGCTTGCGCGAAGAAGCCGCTCAAGTCATCCTTACCGTGAGCGATAACGGCAAAGGCTTCGATCCGCAAGCCTGGACGAAAGGAACCGGCCACGGTCTGACCAACATGGCTACACGAGCGCGCCAAAACGGCGGCGAGTTGCATATCGAGTCCGCTCCCGGTAAAGGAACAACCATCCGTGTTGTCTTCCCCAAGGACAACGCTGTTGGCTGATCCGGCGCCCAGTGGCAGGCATACGACGGCTCGCCAGACCCGTCATGGTGTCCACACCAGCTCTCGATTCAGGAGGATCACGTAGATGACTAGACGGTTAGGTATCGGAATCGATACGGGCGGCACCTATACAGACGCTTGTCTCTTTGATTTTGATACCCAAACGGTACTCGATAGCGCAAAATCTCGCACCACGTATCACGATCTGGCCGAAGGCATCTATGGCGCCGTGGCGGCACTTGACCGGACCCTCTTCTCGCATGTGGATATGATCTCACTCTCCACAACGCTGGCCACAAACGCTATGGTATCGGGACGGGGCAGCCGCGAATGCTTGTTGTTGTTGGGCTATGAGAGAGATCTCATGGAACGCTTGAGCCCCGAGGTAGGCTTGACGCTCCATGAACACGTCTACTTCATCGATGCAGGTTTGGATATTCACGGCAACGAAACGCAGCCAGTAGACATGCAGGCCGCGCGGGAGGCCATCTTAGCCGCCGCGCAGCATGTGGAGGCTATCGGCATTTCCGGCTTCTTGAGCGTGGTGAACCCGGCACAGGAGCTGGCGGTGAAGGCATTGGCGCAGGAGCTGACCGATCTGCCGGTCACTTGCGGCCACGAGCTCACGGGCGAGTTGCATTCGGTGAAACGAGCGGCCACCGTGGCCTTGAATGCGCGTCTCATTCCTATCATTCGAGAACTGATCGCCGCCGTGCAGACCGCGTTAGCCGATCTTGGCCTCCATGCACCGCTGGTCATCGTGCAGGGCGACGGTTCTTTGGTGCGCGCCGAGACTGCGCTACAACAACCGGTGCAAACCATCTTGTCCGGACCGGCGGCGAGTTGTACGGGCGGAGCCTATCTGGCGCGTCAGGAAAACGGGATTGTCGTCGACACCGGCGGTACTACGACGGATATCGTCCTGTTG
>LFTP01000051.1 GCA_001513395.1 Clostridia bacterium DTU080
GAAGAGCTGACCTTGAAAGAGATCGGCTTGGTCTTGAATGTGAGTGAGTCGCGGGTCAGCCAGTTGCACACGAGAGCCTTGCTGCGCCTGCGGGCTCATCTGGAGGAGCCGCCGGCGGCCAAAGGAGACGGATGAGATGCTCTCAGCGGTGATCGTTATTTTGCTGCTCGTCGTCATCGTCCAGTTGCAGGGGCTGCGGCGCCTGCTCGAAAAGCGGCTGGGCACTCAGCAAGCGCAGCCCGAGCAGGGCTTCGCCAATCTTCTCCATGAGGAGCTGGACAAATCGGAGCCTTCCGCAGGCTGGCGGAAGCTACGGGACGAGGTCAAAAGAATGGCCGCCGAAGGTCAGACGGTGACGGCCATCGCTCAGACCCTGGGCGTGGGGCAGGGAGAGGTGCAGCTGCTCCTCGATTTGGAGGAGAAGGCCCCCGGGGGCTAAAGGATCTCCCTTCGGTGGTCGATGTTTACTATGGTAGCAGTCAACGGGCGAAACGAGGTGCCTCAAGATGAATGCGCGTCATGTGCAGCGCATAAGACAGCCGGAAAAACCGCAGGCCGAGGATTTAGGCGTTCGGCGGCGTGAGACGCGGCCAGCGAAGGATGCGGCGGGAAAAAAAGATCAGGTGGTTTTATCTGAGCAGGCTCAGATGTTTCAACGATTGCAAGAGGCCGCGGCTCGTACCCCCGAGGTGCGCACGGAGAAGGTGAAGGCCTTGCGGGCGGCGATAGCTCGCGGCCAATACCGTGTCCCGGCCGAGGAGATTGCCAAAAAGATGCTCGGAGTTGCGGAGGACGATTCATGAGCGCCGGAACTGAAGCAGTGGATGTTTTGAAGCGGCTTTTGGAGTGCGAGGAGGAAAAACGATCGGCCATTATGGCCCGTCAGCCTGAGAAGCTGGCCGAGATCTTGCAGATCCAGTGCCGCTTGCTCGGCGAGCTCGAGGCCGGAGGGCATAGGATCAGGACCGAACAGGTACCGGCCGCCGAGCGGACGCTGGCCGCCTTGCGGCAGGCCTGTGACACCAATCGTCTCCTTTTGGAAGAGCTGCTTTTTGAGGTGGAATTCTGTCTGAGCTTGCTTGAGGAAGAGACGGGCACCTACGCCGCGGTTGATGAGCGGGCCCGGGAGAAAAAGAGCGCTCCCGCGGTCTGTGACATTCGGGCCTGAGCGGCAAAAAGAAGGGATGAGACCATGAGCAGTTTTGTAGGACTGGAGATCGCCCGTCGGGGACTGACCGCTCAGCTCAAGAGCATGGAGGTGGCGGGGCAGAACATCGCCCATGCCAACTCGCCGGGCTACTCGCGACAGGTGGCCCAGCACAGTCCGACGGTCATCGGCGGCTCCGGCCTGATGGGCGGGGTGGAGATCGAGGGCATCTACCGGCAGTACGATGCCTTTTTGACTTCCCGCGTCCGCCGGCTCACCTCACAGGAAGAAGAGGCGGCGGTAAGAAAAGACGTCCTGGCCCGGCTGGAGGAGCTGTTCGGCGAGCCTGGCGAGGCGACGATCGGCACGGCTTTGGACGATCTGTGGACCGCATGGGGGCAGTTGGCGACCAACCCGGGCAATGAGGCAGCGCGCAACACGGTGCTCTATCGGGCCCAAACGCTGGCCCTGGCCTTTCGTGAAACGGCCGGTGACATTCTCTCGCTGCAGGCCGAACAGGCTGAGCGGGTGCAGGCTGCGGTGAGGGAGATAAACTCCCTTGCTAAGAGCTTGGCTGAAGTGAACGAAAGCATCATGGCCGCCACCAGAAGCGTAGGGGCGGGTCAGCCCAATGCGTTGCTGGACAAGCGCGATGAACTGTTGATGCGCTTGGCCGAGTTGGCCGATGTCCAGGTCCGTGAGCGTCCGCAGGGCGATGTCCAAGTCTTGATCGGCGGGCGGATTCTGGTCGACGGGATGCGGCAGACCGATCTGGTCTTGACGTCAAACGAAGATGAGTTGACCCTGACCATGGCCACGGGAGGCAGCCTGAGTGATGTGGGCGGTGCCCTGGCGGGATTGTTGGCCACCCACAACGTCGACATCCCGAAGTATTTGGCGGCGCTCGATGATTTGGCCGGGCAGATCATCAGTGCAGTGAACGGGCTCCATGAACGGGGCTACACACCGGCCGGACAGCCGGGCGGGGCGTTTTTTGTCGGCACCGGAGCGAGGGACATGGCTGTGGCGGTGGGTGCGGATGAATTGGCTGCATCGGCCGGTGAGGACGGCCGCGACGGGTTGATCGCCCAGGAGATAGCTGCTCTGCGGCAGGCAAGTTCCGGGGAGGTACCGTCCATCGGGCAGCGTTATGCCGCCTTGGTGGCCGAACTTGGAGCCGAGGCATCTTCGCTCATCGTGCGCCATGAAAGCGCCCGGGCCTTGACGCATTTTGCCCAATTGCGACAGGAGTCGGTCTCGGGGGTCTCTTTGGACGAAGAGTTGGTGGATCTGTTGCGCTTTCAGCAGGCCTACGCCGCGGCGGCGCGCTTTCTCACCGTGATCGATGAGGCTCTTGAGGTGTTGGTCAACAGAACGGGTCACGTCGGCAGATAGCCTGACGAAGGGAAGGTGTAGAGTGTGCGTATTACGCATGCCCAGTGGGCTCAGAGTGCGAAGGACCGGGTGATGCTGAGAGCCGAGCGCCTGCAAAAGGCCTGGCAGCACGCATCGGCGGGTCGGCGTGTGGAGCGGCCCTCGGATGATCCGACGGCCATCGCCCGGATTTTGACTTACCGTTCGTTGCTCAGCGGGATCGAAGAGCGCCGCTTTCAGGTAGAGGCGGGGCACTCACTGCTATCGACCGCGGACGCGGTCTTGTCCGGTGCCAATACGCTGATGATCGAAGCCCAGGAGCTGGCGGTCTATTCGGGGTCACCGGGCCTGTCCGAAAACGATCTGCGTATCCTAGGCGACAAGGTAGCCGGTCTGATCGAACAGCTGAAGGATATCGCCCAGACGAGATATGACAACCGACGGCTTTTTGACTCCGGAGCGGCCAACACATCGGCTGCCGATCTGGCCGGTCTCGATCTGGGAGCGCAGCGCATATTCGGAGAGCCTTTAGCCGCCTTGGAACGCTTACACGCAGAGTTGGCCGCCGGAGAGAAGGCGAGCGATGAGACGCTTGGCGCTTTAAAGGAAGCCATGGACGCTTTGGTCTGTGTGCACACCTCGGTCGGAGTGCGCATCAACCGCCTGGAAAGTCTCAAAGATCACTTGCTGACGATGGAACACGATCTGATCGAGCGCAAAAGCGCCGATGAAGAAGTGGATCTGGGTTGGGCTCTGATTCAGCTGAAGGAAGAAGAGACGGCCTACCAGACCGCCCTGGCGGCCACGGCCCAGCTTTTGCGGATCAGCCTGGTCGATTTTCTCTAGGGCTTTGAAAGGAAGTCCGGTGAGCGGAGTCGAATAATGTCGACCAGCATTACTTCAGATAGATAAGAGGAGGTGAAAACAGTTGCGCGGGTTATACTCCGGGGCCTTGGGGATGCTGGCCGGCATGGAGAAGGTGCATATCGTGAGTAATAACCTGGCTAACGCGGCGACGACGGGTTTCAAACGCCTGGACGGCACGTATCGCAGCTTCTCTGAGCATTTGATGCGCCATGAACGGCGGGCCTTGGACGGGCGCGTGCAGTCCGCGCCGGTGGGCCGTCTCGGAGTGGGTACGCAGATCGATGCGACCTATCTGCACTGGAGCCCGGGTCCTTTGCGTGAGACGGGCAGCGAGCTGCAGGCGGCAATCGCCGGTGATGCGTTTTTTTCGGTCGAAACCCCGGCCGGTGAGGCCTATACGCGTGACGGGCGTTTCGTCGTCGATCAGGACGGTTGGCTGGTCACCTTGGAGGGCTTGCGGGTCTTAGGCACTGAGGGTCCTCTTTTGGCCCCCGGAGCTCAGGTGTGCTTAAGCAGCGCAGGGGAGCTGATCAGCGACGGAGAGATCGTCGGTTTCTTGCGTTTTGTGGAGTTTGCCGATCCGTCAGCTCTGGAACCCGTGGGAGGGGGGCTTTATCGGCCGACGCAAGGGAGCGGTGCGCCGACGGAGAGTGAGGCGCAGCTGGCCGTGGGCTTTGTGGAAGAGTCGAATGTCAACGTGGTGACGGAGATGGTGGAGCTGATCGCCGCCACGCGGGCCTATGAGGCCAATCAGCGGGTGATCGTGACCTACGATGACACTTTGAACAAAGCGGTGAACGAGCTCGCCAGAGTGTAGCTGACAAAAAAGATGCCGGGAGAAGATAGAGGCCGGACCGCAATGCGGAAGCCTTGGTGGGCGGAACGAACGAGGCCCACCGCCATGAGCTGCCTCCCGGCAAGAAGACTACAGGATTGGGAGGCGCAGGCGCTATGATGCGTTCGTTGTGGATCGCTGCTTCGGGTATGGCGGGGCAGCAGTTTACCATTGACAACATCGCCAACAACCTGGCCAACGTCAACACGGCCGGCTACAAAAAAAGCCGCGTGGATTTCCAGGATCTGTTGTATCAGACGATTCGGGTGGCGGGTACTCCGGCCACTACGGGTGCTCAGGTGCCGACGGGAATCCAGATCGGTCACGGGGTGCGCCAGGTGGCCACGCAGAAGATCTTCACTCAAGGCGCTTTCAAACAGACGGATAACCCCCTCGATCTGGTCATCGAAGGTGACGGATTTCTGCAGGTGCTTCTGCCCGACGGCACCATAGCCTACACGCGCGACGGCGCTTTGAAAAAAGACAGCCTGGGCCGGCTGGTCACCTCCGACGGCTTTCCCTTGGAGCCGGAGATCGTGATTCCTGACGGAGCGGTCAGTGTATCGGTGGCCTCCGACGGATCGGTGACGGTTATTCTCAGTGGGCAAGACCGGCCGGAGGAAGTCGGCCGGATTGAGCTGGCGCGCTTTGTCAACCCGGCGGGTTTGCGCAGCTGGGGACGCAATCTCTACCTGCCTTCGGCAGGCTCGGGAGAGCCCATCGTGGGCACACCCGGTCTGGACGGACTGGGCTCGATCGCCCAGGGTTTTGTGGAGATGTCCAACGTCCAGGTCGTGGAAGAGATGGTCAACATGATCATGAGCCAGCGCGCCTATGAGTCCAATTCGAAGGCCATTCAGGCCTCTGATGATATGCTGCAGACCGCCAACAACCTCAGACGCTAGATAAGGCGTCAGGCGGTGTAGGCTGATGATCAAAAAGGGCGCAACTTGGCTGAGCGGCCTGGCGGCTGTCGCCTTGATCTTCTTGGGTTGGCAAGCGCAGGCGGCTTTGGCGGTGGCTCGCCTGCATCCTCTGGCGACGGTCTCGGGCCCTGAGATTCGCCTGGGCGATATTGCCGACATCGAAAGCGGCGATGAGCTTTTGGGGCAGCGCCTGAGTGAGCTTGTCGTCGGTAGGGCGGCTTTGCCCGGGGCCGAACGCCGTCTGTTTGTCGGTTCGGTGCGGGTCCGCCTGCGCCAGGCGGGGATATCGGAAGCGGAGGTGGCTTTGGAGGCTACTGACGATCCGATACGCGTGCAAACGGCGGCCACACCCGTTCCCGCGGAATCCTTGATACAGGTAGCCAAAGAAGCCGTCGATCGCTGGCTCCAAAAGGCTTTTGGGGTGGCGGCGCAACGGATCACGGCCACGGTGAGCGGCGCCGTTCCGGCGGTGGCAAATGATTACACCCTGGAGGCAGGCCAGGTGAGTCATAAGCCCGGCAGCGGGTTGCAGGTGCCGGTGAACATCCGCAGCGGGGGGCGGCTTGTGGGCCAGGTGACGGTGCTTTGCAGCGTCACGGCGGAAGCGGAGGTGCTCGTCGCCTCGCGGCGATTGGAGCGCCATGCCCTTCTTGATCCGGCGGACGTGCGCTGGGAGCGGCGTTCCGTGATGAGTGTACCGCCTGAGGCGGTGAGGCGACAGGATTGGTCCTCGGATGTCGAGTGGCGCCTGACCCGGAGCGCGGAAGCTGAGGCGGTCTTAACCCGCGATCAGTTGGAGATCGCCCCCGATGCCTTGGCCGGAGATGAAGTGCAGTTGGTCACGGCGATCGGAGCGGTACGGGTGGCCGATACAGGCACGTTGATCGATGACGGATACTTGGGCCGGCGGGTGGCGGTGCGCAACCTGCGCACCGGAAAGACGGTCTACGGAGTACTGGTGACGCCCGCATTGGTGGAGGTGGGAGCCGGTGAGTAAGGCGGGAATCCGTTGGAAGCTGTGTCCGGTCTTGTTGGCTGCCTATTGGCTGACTCTTTCGGTGACGCTCCCGCTTTCTGCGTCATCTTTGTGGCATGAAGGAGCGGGTTCGCTGTATTCGGCTTTGCCCCGCACCTGGAAGGTGGGGGATCTGATCACGGTGATCATCGTCGAACAGGCCCAGGCCACCCAGACGGCCGGTACGGAGACGCAGAAAAAAAGCGGTGTGGGAGTCGGGGTGGATTTCCCCTTCGATTCTTCGGGACAGCTCAAAGCCGATGTTGAAGGCGGCGACCGACTGCGTTCGACGGGCAAGACGGTGCGCGGAGGCACTCTTCGGGCTAGTCTGACCGCCGAGGTGAAGGCGCTGGAGCCTTCAGGAAATCTGCGCATTGAGGGGCGGCAGACGATCGTGGTCAACGGGGAGACGCAAGAGATCGTGCTCTCAGGTATAGTGCGCCCGGAGGATATATCGAGGGATAATACGGTGTTGTCGACGAGTGTGGCGGAGGCCGAGATCGCCTACCAAGGCGCGGGTTCTTTGGGGGCCAAGCAGCGCCAGGGGATCATCACTCGGTTTTTCCATTGGCTGTTTTAGTCTCACATGAAGCAGCGTGGTTTTTAAGGGAGTGAAAAGCATGCGGGCGGAGATAGGACGCGTCGGCGGATGTGTGCTGCTTCTGATGTTGATGTTCTTGCTTCCTCCCATAGGTTGGGCGGACGCGCCGGAGCCGGCGGAGGAGACGGAGGCCGCTTCGGTGAGGGCGGAGGCCACCTTGCCGGTAGTGCGCATTAAGGATATCGCTCGGGTGCAGGGCGTCCGGGATAACCAACTGATCGGCTTGGGACTGGTGGTCGGCTTAAACGGCACGGGGGATGGGCCGGGCAGCCAGGCCAACGTCCAGATGATCAGCAATATGCTGCAGCGCTTCGGGATCGATGTGGATGTGCGCTATATGCGGTCGCGCAATGTGGCGGCGGTGGTGGTGACGGCTACGCTCCCGGGCTTTGCCCGCAGCGGCGATAGGATCGACGCTACGGTGGCCTCGCTGGGAGATGCCCGCAGTCTGCAGGGA
>LFTP01000349.1 GCA_001513395.1 Clostridia bacterium DTU080
GGGCCAACCTCGGTTCGCTTTCGCTAAGTCCCATGCTCCCCCTTCGGCTTCCTCCAGACGGTCTGTTGCCAGGCCCGCCCTTGCCTACGGGTTCCCTTCCCGCTGGTTGAGTGGTGAGGGCTTCTTTCAGCCCTCCGGCTCGGCAGACATGCCGGGCGCACAAGCAAAGACCGCCTCGCGGCGGTCTTTGCAATGACAGTGATTACTCACCGAAGATGGCGGTACCGAACATCGAGGGGTTGTGGAAGCCACCGAAGGTGCAGTTCCAGGCAATCCACTGGTCACCGAAGGCGACCTGGCGACCGCAGAGGTTAAGACCCCACTCATCGCCCGGCTGAGGAGCCTTGCCGCCCGTCGAAGTCCACGGAATGGCCATCTCGACAACCCAGCGGATACCCTCTCTGAAGACGACCACTTCGGCGCCTGTGCCCGTGCCACCCGTCGCGCCGCTGGCGGTAACGCCGTACTGCAGGTGCGAACCGGTCTTGAAGGGCTGCAGGAAGACCTCAATCTCGTCGTTGTGAGAGAAGGCCGGGAAGCTGGTCTCCAACTTCGTTACATCGGGGGCGAAGATCGTAAACGCCACATACAGCGCCTTGTCGTCATAGGTCAGATAGGCGATACGCGGATACGGGGTGAGGACTGAACCGGTGTTGTCAACGTCGCTGACAACCTTGGCACCCTTGATGCTCGCGTTCAGCCAGGCGGGATCATTCAGCTTGCCGTCGATGACGGGAGCTTTGGCAGCCTTGGGGATGACGACCTTCAGATTCGGATTTGTCGCTGCGCCGGCTACGACGCTTACGACCAGAGAAAGCAACACAACTACACCAAGTACATGAAGCCTCTTCAAAACACATGCTCCTTTCTTTTGTTTGTCTTACTCTCCATAGCCTTGGTTCGCTACGTATGGCGATTTTCCTTTCATATGCTGACTCCCCTGTCGCTTTTTTCGTCGCCTGCCATACTCAGCCAGGTCTGCTTCGATCAGCTATTGCGTATCTTTAGGCAAAGGGTCACACACGCTCCTTGTCACAAACTGCTTTGATGTCAAATAACCTTGTAAAAGACAGCGACAAAATCTGGGTTGTGCCGCCACGGCTTAAAGGAGGTCTTCAATCATGGATTCACAAGGCAGATGGCAAGACGTGATCAAAGGTGTAGCCGGCCTGTGGTTGTTTGTGTCTCCATGGGCCATCGGCGTGACGGGCGATCCTCTCAGTTCGTGGAACGCATGGATTGTGGGCATTATCATGTTAATAAGCTCGGTGTGGGCATGGCGGGTTCCGAAAGCAACGTGGTTACAGTGGGTGAGCGGACTTGCCGGAGCCTGGCTGGCCATATCTCCCATTTTCGTCTTGATCGCCTCCGATATGCTCTGGAGCAATGTCGTCGTCGGGATCTTGTCAATAATCCTTTCTGCCTGGCTTCTCATCACGGAGCGTGAGACGGCCAAGAGACTGAACGCCTGAGCGAATCCGCCTCTTCATCCTCCTATGCTCACCGCTAAAGTGACGCGGCCTTCGAGGCGGCGTCACTTTAACTTGTCTGCGCTCATCCGACGAAGTACAAGGAAGTGCGCGCCGGACAAGGAATTACCTGGCACAGGCGCTCTTTGCGGCTGCCAAAAAATGCAATGCCGCCGAAAGCGAAGGCCAAGGCGGACCATCATCGAAGGAGGCTTGTGTCAGGCAATGTCTGGACGCTGTATGATAAATCTGTTTGTGCTGGTAGTTGTATTGATGCTGATCCGGCCTGTTTTGGCGGAAGCGGCAAGGACTCCGGCCGACTGGCGAGCGCTTCTTATCCCCGCCTCACTCAATCCGGGGACCCCCGTGCGCTTAGTCGCCGGTCATACACAACCCTTGACTCTCATGCTGCAGGCCGGCCAAGCCGTCCGTTCCGCTGACTTCCATGCCATCTATCTCGAGTTCGACCTGCCCCCCGGAACGGCGGTCCGTACCACGGGCGGCCAATACGAACTGCTCAGAGCTGAATCCGAAGTCACCTCTTCCGGACGTGTGCTGGCCCGCTACACCTTCATGGTCAGAAACAATCACCTGGCCGGACTGCCCGGTGAGCGGCCCTTGTCCGAATGGCGATCTCAGTCCTTTTTCATCACTGCACCTGATACGCTAGACAACGAACAGGCCTATATCTCCCTCATCCTGGAGCATCGCACCCTGTCTCCGGAGCCCAATTTCGCCCTACAGGAGCGTTGGCCCTTGGAGCTTCTGCCTTTGAGTCCTTCGGACGGCTCTCTGCGGCGAACTTGGATCGGCCTGTGGGACTACTCGTTGGCTCGGGCGGATACGGCCGGTCACGAAGTGGGACGATTTCTCGCCGCCTCGGGCGTGAACTTCATACAACGGGCCGACGGCTCCTTTTACGACGGTATGAAGGCACACGGCATACTGACGGGCGGATACGTTCATCAATCCGCTTTTTACAGCCAGACTTGTCCTGATGTGGATGTCAACGGGACCGCCTATCCCGGAGATTACTCCGATCCTCAGTGCGTTATTGAGTTGCCTTCCGATGTCCGTGCTCCCGGCGTCGCCCAACTGGCGGATCAGGCCAAACAGCACGACGGCTGGGCCACTTTCGACTTCGAGCCCAATCCTTTGCGGGGCTTCAGCAAAAAATCGTTGGCGGCCTTCAAACAGACCTACGACTTGAGCGATGCGGATATAGATCTTCTGCGCAGGGCCATGCAACAGCTGAGCCGTCAGACGTATGTCAGCGAAGATCCTGAGATCGCCCGTCTGTACCGTCTGTGGGTTGCTTTTCGCACGGCTCAGGTCAGCCGGTACATGGAACGGATCAATCGGGAACTCAAGGAGGTGTACCCCGAGGCCAAGCTAGCCGTCACGGTCAACAAGGCTTACGGTGACTGCGACAGCGACCTGACCACCTTGGGTTACGGGACCAAAGCAGCGGCCTTGGCTCCCTATTGCGACGTGATCATGCCCCAGATCTACGCCGGTTACGGTGACGTAGCGGTCAAGCACGTCATTGAATACGTACAGGGGTGGCGGGACGCCATGGAGAAGGAACAGGCCGCAACGACCAGACTCGTGCCCATTCTTCTCGTCCGCTACGCCGGAGCTACTGTGTTCAACTCTCCAAATCGTGTCCGGCAACAGATAATAGGTTCCCTGGCCGCGGGAGCTCAAGGTGTTTTGCTGTATTATCCATCCAACATGGACGCTCCGTATTGGCAGATGCTGAGTGAGACAACCGGTCAACTGGCCAAGTACGAGGATTTCTTCCACGACGGAAAGCGCGTCGATGAGCAATTCGCACCCAAGAACATGCCCGTCCGGGTGGGTACCATGACCCAGTATCCCGGTCACCAACTGACCGTAAACAATCCGGATTGGGCCTATACCGCCCACGAGTTGAACGGACAAATCCTGATCACCCTGCTCAATCTGCAGTCGGAAGAAAGCCTGGTGTTTGACATACCCATCCCGGAGCAGATGAAGGTGGTGCACTCAGAAGGCGTGCAATGGCTCGAAGGGAACCGTTGGCAAGTACCGGCCGAAGAAGCGGGCTTTGTTCTGCTGACCGCTCAGCCGTAGAAAAAAAGCTGCCGGGGACTGCTTTGCGCGATCCCCGGCAGGTTGAGTACAAGTGCGCCGATCCTTAAACATCCTTATTATAGATGGCCTTGGCCTGAACTCTGACATCGGCCAGAGTCATGCCGGCAAGCGTTCCGTCCAGCAGAATCTCCACATCGATGGCTGACGTGTTCTTCAGCATCTCGGACAAGATCTCCCGATCGTCAGCGCTGATATCTATTCTGTTTTCACCGTCACTTACTGCGGTCACCAAAACGACGGTCTCACCGCCCGGAGCGCTCAGAACGATAACCGCCGAGCCGCCTTCAATCCCTTGGGGCATCTCTGCCTTGAAGTAGATCGCCTCCACCTCGAGTTCAACGGCTTCGGTCAGATTGGAGGGCACCTCAACACCGCTGACGGTGTAGCTCAACACGCTGTCATCGGTATCGCCGTCGATGATCTCACCGCTGACCGGATCGATTTTCTTCCCTTGTTCAACATTGAAGCTGTCCGTAGAGACACTGGTTGAATTCTGCTCCCCTATGCTCAAAGGCTTGCTCTTGACCACTGTGGTCAATTCCACATTGCGTATCTTAGGAAACATGGGCAAGCGGAGTGAACACCCCGACAACGAAAGCAAAAAGATCAAGGCCAAAAAGAAAACCCGCTTTTGCACGGCTTTCACCTCTTTAGAAACCGATGCTCAATCGTGCCCGACCGCCCACGATGACATCGTCCTTGGCGGCAATACCGGCATCCAGACCAAACGCCCACAGACGAAGCCCGCCGCCCAGTGTATAGTAGGTCCGCTCACCGTCCACGGCCACCTGACCCACTTTCAAAGTGAGCCAACGCACGGGACGAAATGCGGCTTCCGCCCGCACCACGGTATTCCCGGCCAGGTTTTTATCGTAGCGGGCTGACAAATCCAGTGAATCAAACGGCTTTAAGACCACTCCTCCGCTGAAACGTCTCAAGGGACTATGATCTCGCGGCTCTCCGACAACGGCATCCTCATCCCAAGGTGGTTTCTCCGCCTTCCACTCCACGTTACCGATATCCTTCAGGGCCACATCGATTTGCACGTACTTGAGGTTCAAAGCCACACCAGCGTCAAAGAGCAAACCTTCCCCAACTTCGTAGATACTTGTCGGAGCGGCCTCATCGTCATCTGCCAAGTCCTCTATCGTCGCCTCAATGGCCATCTGTTGGGCAAACAACCTGCTCATCTTGGCCGAGGCCCCCACGGCCAAAAACCTGGTTATGGGCAGGCCGATGGCCAGCACGGCGTCAGCTCTTTCAATCCCATCCAGGGTAAGATCAAGGGTGCCGGCATAACCGGAAGATGTGCCTTCATCGCTGACGATAGAGGAGCGATCAACGGTGTGGGTCGCCGCCGAAGCGGTGACACCCAATCCCAATCTGCCCAGGGTCAGGCCCGTCACTGCCAAGCCCTGCCCGTCCTGAAGTGTGCTGAAGGCCTTATTGAGAGCGGCCAAGGTCTCCTCAGCTTTTTCTTGACTGGAGAAATCGAGCAGTATCTTTAGCTGTTCCGCTTCCTTATCGTACCATTCGTCCATCAGACTCTGCAGCCCAGCAACTCCGGGCAAGGCAACATCAACATCAGCGGCCGCGGTAAAGACCGGAGCAAATCCCAGCAAGGCCGGATTCTGACCCAGAGCACCTGAGACATTGGCACCCACTGCGGGAGCGCTCTGCGCAGCGAAGGTTAGCAAAAGACTTACTGTCACGCAAAAACACCCGATAAGCGCTCGATGGTGTCTCACCTGTAAAAACCCCTCCCCATGCTGTTATCGCTGGATGTGTGCAAAGGTATTTACCAATAAACGGCAAACACCTGCCGCTTATCGATAAGAAGCTGTCACGACTTGAGATCGAGTAGGGTGACGCTCGCTGATCAGGCGAGCGTCAGCCCTCTCACAGAACCGTACGTG
>LFTP01000251.1 GCA_001513395.1 Clostridia bacterium DTU080
GCATAAAGAAGGTCCGCCCCGTCTGTGACCGAATCCCAACATGGTTCATCCCCTTTGCGCATATACATGCGAAGTGAACTGCCGTAAAAGGGGGTGAGCCTCTTCGTGTCCCTACCAAAGACCCCGGAGGAAATACTCCATCTTTTTGAACAAGGGCAGCTGACACCGGCCGAAGCCTTCTCCATGTTTCGGCGTCTCGACTCGCTGCCGCCCACCCAGACAGTGCCACGCCGTCCGGCAGAGACGCGGCCCAGACCGCCGGTCGAGGATGTCAAAGATAAGCACAAGCGCGTCGCCCAAGTGCTCGAAGAACTCGACTCTCTGATCGGACTCGACGAGATCAAGACACTGGTCCGCGAAGTCCGGGCCTTCGTTGAAATCCAGCAGCGTAGAAAGGCCGAAATGCTGGCCGCCGAACCTGTGGTCTTGCATGCCATCTTCAAGGGCAATCCGGGAACGGGAAAGACAACCGTGGCCCGTATTTTTGGCCGCATCTTCAGAGAACTCGAAGTCCTGTCCAAGGGCCATCTCATTGAAGCGGAGCGAGCTGATCTGGTAGGCGAATACATCGGTCACACAGCTCAAAAAACCCGAGAACTCGTCAAAAGAGCTCTCGGCGGAATTCTCTTTATCGACGAGGCTTACTCCTTGGCCCGCGGCGGCGAGAAGGATTTCGGCAAGGAAGCGATCGACAGTCTTGTCAAGGCCATGGAAGATCACAAGAACGAGTGGATCCTGATCCTGGCCGGTTATCGGGATGAGATGGATTATTTCCTGCAGTGCAATCCCGGTCTGCGATCACGTTTTCCGATACAAGTTGATTTCCCGGATTACAACCTAGATGAACTTCAGCGTATCGCGGAACTGATGGTAAAAGAGCGCCAGTACCGACTGTCTCCGGCCGCCAGGAGTAGGCTCAAAGACATTTTGCACAAGGCACTCGACAGCGGAGATCCGCACTTTGGAAACGCTCGCTTAGTTCGAAACATCGTTGAAAGAGCCATCCGCAAGCAAGCCGTGCGTCTGATCGACTGTAAGACCATCACTCGCACAGACCTCATGCTACTCCATGAGACAGACATCGAGGAGGTACCCTTCGATTGGTAAGCAGATGCCTAGTCATCGGCAAGACGAATGTGGGGAAGAGCCTCTTCGTTCTTCATTTTGCCCGCTTTCTTGGTATGTCTCACATCAAAGTGACCAGCCTTGATCCCATGGGAAACCGTCAAGTACAAGCCTATGCCGTGGACGTCGCTGTTCGTGATCTCTCAGGTACGGTTCCGCACCAAACTCGCCGTCTTCAATCGGTCACTCTGGAACTGCCGGCGGGGAAGGGCTCAAAGACCTTTGAGTTGGTAGACACCAGCGGGCTCATGGATGGCATTCACGCCGACATCGAAGTCCGTCGGGCGATGGCGCAAACACTGGCACATGTCCGAGAGGCACGCGCCATATTACACATGGTTGACGCATCGAAGGCCGCCGAGCGAGGCGCAGTCGGCGCTATCGGGGAAGTGGATTACCAGGTGGCCCAGTTCGCTCAAATGCGCGGAGGCTACTGCATTTTGGCCAACAAGATGGATCTGCCTACTGCAGCCGAAGGATTGGAGATCATCCGCAGGGAATTCGCCGGCCACCTTATCATCCCGATTTCAGCCCTCTACGGTCACGGTTTCAAGGAAGTGAAGCGCTTTGTCTGGAGCTGGGTTTAGCTTCTTCCCATTGTTGGGGAAAGCGGGACAAGAGGCAGGAATATCCTCCTGTGGCAGTCTGCTGGCCGCCTTTGCCGGTTTGTGGACAGTCGGCCTCGCTATACGACTTATGGATGATTATCTCGACGCTCCCGTTGACCTCCTGCAGGGTGTACAAACCTCAGCCCATCACTTGGGCAATGCCTCATTACCATATGCCCTCGTCGGGTTGAGTGTCGGGAGTCTACTGTCGCCGAAGCTGACGGCGGCTCTATTTCTCAGCGCCTATGCAATCGGCATGACGAGCGAACTCACTCGCGCGCTTCCGTCTCGCCTGCGAGGATATCAAGAGAGCCTGCTGGCGATCGTCATAGGGGCCATTGGCGCCGGACCCATGGTCATGGCGTGGGCCCTGATGACGATGTTCACTATACAGGCTCTGGACGATCTTATTGATCTGCGAGTTGACTCTCACATCGACGGCCGAAACTGGTGCCATCTCTTCGGAGTGGGTGAGGTGATACTGAGCGGATCACTAAGTGTGGCATTCAGTGCATTCCTAAGCCCACTTCTCACAGGGTTGACACTCCTGACCGCAGCCTCGATCGGCCTCATCTTTCATCGACAACCGGGGACGGTGATCCTGAAATGACCTCTTTCTTGATCCCGGGGACCCTGATCTTGTTGACCGGCCTACTCGTAGGGTACTCCATCGGAAAACGACACGGGCTACAAACGGGGTTTAAGCAAGGACTTCTTTTCGCCCCGCTAGAGTTGCGCCGTTTCAACTGTGAAAAGGGCTATTGCGTCTTGTGCACTTCTGCACAACTGGCATCACCCACTACACCAGACGCCGAATCAGACTCTCTCGTTCACCCGGGAGAAAGTCAATTACCGGAATCTCCAGCATAGTGTAGCAACCCGGTTTTTGCCTTGAGGCCGCCCTCAAAGAAGCGGTCATGATCTGTGCCGTCAACGCCGGGTTATTGATACGAATGTCATATCTGAACAGCTGATTATCCGTCTCTGATGAGACTCCTTTGCGCTCCAAGAAGACTCCGTGGCCCATATCGATCAGGTTTTCGACATCTTCCACTTGAGTCACCTTGGTTTCGTCATTGACGAAGTAGGGATCGGACTTGATGGCCTCTGCAATGGCTTGAAAGTCCGCTCCCGGCTCCAGCTCAACATATACGGCCCGTTTATGTACGCCCATCCCGTCCGGGATCGTGACGGACAGCGCGTCTTTAACCCCGGGAATGGCTTTTACCGCCACCGTATGTCCCAGAGACATGCCCGGTCCGTAATTGGTGTACGTAATCCCTCGCGGTGCCATAAGCTCAAACAGGGCGCGCACGATGGAATTTGTCCCCGGATCCCATCCACACGAGAGCACCGCCACGGATCCTGCCCGCTGAGCTACCTGGTGCAAACGCTGACGCAGATCCGCTAACTCACCGTGAATGTCATAGCCGTCGACGGTGTTAATCCCCATGCTTAAGATCCGTTCGGCCCACTGCGGGATCAAGCGGGTCGGCAGGCATAAAAGCGCTCCCTCTGTATCCGGAAGCTCACGAATGTCGGATACGACTTTCACGCCGGCCAGCTCAGACGGTTGCGGCGTCTTAGGATCGCGCCGGACGACGCCCGTTAGAAGCATGTCAGGTGCGGCTTGAACTGCCTTCAACGCATATCTGCCGACGTTCCCATATCCTATGATGGCTACGCGCAGTCTATTATCCAAGGCCATACCCCCAAAATAACCAAGTCTGCCGGGTTAAGAATAGCAAAACGACAGCGAGTTGAACAGACTGTGTTGTCAAAGAAGATCGCGGCAGGGGTAACGGAATGAACGAAGAATTGCTGACTGGATGTTCTTGGGAGGCATAAGGAATTGACCTATACGCAATGGGCTGTTGATATCGTCAGCAGATCACGAGAAGCAGTGGGGAGAGAGTGGCAGCGGGCGGCAGCCATTCGTCGGCACAACCAACGGCGTGTTCTGGCTGCCTTTAAGCGTGCCCAGGTGAGTGAGTACCATCTGGCGGGTACGACTGGCTACGGCTACAACGACCCTGCCCGCGATGCCCTCGAGCAAATCTATGCCGATGTCTTTGCCACCGAGAGTGCCTTAGTACGGCCCCAGGTGGTATCGGGAACACACGCCATTTCCGCTTCGCTGTTCGGTGTGTTACGTCCCGGTGATGAGCTTATGTCGGCTACGGGACCCCCTTATGATACTCTACAGCGCATTATAAACGGCCCCGGACGTTGCATGAAAGACTGGGGCATCACCTATCGGGAATGCCCGCTGACCCCTGAGGAGACTATCGACGTCGATCGTGTCATAGCAAGCATCACCCCCAAGACTCGCATGGTGATGTTCCAGCGTTCCCGCGGGTATTTGCTGCGACGTTCATTGACCGCCGCCGAAATCGGGCATGCTGCGAGACGTATCAAAGAGGCCGCACCGGACGTTGTTTGCTTCGTGGACAACTGCTACGGTGAGTTCGTAGAAGAAGTAGAGCCTACCCACTTTGGCAGCGTGGATTTGATGGCCGGCTCGCTTATCAAGAATCCGGGCGGAACACTGGCCCCGGCAGGCGGTTACGTCGTGGGTAGAGCTGATCTCATTGATCGCGTGGCTGATGAGATCACAGCACCGGGTCTTGGGGCCAGAGTGGGACCCATGCTCGGTGTCGGACGGCTTCTGCTCCAAGGTTTTTATTTCGCTCCGCTTCTGGTCTGTGAAGCGGTCTGCAGCGCCATTCTCGCCGCTCACGTCTTCGCTGGTCTAGGCTATTCAGTCTCACCCAAATGGGATGATAAGCGAGGATGCACTGTCCAGGTCATTGAGTTGAACAGCAAGGAAGCTCTGCTGCGTTTTTGTCAAGCGATTCAGGCCGCGTCCCCGATTGACAGCACCGCCAGGCCTGTCCCTTCAGAACTGCCCGGATATGAGCACAACGTGATCATGGCTGCGGGGACTTTTGTTCAAGGCGCTTCCAGCGAGCTGTCCGCTGATGCTCCCTTGCGGCCGCCCTACGCTGTCTTCATGCAAGGTGCAATTTCTCGTGATCAGACGGAAGTGGCTCTGGAGACGGCTCTGTGCACACTGGCCGATCACGGCTTGTTGAAAGGGGTCGCACCACCTGCATGATCCAACTTCCTGCCTGACGTTTCTATGTTGACATTCGGATGAGATCTGTTAGAATGAGGCTTGCAGATTTTGTGGGCCGGCGCCAACGGCGCGCGGCCTTTTCCAAGGAGGTTGCTAACCTCCTGAAAGGAGGCAACGAATGGAATGAACAAGCCTTTGGGGAGGCACATCCTGTGCGAGGCATACGGGTGTAACCCTGAGGTACTGACCAGCAGAGCCCTGGTAGAAGCAGTCATGGTAGACGCGGCACTTCAGGCCGGTGCTGAGATTCGCGAAGTTGCGTTCCATCAGTTTAGCCCCCAAGGGGTCAGCGGTGTGGTAGTCATATCGGAGTCACACCTGGCCATCCATACGTGGCCCGAGTATGGATATGCTGCTATAGACGTCTTCACGTGCGGTGACAGAGTTGATCCGTGGGATGCGTGCCAGCGTTTACTCACAGAATTCGGCGCGACGCATTCTACGACAACAGAAATCGAGCGAGGTAAGTTTGAGCACCAACCGCAGCCACGAGAACAAGAGGTAGCAAATCCAGCTTAGAATCCTGACCGATTGGTGCGCGCTCGATCTTGTAAGGAGGTCCACTGACAAGTTTATGCGTGCGCGTAAAAAGGAAAAAGCCCACAGTACGTAGAGCCCGGAGGACAACAAAAGAAGCGGTCCGGGCTCTTTTTTTATGCCCTATCGAGATTTTCGAAAAGCGAGTCATCCACAGCTATGAAGAAGATAAAGTCTTAATGATCTGACGGGAGGAACTACAGCGTTCTCGTTGAAATGTCAATGTTGGAACGAGTGTGCGTGATCATTAGGAGTGATGGCACATGAGCGGCAATGCCCTACTGGAGGACGGTCTCGACAGAAAACAGAAGATCGATTTTTCCAAAATGACCGACGAAGAAGTGGTTACTTACGCCCAAGCCGGTAACGATGACGCCGTCGAATATCTCCTACTGAAGTACCAGAAGCTCGTGTATATATGGACCCGGCCTTATTTCCTTCAAGGAGCCGAAGACGATGACTTGCTGCAAGAGGGTATGATCGGTCTGTACAAGGCCATCCGCGATTTTTCCCCCGGGTCATCTTCATTTTGGTCCTTCGCCAAACTCTGCATTAACCGTAACGTAATAAGTGCCATAAAAGGTACTACACGTCAAAAGCACATTCCTTTAAACTCATACACCTCGTTACATAAGCCGATTTACGACGCTGAAGGCGATCGAACGCTGATGGAGATCCTGCAGAACAATAAGGTAGATGATCCTGAAGCTCTGGTCATCGATCGTGAGCGTTTGCAATACACACAAAAACACATCAAGGAAAGTCTTTCGGATTTTGAATACCGCGTATTCCGGCTTTATATCAACGGTTTATCGTATAAAGAAATGGCCCAACGGCTGCACACCCATACCAAGTCCATAGATAACGCTCTGTGCAGGATAAAAAGCAAGATCGAAAGGCAATTCTAAAACCGGTCACCTCCTTGAAGTAAGCGGGCTTGCCTGTTGGCAAGCTTTTTTCCTGGTTGTATACTTCGTGTGAGTAGATTTGTCAGCGCAAAACAGGATGGAGGGGATCGGGTGGCCAACCTCTCGAATTGGGAAATCGCGGTTCGGCTGACGTTGGCGCTGGTGTTTGGCGGCCTAATTGGATTGGAGCGCGAAGCCTACGGACGCCCGGCGGGGTTTCGAACACATATCTTGGTCTCCGTTGGGTCCGCCCTGGTGATGATCATCTCGGTATATGGCCTGGCTGGTATCAGATTCGCACATACCCGTCCTTCATACGATGCAGCGCGCATCGCAGCGCAAGTGGTCAGTGGCATAGGCTTTCTTGGCGCAGGTACCATCATGCGCGAAGGTTCGAGCGTACGCGGTCTGACCACAGCCGCCAGTCTCTGGGTAGTTGCCGGTATAGGCTTGGCGGTAGGTATCGGTGCCATCGTTCCTGCCTCTATCGCCACACTGCTTGTTCTGATAACACTTCTGCTGTTATCCAGGGTTGAGAGGTCTTTTTTATCTACCAAGCGGCATGTGATCGTTGCTGAGATTTCCGATCGACCGGGACAGCTAGGAGCCATTGGTCTAGTCCTTGGACGGCACAACATCAACATTCACGACGTGAAGTTGGATCAAGATGCGCGACCGGCTATCCTTGAGATGTCCGTGACCTTGCCTTCCAAAGTCGATCGCATTGCCGTCCTGGAAGAGATCTCCACCATTGACGGAGTGCTCTCTGTAAGATCGAAAGACTGATTGGTCGGAAGGGGAGTACCTTGCACTTTTTGCTAAGTAACGATGATGGCATCAACGCTCCGGGCCTACGTGCGCTGGCACTTCGGCTGCAACAGGAGGGGCGTGTGAGCATAGTAGCCCCGGACCGCGAACGCAGTGCCACGAGCCACGCCATAACCGTGTATCATCCCTTGCGAGTGCATCCGGTACCGTTTTCAGAGGGCATAACGGCGTACGCTGTTGATGGTACCCCAGCCGACTGTGTTCGCTTAGCCCTTGAGGTGTTGCTGACCGACGAGGATCCTTGCGACATAGTGATCTCCGGCATCAATGACGGAGTGAATTTGGGAACGGACGTCATATACTCCGGCACCGTAAGCGCGGCCATGGAGGCCGTAGTGATGGGAGTGCCTGCCTTGGCTGTCTCTCTGGCCGAGGGCTGTCCGCCGCGTCCATGGCAGACCGCGGCTGAGATTGCCGCCCGTTGTGCACTCCAAGCGCTCTCTAAAGGTCTTGCCGACGGTACGTTGTTGAATGTAAACATCCCAAGTACGCCGTCTAGCATTCAAGGTGTGAAAATAACGCGACTTAGTTCGCGCCGTTACATGAACGGGATTCATCGTAGAGTAGATCCGCGCGGACGAGTCTATTACTGGCGCGCCGGTACGCCAGTGGACAACGAGGGACAAGCAGGAACCGATGCTCAGGCGCTGGCCTCGGGATACGTCTCAGTTACACCGGTCCATTATGACATGACACACTACGCCAGTCTTGAAAGACTGCAAGACTGGCGACTCGATCTGCTCTAACGCCCAGACTCACCCGGCTCCCCCGGAAGGCATAGGATGCAAGCGGGGGTGGGGTAACATGTCAGTGACCCGGGTGATAACCGTCGGCGTCTATTGCGGGCTTGCAGCTCTCGTCTCGGCTACTCTTTTGCTGTGGCTCGAGCACTCTGAATGTACGGAATGCCTCCCTCGTTGGTTGCGTCTCAGCTTGTCATTGGTGGCGTGTGGCAGTATGCTTCTATATGGAAGCTCACTAATCGGATCCTTGTACCTAGCCATGACCCGTTACGTTCCAGCGTGGGCCGCTCACTGATCAAAAACTGACATTGTGGGGGATCTTGCTCGTATGAATGCTGAATCTCAGCAACTCCAACTCCTTGCCAGCGAGACATTCAAGAAGGCCGAACTCCACCGTGTGGTCACCTTTCTCAACCGGAGCCTAAAAAGCAGGGGCCTGATTTTCGGCCTGGAAAAAACCGGGGAGGACTACAGCATTAGGATCTACACGGGACCGGCTGATGACGATGGCTAACTGGTATCCTCCGGTACGCCCAGACGTATACTACCAATGAAACGGAGGAGGTGGGAGGCAGGTGTTCCATCAGAAGGCGGAACGCGCTGCTTCTGAGCATCATCCACCGCTCTGGGCGAACAGATTGGACTGCGCTGAGCTTCCATTGACCTGTACATCCGCCACCAGCGATGTACTACCTAATCCGAATCGGTGTCGATGGCCACACAGGGTCGGTGACCATTCGACGCCGCTTTCGCGCGCCCGATCATCACGTGCCAGACCAACGATCTACGGTCTGACACGTTTTTTGATCTATGAGTCAAATCACAACCGGAGGAGGAGATACGATTGATCCGGATCTCCGCTGATGATGTCTTGCGAGGGCTGAAAAGGTTCAAACGCCTTGCCAAACAAGACCTCCTGGCAAGCCCTCTGACCAACAACCCACGGTTCTGGAGAATTCTGGCGGAGACCCGCCGATCCCAGTACACCGAGCTGATGAATATCGTTGAAAAAGACGGGGTAGAGATGGCATATCGTTACGCAGTTGGGCGATACGCATCTCTACCCCGTGTCGTATCCTCAGATCAGATCGGGTCTGAACCCGTTTTCGCGGGTCAAAAACTGGCCCTGGAGATGTTCTTCACCATGCTAGGAGTCACCAGACAAGCGGCTCTGCAGGCAGCAGCTAGGACCAAGCCTAAGGTCCCAAAGTCCGAAACACGTGTAGCTGGCGGGGCCATCGTGTAGTCGGACGGCTAGACCCTATCAGACAGCGCCTGTCCAAACTTGGCGCCGGATGATGGCAAAATCATCCGCGTCAAAGCACTTGACGTCGTGGGGCGGTGTGGTGGGAGGGTGGTGAAACACCTACATCCACGCCGCCTGCACGCATGCATAGGTGCCATTGCAGATTGCAATTCGAATTCGAACGGGAGTGATCCCCATGACTAGGCTTCTGAACGGTCTTGGCAGGAGTCTCCTGGGGATCATTGGCCCCTAGGGCCCCTAGCGAATCTGTCGGTAGACACCCACAACCTTGCCCAAGACAGAGACCTCGGTAGTGATGATCGGATCATATGCCGGGTTTTCCGCCTGAAGGCGCACGTGCCCATTCTCACGGAAGAATCTCTTTACAGTGGCCTCGTCACCGATGAGAGCAACCACTATGTCTCCGTTGGACGCATATGATTGCGGATGAACAAAAACATAGTCACCGTCAAGGATCCCGGCATTGATCATACTGTCGCCCTTAACTCGCAGCATGAAGGCCTCGTCTTTGGTCAACAACTCGCGAGAAACGGGGAAGTAATCCTCTATGTTTTCAACCGCCAATATCGGTTGGCCAGCCGTAACCCGGCCGACCAGCGGAACATTCACCAATTCGCGGTTAGGCATCGCAGGGTCAAGAAGCTCAATGGCTCGGGGCTTCGTCGGATCACGCCTTATGAATCCGAGTCTCTCCAGTGTCTCAAGGTGCGCATGGACCGTGGAGCTCGATGCCAAACCGACCGCGTCGCCGATTTCGCGGACCGAAGGCGGATACCCTTTGCGAATTACTTGATCTTTAATGACATCGAGAATCTGTCTCTGCCTCGGAGTGAGTCTCTCCAATAGCTATCACCTCGGCTTTCCGCATATTAAGCAAGTCTAATTTTAACACACGTGTTCGCCGGTTTCAAACGTTCGTTCTGGATAGCTCTTGACACGAACATGGGTTCGCGCTATGATAGGGCTATCCGCTGCGGAACGTCAGTTCGTCTTGCCGACAAAAGCAGGAGGGTAAGACATGAAGATGCACAGACACATCCTCAGACGGAGCGCGACGGAAGAAGACTCCAAACACAAACTGAGACTACTGGCAGCCTTTTCACTGATTGGGCTTATCTGGCTTATCTTGACTGCGATCAGATGGGGAAGCGGTATCCCGCGTTTACATGCGGCGGCGACACTTGAAACTCAGCCAGTGGTGATCCGTCCCGGAGACACTCTCTGGCGTCTGGCGATAGACCACGGACCTCCCGGAGCCGATCCGCGCCGCACAGTCGACACCATTCGCCGCATCAACAGACTGTCAGATACGGATTTGTACCCCGGAATGATACTGCACGTTCCGACCCGCGCTAATCAACTGCTCTGATCAGTGCCGACATCACCCAAAGGATGCTTGGCGATGGCTGCTTCCAGCTCAGTCGAACTGACCGCGGTGTATATCTCCGTCGTCGATAGGTGCTGATGTCCCAGCAACTCCTGTATGTACCGGATATCCACTCCGTTGGACAGGAGCAGAGTGGCGAAAGTATGTCGGAACTTATGCGGACTGAGCCTTTGTTTCTTGCGCATCTCCAACTCATCGACAGCAAGGGAATAGCGCTTAATGAAGCGACGGATCGTTGAGGGGTCAATGCGTTTCTTCCGATTGCTGACAAAGAGCGGCTCTCCAAGGTCATCGGCGGGGGCATCAATGCGCACCTTTAAGTATGCCTGTACAGCTTCATGGACAATGGGATGGATCGGTATCTGGCGTTCTTTGGAACCCTTGCCTCTGATCGTGATACTACGCTGACCTGGCTGTATATCGTTCACGTTCAGTTGGACAACCTCGGAGACCCGCAATCCCATAAACAGCATTACCACGATAATGGCCCGATCCCGCTCGCTATCGATCGATCTTAGAAATCCCATCACTTCATCTTCATCCAGGGCCACGGGTAACTTCCTTTCGGCCGGGATTCTGATATCGTTCAGCTTGTCCAGTGTCTCCTGACACACGGGGAATTCTTCTCTGACCATGAGCCTAAAGAACTGACGCAGACTGGCCAGCCTACGCAACAGAGTAGAGCGGCTCACACCCTTTGTAGATTCCAAGAAAGCAAAAAAGGCCAAGACGTCTTCTTTGCGTATCCGGTCGATTTCCACATCAAACCAATCCAGTAGCGCCTGCGATCGCAACCGGGTCTTGTAATTGCGACTCAAAAGCTCGGTGTCCCAGAGCTTGCCGTCAGACTTCCGCAATTCGGCTTTCAGCTGATTTAGCCGTTCCTGATCCATACGGGTCACCACATGCGGCCGCATCAAGACTAGGAAGAGCTTAAACTGCTCTAGGTCGCATTCGTAATTGCGACGTGTCTGAGGTGATCGCCCGGTCAAAGAATCGAGGAAGTAGTCCACGCAGGCGTTATAGGAAGTGGTCATTGTCAAGAGACCTCCTGAAAAAACGTGGTCAAATGGCAGCTTTCTAATTCCTGATAATATAGATTATCAGGAATTACGTCTATGGAAACTGGCCGGTATCACTAACGACCCCACCTGCCTGACAGCTTCCAATAACTGAGCGCGCTCAGCGTTTGAAAGCGTCGAGGCCTCGCGATACCGGCCATCACTCATAGTAATGCGATGAGCAATCAGAGTGTGCATCATGGCGCCACAATCCTTCTACGCTCACAGACAAGCTCCTTCCTTGGGAATACTACTTGAGGATACCGCAGTGCTCAGAAAGGATGTGTTATCCGGCTTTGGGTATCGTGCGCTACGTCTTCTTGAATGAGCAACAGGCGGCAACGGCTCTTGAAGGGTTGCGTCGGGAGTTTGCAGATGAACGCATCGCCATGGCCCGCATCATGCCGCCACAAGCGACTCAGGAGTATACCGATGATCACGATCACGATCCCATCGGTGGCTGGCGCTTTACAGGCACCCCGATGATGACTCTGCCGGCCGCGGGCAACACGCTCGTCGGCAACAGTACAACCGTTGATGTATCCCTGGGTGAGCTTGATGAGCTTCTCGAAGCGACCGCCGCCAGAGATCACGCCGCTCGACGAGATCGGAGAACGAAGGTTCGTATCTTGGCCGCTGTAGAAGTCCACTCCTCCGAAGAGGCACAGCTGGCCAGCAAGATCATGGACCATTCGGGAGGCTATGCTCTCGACAAAGAAGACTGTTGATCAAAACCAAAAAAGAAAGAGCGACGGACTGTGATCATCAGTCAATCGCTCTCTTTCGTTGGCAGGGGTAGAAGGATTCGAACCCTCACTTACGGTTTTGGAGACCGTCGTGCTAGCCGTTAACACCATACCCCTCTGACGAGGATAGTATAGCACACGGCTGGTAGCGAGGTCAAGCGTTTGCGAGCCTCAACTGATATGCTTTGTCGTACCTACCCCAAACATACCGCCTAGCATCGCACTTACACACAGCGCCAAAGCCCGCAACATGAACTCAGAGCTGGCCAATACCAGAATCCCCCGGCGCCCTGCCGGCAGTGTCATGGCTATGACATACAGCAAACCTACGAGCGCTCCATGCATCCACCCGACGCGACCGGCGATTCTGCCGCCTACCACGCCTCCTATGATGGCGCTGCCATAATTGATGGCCCGCAGGAGAAACGTAGATGGTCCCTCCCACTCACTCAGAGCCAAGACCAAGCTGACTACGATCCCGGCAAGCAACGTTACGCCAGCTCCCATGAGCACCCCGGCAGCCAGGGCTCGGCCGGAGAGCAATCTCCGCCCTGACGATGCTCCTCCCCGTCGCTCCCCCATTTTCGCACCCCCTGTGGCTCTTGTGAGTGGGAGGTCGCCGACCTTCACCCGACAATGGATCGAGGCGTTACTCTAGACTATGCGTGAAAAGTCAGCGTTAGTCTCTCTAGGAATCCTGTTCCTGTTTGGCAGCCTCTATCACTTGCTGGGTAATGGGCGCCGGTACTTCCTCGTAATGATCGAACTCCATGGTGAAGTCGCCCCGACCCTGGGTCATGGAACGCAGATCAATGGCGTATCGGAAAAGCTCAGCCAAGGGGGCTTGCGCTCGGATACGCTGCAACCCGTTTTCGGGATCCATACCGAGGATACGACCGCGCTTTTTGTTGAGATCGCCGATGACGTCTCCCATATACTCTTCGGGAACGATCACATCGATGCTATAGATGGGTTCAAGAAGAACCGGATTGGCATCCATGAACGCCTTCCTGAAGGCCATGGAAGCGGCCAGCTTAAAGGCCATTTCCGAGGAGTCCACTTCGTGATACGATCCATCCAACAAAGTGACTCGGCAATCGACCACTTCGTATCCGGCCAAGACGCCTTCCGCCATTGTCTCCCGAATACCTTTTTCGACGGCAGGGATATACTGTTTGGGTACCGCTCCGCCGAAGATCTTGTCTACAAACTCAAATCCACTGCCTACCGGAAGCGGCTCAACCTCGATGATGACGTGTCCGTATTGTCCGCGGCCTCCGCTCTGCTTCCTGTGACGGTACTCCGCGGTAACCTTCGAACGGACGGTCTCTTTATAGGGCACACGAGGTTCCTTCGTTATTGCAGAAACGCCGAACTTCCTCGACAGCCTGGAGAGCATGACTTCCAGATGCAAGTCACCGAGACCGGAGATCAGCAACTCAGCAGAAACTGGGCTCTTCTCCACGGTAAAGGTGGGATCCTCTTCCGCCAACCGAGTGAAGCCCGCCCCGATCTTCTCTTCATCGCCTTTCGCCTTAGGCTCGGCCGCCATGGAGATCTTGGGTTTCGGAAACTCAACGAAGCTCAGACGAACCGCCTTGTCACGAGAACAAAGCGTGTCACCAGTTGTCGTGACTTGAAGCTTGGCCACACCGGCGATATCTCCGGCGTATACCTCATCTACAGGCAGGTGCTCTTTGCCGCGCAGCACAAAGATCTGACCAAGACGTTCATCCCGGTTCTGATTGGCATTGTGCAACACCGAGTCAGACTTGACCACTCCGGAGATAACGCGGAAGATGCTCATCTTACCGACATACGGGTCAGCCATGGTCTTAAAGACCTGCAGTACAGGCGCCCCGGACGGATCGATCTCCAACTCTGCCTCAGAGCCGTCGCTGACCTTAACGGCAGCCGGAGCCTTGCCCTCCAGCGGTGACGGCAGGCAATCTTTGATGATCTCAAACAGATGGCCAATGCCGATCTCTTTGGTGGCCGAACCGCACAGCAGAGGGATGAGCTCCCCGGACTTTACACCGGCGCGAAGCCCCGAAATGAGCTCTTCCTCAGTGAGAGGTTCATCCTCGAGGAACTTCATGGTCAGCTCATCGTCTGTAGCCGCGATAGCCTCCACCATGGTAGCTCGAGCCTCTTCCACTTCGTCCGTCATGTCCGCAGGGATATCCGTCTCTTTCAGCTCTCCCCCATCCTCAGCCACGTAAGCCTTCATCTGTACCAGATCTACATAGCCGGAAAACTGTTCGGCGCTTCCGATGGGCAAAGAAAT
>LFTP01000080.1 GCA_001513395.1 Clostridia bacterium DTU080
AAGCTTTCTTCACCGTCCCGCCACATGGTCTCATGATCGGTGACTACCATCTCACGGATGCCCCAGCGATGGTGTCTGCGCCAGTACTCCATATCCGTCTGGCGATTGCTGGCCCCGTGAGCGCGCCACAGTCTCGTACCGGTAATGTGTTTCCAGGGCGAAGGCGGATTGGGGATGTTGGGCAGCGCCTCTTCGTAGTACGGCGTGAGAGTGATGAAGAACCTCTCGAAACAGTCGTTGCGCTGTCCGTTGGTCAAAGGCACGTAGCGGGTGCCTCCGTTGAAGATGACTCCGTCTTCCCTGACCTCGGGAAAGGCAAACGGAGCGCTGGCATTGGACAGATACCAGTCCGTGTTTCCGGTGAGGAAAAGAGGATTGTCGACGGGTCCATCCACGACCACCGCCGGCCGACCTTCCCGATAGTAGTGGTAGTACGGATTGGTCACCAGCCGCGGATTTTCAACGCCCTGCGCCCGTCCGTAGCGTACCTCGGCCACGACACCGCCCAAGGCGGCGGTATCCACAATGAGGGTCTTGCCCTCCATACGCCAAGTGTAGGTGACTTCGGCAAAGACTCCTCGGGCACTGAGCTTCCAGTGGGAGACAACGCTGTCGCCGACCCGCTCCGTACTCAAATGGATCGCCTGCTCAGGAGCCACGGCTTGATCGCCCACCGCCAGATAGACGCCGCCGTCGACGAGAGGGCGAATCTCTCCTTCCCGACCGGACCACTTGACGCTGATGTCACCCCAAGTACCGGTGCGCGGGGTATAGCGCCAGAAGAGCTCGCCGTCTTCCCCGTGATAACCAAACACAAAAGCGTCTCCCTCGACATCTAAAGTGTTTTGAAAATCACTCGTCAGATTGTCGGGCAGGATGGTCTCAGGGCGATTGGGAAACGGCAGACGACCGGGACCCGTATTGGTCCCCGCGCCTTGTCCGGGAAACATGTCGATACCTCGCAGCGGCCGGGGAGCGAAAGTCAACTCAGGCCACTCTTCCTTAAAGACGGCCAGGTTGTCGAAGTACACGGTACGGTCCTCGGTGTTGCGACCGTTGCGAATCAAAATGTGAGAGAAGCGGTAATTGCCCTGACGCACCCGATCGATCTGCTCCGGCGTCAGACGGCGATGGCACAAAAACCATTCCTTCCAGCGCACGCTGATCAGATCCACGGCCAGCGACCGGCCGAAGGAGTCTTCAAAGACCACCGTGATGGAAATGGAAGGCGTGGTGGGATCCGAGGATGGGATGGTATTGCCGTAGACCCACATGGTCACCGCATCGAATTCATGGTCGATCGGTATCGGTTCGGGTGGCCAAACGCGCACTTCGGGACCCGCACCCGTGGCCCGATAGGTGAGTTTTCCTACGTAGTCGCCCCAGATGCGTTGCTCCGCGGATCGGGTAAACGTCGCGTGAGCGTTCTTGGTCTCCACGCGCCAGCCACTCAGGTCTTCGAAGTCAACCAAAGGGGGGTGGTCGTCTTCCAAACGTTCTGCCCAGTCAAGTTCATAAGGGCGCACTCCGAACGCTGAGCACGGAGCGGCCACAAGCAGGCTGAGGATGACGAACACGACCGACAATGCGACCATCTAAACACCTCCGACATCTTTCGATTGCCACGAAACTCCAAGTGACAGGCTTCGCCCGATGACAGTCATCTCCTTGGAATTCCCGCGAAAGATCCGTTTAGACGGCTTGTCGGTCATGCCTTTACGGGTCAGGCCTACAGCACATATGTGGCCAAGGCCCTTTGCACGTCATAGACGCACGAATTCCTGCCGAATTCTTTTTCAATCGGCGCTTCCATGCCCCTGACCCAGATCTTGAGTTCGGCGTCCAAGTCAAAATGACCGGCAGTCTCTACACTGAAGCGTTCGATGCTCCGATAGGGTATGGAATGGTACTCGATCTTCTTACCGGTGAGGCCTTGTTTATCGACGAGAATGAGGCGCTTGTTGGTGAACACGAAAAAGTCGCGTATCAATCTGTATGCCTGTTCCACCCGTTCGCCTTCTCCGAGCACCCGCTCCAGCTGACGCTCGACCTCCTCGACGTCGGCCTCCGATGCATGCCCCAAAAGCCCTCTCAAAATACCCACGAATGACAACCTCCCTACGGCACCGCCGACGGTGCGACCGTGATTATCCCGCTATACCCAAGGATACTCCCGCGCCGGATGACGGATCCGACACTTGACATTGTGCGCCGATACGGCGGCTCTATCAAGACCGCTTATTGTACCGAGCGGCAAAGCGCTTGATGAATGGTTTACCATCCACCGCTCAGTTGCGACTGACCGAGTCCCAAAGCACCTATCGTTCAAGCGCCTGTCCTCGGCAAAGCCGAGCCGGTTAAAGGGCCACATGATCGATCTTCGAGGATGTAGGGATGCCCGGCAAAAGCGATCGCATCATGCACCAAGCAGCCCGGCACAACGGGCGAGAACCCGGGATGTCCCAGGTTCTCTGAGAAAGCTCTCATACGGAGTCTACACCGCCTACCGTTTCACTCCTGCAAAACAGCGTCGCCGATTGCGTTGTGCATCCTGCAAACCACCGCCCGGGCTATCTTGGTTCTCTTTGTCCGGGTGAGAAGCGGTCCCATGGCCGGGCTCGAGTAGGATCCGAGGTGATCGATCACTTCACCTATCACGCTCACCAGACGACAACAACAAGTGCTGAATCCGTCGCCCGACATCGTCGATGGCGGTTGACAGCGGTATCTCACCGGCATGCAACGCTCTTCGCACGATTTCGGTGTTGATCAGGTTCTCGACCTCGATAACGTTGTGGGTCGGAAAATCAAAGAACAGGGCCCGCCGGGCGTTCAACACCGCACCCATCAACGCGTTCCGGTTCACGGCAAGGAACTTGTCGCTTCTGTTTTCCACTGACTGGAAGAAACGCCTCAGAGCACTGATGCGCGCCGGAGGCGTTCCCAAAGCGGCCAGAACATGCGCACCTTCAGTGGCGGCAAACTTGATGAAAGTCCAGGCTGCCTCCGGCCTGGTCGACCGGCGATTGATGCTCCACTGGTCGTTGGCGAAGATTTCTACCCGCAATCCGATGGGGCTTACCGGGCGACGGACCATGTCTATCGGCAGATCGGTTCGTTGCGGAGCGTCCATGATCCCGCTGACACTCATCTGCTGGATCGCCGCACCGCCGTTCCAGATCTGTAGCGAGCTGTTCGAGGGAGCCACGATGCGGTCTTGATGAATCATCTCATGTGCAAAAGCCAATCCCTGAAGGCTTTTTTCGCTTCCCAACACCCATCGGCCGTCGGCGTCAAAAAACGCTCCGCCCATGCCGAACACCCACGGTGCGGTATAGGTGGCACTCACATCCATACGAAAACCGTATCTGGAAGTCACACCGTCGACCACCTGGGTCAACTTGCGGGAGTAATCGCGCAGCGTTTCCCACGTCCACTGATTTTTGGCATCAAGCTCATTGGGATCGGCCAGACCTGCGGCCAGCGGCAGATCGGTCCGGTAGGCAACCCCGCAGACGTTCATGTAAAAGGGCAGACCATATTGTTCCTCGGCAAACTCACCACAGTTGACATAGGTCGAAGCCCACATCCCCGGCAAGAAGTCTTGTATGTCCTCCGCCGTGAAGTCGCGGCGGATGTAGGGGCGCAGATCCAAAGCGACGCCCTTCATCACCAGCTCGTGATTGCGCGTATGCCAACCCATCCAGGCATCGAGTTCAAGCCCTGCGGCCAAATGAACCGTCAAGAAAGTGTGATGATCACCGGACGATTGAATCAAATCCACTTGGTACTCCGAGTACTTCTCTTCGAAGGCGGCTTTCAACGCCTCTGCCCGGGCCACATGCAAGACAGCGGATGAGATCAAAACCTTGATCGTCTCCGCGGCAAGAGCCGTCGCCGACATCGACAAGACAATACAGACGGCCGTCATGATCATGATCCGTCTTCTTTTTTGAGCCATTGACGATCACCTCCGTATGAGGTATTCGAATCACCGTGGGAGTCTGTACCACAGCGACGAGAGATGTAGAGATCATTCCGCGGAACCGTCGGCTCCACCTTCCATGACGATGTATATTTTTCCGATATAAACTGACTGCTGATAGACAATCAATCCAGCCAAAAGCCCGTGTTATTGTCCGGCGAGCGTCATCATTTTTCAAAAAGATAAATTTCACAAAAGGGAAGCCGTCCGAGTCGCGGAAAAGTTGTCGCATCCAGTTCAATGGGCGAGGTTTCAGTCACGTGTTCCATCAGCACAATCTCATGACACTGAACAAGAAGACTGCCCGATGTGCAAAGGAGGCACGCAAATGCCACGGCGAGCAAACGCAACGGCCCGACTGGTCATGTTCGTGTTACTGATGTTGGTTGTGTCATCATCACTTACCTGCGCGACGACACTTCAGATCTGGATTGAAAGCAGCAGCACGAAGAGTTTTCTGGAGCAGTTCTATATGCCCGAGTTTGGCAAGGCCTATCCGGACACGGAGATTGAGTTCCTTATCTATCCGCTGCAGGAGGTCTTCGATCGCTTGGTGGCCGGAGTGGTCACCGGCTCGGGTCCCGACATTATCTCCACCGGTAACACGACGGTCTTTAACCTGAGTAACGTCGGACTTCTGATGCCCATCGACCGCTACCTGGCTGAGTGGGACGGGTATTCGGCAGTCTGGCCGGGGGCGTGGTTTAACCAAAGATTTGACGGCGTCACCTACGGCATCCCGATGTATTCCGCGGCCCGCGGTATATGCTATCGTGCGGATGCGGCCCGAGAGGTCGGGCTGGACGCCGAGAGACCTCCGCAAAGCTGGATTGAGCTGCGCGAATGGGCCAGACGGCTGACCCGGGTGGAAAACGATCGCTTACTCCGGGCCGGATACGTCCTGCAAGGAAATGACTATCAAGAGTGGGTCTTTTGGTTAAATCAGGCCGGAGGAGCGCTGATCTCGGAAGACCTGCGCACCCCGACTTTCAACTCAAAGGCAGGAGCCGAAGCGATCAGCCAGATGCTCGAACTGGTGCGTGTCTCCCGGTTCCAAGATCTGGGATCCCCGCCGGCCACGGGAGCCAGAGGCCTGGCCTCCGATGCCGTAGGGATGGTAATCGGTAATTCAGGAACGCTCAACAGTGTCCTGGCCGCCGATCGCGCAGCCGCGGAGAGTATGCGCATCTTTGCGCCAAGAAAGGATCCTGAATCCCCGCCTGTGGCCTTAACCTTTACCGACGGCTGGGCGATCCCGGCTACGGCGAAGAATCCGGATCTGGCCTGGGCTTTCCTTCGCGGCTTGATGGACAGAAAAATGGCCGCCCAGCTGATCAACTCCCTGGGTCGAATAGTGCCGCGCAAGGATCTGGTGTCTCTAATCACCGTCCCCCACTATCTGTTGGGTTACCGGCTTCTCGAGCACTTTGTGCCCTATCCGACCTTGCCGGAAGGAGCCTGGCTCGGTACGGCATTCAGGCAGGAGTTTACCAAGGTCATGCGCGGCGAGCTGTCGCCGGAGGCGGTTTTGAGCGGGCTGGAGACCGGATACATCCCCAGGTTGCGTGAATACTGGCAGTCAGTGGACCATAACAAATGATTCATGGCAAAGGAGCGTAAGTACACGATGGAGCTTCGCGTCACAGCGGATTTCGAAGGCGGCAATGGCCGCGTCGAACGCATTTTAAGAGAGGAACAAGCCGATGTAGTATACTTTGCCGCCGAGCACAAGAAAGGCGGGCCGCAAGCCCTGTGGTTTTTCTTGCGCCTGGAAGGCGTCAAAGGACCGCACCTACAATGCGTGCTGACCAATCCCTCACAGATTCTCGGAGGCGGAGGAAGCTGGAAACACAACTCTCCGGTCGTTCGATTCGGCAGCGGCACCTGGTCGCGCATCGGACAGGTCACAAGAAGGCTCAACGAACATCTGGTTCCCGAGATCGTGATGGAGATTGAGGTGCCGCCAGGCGAAAGCGTAGCGGAGATCGCGGCCTGCTATCCCTATCTGCGAAAAGATCTCGAGGCTACATTCGAAGACGCCGATCCCAGATCAATCTGGTCGAAGTGCGGCATAGGCTACTCAGCCGATGGCAATTCCATCATCCGGGTTTACAACACCCTGGGCGACGAAGAGCGATCCAAGCCGGGCCTGTTTTTCATCGCCCGCCAACACGCCGGCGAGACTCCCGGAAGCTGGGCGCTGGATGGCATCCTGCGTTACCTGGTCTCCGATGAGGGTCTGGCCTTGTCAAAGGAATTGTGCATCTGGGCGGTACCCGTCGCCGATCCGGACGGAGTGGCCTGCGGTGCCTACGGGAAGGATCAGTTTCCCTGGGATATAAATCGGGCCTGGGATCGGGTGACGCGACCTGAAATCCACGCCATTCAGACGGATCTCATCCGCTGGAGCGGCCGCTGTCGGCCGCACATGATCGTTGATCTGCACGCTCCGGGCTACTCGGAACACGGCTTTTATTTCTGGGCTCCCACGGTGCCTCACTCCGTGGCCCGACTGACCCATACAGTGGCCAATCTGTTTAGGGAGCGCGTTCCCGAACATCTGCGAGGCAATGAACCGGCTTACAGACCTTGGGGAGCGACACAGACCAGCGTGCATCAAGGATCCTCATGCATCGCCTTCGGGATTCAAAGACTGGGTATCCCCACGGCCACATTGGAGATCTCCTACCAAGGTCCCGAGCCCGGGGTTTGGTACACGCCGGAAGACTACCGGCTGTTGGGCCGCACCCTGATCGAGACGTTACATTCCACGCTGCCCGGATAGAGTGCCGAAAACCTGTAAGAAAAAGCGCATACTGAGTGGGACAATGGCCAGCCGAACTTGACTTGTTGATCCCGACCCGGAAGTCATCTGCCGGCTTCCGGGCGGCCGCTTCATGTATTCAGAAAATCTACCAATCAATGGCAGGTGAATGCGCAATACAATGGAATAAGGATATGGTCGTTGTGGCTATGAGGGTTAAATCGATTTCGACACCTCATCGGAGCGACATCTGACTTCAATCCACGGAGGTGCCTGAAGTGAAAAGAGCTGCCGATCAGATCGCTGTCTCGGTCACAGTCCTGCTTCTTATGATCATCTGGAGTCTATCGATCTCGGCCCAAGTAACCCTGCGTGTCGTCTCCTGGGTCGACTACACAAATCCGGTGCATGTCAGCGGATGGCCCGCGGTCCTGGAGGCCTTCGAAAAGGCCCATCCGGACATCAAAATCGAGTTTTACCCGCTCTCGGGATACTGGCAAAAGACACCGATCATGCTCGCAGCGGGAGAGGTTGACGTCTTGGATATGACCCTGGCCCGCATTCCGGAGTACGTCACTTCGGGGATGCTCTTGGATCTGACACCGTATGTGAATCGGGACTTAAATATGCGGGATTACCACGTCTACAGCCTGGATCGGGGTCGCTATCCGTATCCTGACGGGCCGATCTGGACGATCTGGACCATGATGTCCCCGACCATCCTTTATTACAACACTTCGCTGTTTGAGAAAGCCGGACTGCCGGCGCCTCCGCGGGACTGGACCTACGAAAAGGATCTTGTAGAGTTTTCCCGCAAGCTGTTGCGGATAGGCGCCGATGGCACGGTTGAGCAGTATCCGATCTCCAATTACTATCTCGGATTTACCGACCGCACCAACTACGGGCTGGGAACCATTCGCCATTCGTTCGGCGCTCAGGACTACACGCCTGACGGCAAGCGTTTTGCCCTTGACACGCCGGAGAATATAAGAGCTTGGGAGTTTGTGGACTCGTTGCGCCAAGCCGGATTCATAGGGGCCGGATACGAGCAATTCCTCAACGGCTCCGTGGCCATCCAGTTCCACAGTCCTTGGCTGGCGCCCAGGGCCGCCTTGAGCAACATCTCTTGGAGTACGGCCTTCGTTCCCATCGGTCCGGCCGGCCGACGCGTGCCGTTGCACGGCAATCCCAGCATCGCCATCGCCTCGACGACGCCCCATCCCGATGAGGCCTGGACCTTTATCCGCTACATCCTGACTACGCAGACGGCGACGAGCGTCGTTTTGGCAGGCAACATTCCGACCAAAAAGAGCGCGGCCTTGGAGTGGCTGACCATGAGCGAGCAGTTGTGGCCCGGCTTCCGTCCCGAAACGGCTCAGTTGTCGATTGAAAGCAGCTTCTTCACACCGGCCGTCGCTCCGGCACAGCCGGAGGCCGACTCGGTCATCATCGACACCCTGCGCCGGGCCGAAAGGGGCGAGATTCCGGTGGCCACGGCCTTGGCTGAGGCGACGCGCTTGGCCAACGCCATTTTGGAAGAAAGAGAAAAAGGGGATTAGGCACATCGGACCCTCACCGGCAGATATGTGCTCAACCTGGGTGTGACAAAAACAGCGGTAGGTAAATCAAGATGCGGCCGGGCTTGTAACTCGGCCGCATCTTGATTTGAAAGCATATGCCGTATGACGGGGATGTTCGGGTGCGGTCCTAAAAAGCCAACACTCTCCGGCGCGGCGCTCCGTGTTTTTTGGCTTCTAAAGCGATCTAGCTCCGAGATCCTGCTCTGCCATGCACCGCGTGCGCAGCATTGAGGAGCTCAACTGCCGTGTTTTGTGTTTGCACGACGTCGGCGCACAGGGCCTACTTCACCGATTCCAAACTGACTGATAAGATCCGCCGAGTTGACCGCTCAGGCCAAGACCGCCTTGGCCACCCGCAGGACGTTGCCGCCGAGGATCTTTTGGATGTCATCATCGGAATAACCGCGTTGGACAAGGCCTACGGTAAACAGCGGCCAGTTGGTCCAAGAAAGACTCAGCCGGGCTTTCGCGTCGATTCGCCCACCCAGGGCCCCTTCGGGCCAGAAATACTCCCAGTGGTGACGCACCCGGCGCCGGTGCGAGACCTTTTTTTGCTCGACGGCCATCTGCCTCGATGTGTAGGCCGCATCGGTGCCGATGGCCACATGATCGACTCCGAATCTCTTGGCCACGTAATCGATGTGATCGAACAGTGCCCGTATGTCCTTGCTTCCGCCCAGAAACTCCGGGATACAACAGATGCCGATAAATCCGCCCGAATCGACGATGGCCCGAATCACTTCATCAGGTTTGCACCGAATGTGCTCATTGACCGCCGCGCATCCTGTATGACTGGCCACCACGGGTTTGGAAGAAGCTTCGGCCACTTCTTTGCTGGTGCGCCAGCCGGAATGGGCCACGTCGGCAATGACTCCGACTCTGTTCAGCTCCGCCACCACGGCCCGTCCGAAGTCGCTCAAACCGGCATTGCCGGGCTCGGCGCATCCGTCTCCGATCATGTTGCGCCGGTTGTAAGTCAAGTGCATTATCCGATGGCCGAGGTAGAAGAAGGTTCTTATGTAGGTGAGTTCTTCTTCGAGCGAGTCCCACCGTTGTCGCAAAGGCACACCGTTGGAACTCATGTAGAAGCAGTGCTTGCCCTCGGCGTGCGCCCGCTCGACATCCTGCGGAAAAGCGGCCCGGATCAAAAACTCATCCAGCGCATCGGCCACATACGTAAAACGTGACAAGCGTTTGATGATCTGCAACGGATCCTGGCTTTCGACCCCGGCGTTTTGGAAGATGCAGGTGACACCTGCCGCCTCCCAGGCCTCTTTGAACTCTCGACGCTCCACGGGGTCAGTGACCATGCGCGTCATGGCCATGTCTTCGCTCATATCCCGAAGCTCTTCTTCCGAGGCGCCGCTTTCCAAAGCCCGCTGCAGCGCATCGCCGTCGATGGCCGCCCGCGGGGCAAAGCCATAAGCATCCCAAACCACCGAGTTTTTGTGAAGCTCCAGCCCATGCTCCAATTCTTTCTTGCTCGGTTGCAGAATGTCCAGTGCGGCCTGCCGCGCTCTTTCAATGGTTTCGTTCAACTTGGCATCCTCCCTGAAAAATCGTGTGCCGCCCGCGAAGCTCCCGGACGGATCAACCTCCCGCTTCGATGTTATTCTTCGGGCAGCTCAAGATCCGCCACCACGGGATTATGGTCGGAGCGGCCCAAACGTTCGGAGACCACCCAGACGGCTTTGACCCGCCAATCACGGCTGACCCAGATGTGATCGATGCAGGTGCGGGCGGCTTCACCGTTGGGGAAAGTCGGAATGGGATTAGAGGCCAGAAGGTTGTCCAAAAGCTTGGGCAATCGGGTACCATTGAGCTCTTCATGCGTGGCGTTGAAATCTCCCATGAGCACCGTGGGCAAATCCGCATGGGCCTCCACCAGATCTGCCACCTGTTCGAGGGGTTTGATCCGTTGCTCAAATACGGTGGATAGATGCAGTCCCATGACATTGATCGGGGTTTCGGCTTCCAAACGGGCTATAAAGATGCAGCGCGGTTCGATCCAGCGATGACCCGGTGCCGGCTCCGTCGTTCCCGGATCCAAGTTGATGATCTTAAAATCCGCGATCGGATAGCGCGACAGCAATGCGTTCCCGTACTCTCCGTTGGATCCGTTTTCCTGTATCTCACCGTAGGCGGGAGCGTGAGCATAATGATAACCCAAACGCTCACCCAACCACCGGGTCTGATCGACATAGGCCGAACGGCTGCGACTGCGATCCACTTCTTGTAAAGCCACAACGTCGGGGGACTGGCTGGCGATCACCTCAGCCACGCCGGACAGATCAAACAACTTGGGGTTCCATTTGGGATTATGAGCCCGGGCAACAGCAATTTGAATGTTATAGGTCATAAAGCGCACGACAGGTCACCTCGTTTTTCTTATACGAGGTCTTTTTCTACGCGTGAGCAACCCTTCCTGTCGGCTTCGATTCTAAGCACGCCGACACAAAAAAGGCGGCTGTCGATACTCAGCCTGCCGTCCTTTCAAACCTGATCCTGTCCGCATTGAGACATGTCCCAAATTCGGGCGAAGGTCAAGACATCTGATCGGCAAAGAATTCCGGACGGGCGGCATCGTCGCTAGCCGCGCTCTTCCACAACTCGTGATCCAGCCGGGGATGGAAATACGACTTCTCAACCCGAGGCTCGGGCAGTCCAAGCGAAGACCGGCTGTAGGCTTTCATGTCCGCCAAGGTTTCAAAACAGACTCCGGTGATGTAGCGGGGAGCAACGGTGCCAAAGACGAGTACTTGCGCCTGAGGATTGGTAGGATAGCCGGATGGGATGGCCCGAGAGCGCGCCTTGCCTGTCACCGCACACCGCGGGGCATACATCTTGGCCAGGGAGTCTATCTCGCGCAGCTTGGGAACCGAAACGCTTCTGATCTGCGGCGCGGCGGCATGGATCCAGCAAAAGGCGCAATCGCCCTCCCACAAAACAGATGGACTCAGCTCGAGGACGATCCATACGGCTCCGGGATCGCGGGCCCGGTAGCGCTCGAAGAGGATGTAATCGGGGAATTCGATGCTCAAACAGACGGCATCCCAGTGGCCGTCCGGGCGATGCTTTTCGTTGACAATGGGCGCTGAGCGCATTGAGCTGATCTGTGACAGCATCCAGCGCGGTACGAGCCCGTGCCTGGCGATGCCGTACAGATTCTCCGCTCGCGTGAAATGAACCAGGTTTTTAACCCCTCTTTTGACGCAGAGAAGTCGGATATAGCCCGCCTTGATCTTCATCCGTATCAGCCTTCTCTTGCCTTTCCCGCGCTGCCTGGCCAGCCGCTTAACCTACCGGCTTGTTGCCGGGCCGTATCTCCGCCCACGCTTCTGCGATTGGGCTCAAAAGATCGGCTACTTCTTTGGCCGCGGCGGGGTCACTGCCCACCTGAGCCGTCACCAGGCGGCCGTACATGTACCTGTACAGTTGATGCAAATGAGAGGCGACCTCGCCCCCGGCGTTGAAATCGAGAGCGGCCATGAGCTCCGTGAGGATATCCTGGGCTCGGTGAATGGCCTCATGGGCTTGGTCTTTGTTATCTTCTTCAAGAGCCTTAGCCGCCGCACGGCATGAACGAATGGCGGCTACATAGAGGCGCTCCACCAGTTCGTGCGGAGTCGCCGTCTCCAGCTGCAATCGGCGATAATTCTCCAATGCCGCTTGCTGATACATCACTCTTAACCTCCACCCCTAACCGTCCCGGCGGTCGACAAACACACCTCGGGCTTCCGTCACACTTGCCGCATAGACACCCTGGACTTCCCGTTGAAGATGAGACGTGCGCAGACTCTCCAGGACTTGATCTCTCTGTCTTCGGGCCAGTTCCCGCACCTCGGCGTCGATGGTCATCACTTGTCCGGCGATCCTGGCCAGATCCTCTTTCATCTGCGCCGACAGCTCTTCCTCGGACACGGCGGCCCAGCTTTCTTGCAGACGGCGGAAGCAATCCTCTCTTTTTGCCGTCAAAGTCTGCAGCTGCGCCGGACCGACGTCTTCGTTCCGCAAAAGCTCCAACTGCTGTTGGACTATGATCGCCAGCTCTTGCAGCCAGCTTGTCACTGCCGTGATCATGATCAACTCCAGCCTCCAAACTGCTGCGCCAACCACAGCGATTGGACGTTGGCCTGGCCAATCAGCTGCTCTAAAGCTACAAAACGGGCATAGTAGGCCGCTTCTCGCTGCTTCAATCGCTCCTGCGTGGCCTCGATTCTGTCGTTCAAGAGCTTGATCTGCCGCCCCAGCGGGCTGTTGTCCACCGGAGTATTCGGTATACCGGCCCGGTTACGCAAAGCCTCCATGGCTGAATTGAGCGCTTCTGCGAAGCGCATACCGACCCCTGATGAGTTGGAGTCGTCCCCCTCATGGGTGAATAAAGCTGCCACTCCCGCGGGATCTTTGGCCAACGCCGCCCTCAATTTGTCCTCATCGACGTGCAACTTGCCCCCCTCATACCAGGGTCCTGTGGTGATCCCGATCTCAAACAGCATGCCGAAAGACTCGCGACCCTCCACCGGGCTGGTCAAAGCGCTGCGCAGTTCATTCACCAGGCGCGTGAGCAAAGGATCCGAGCGCAACAAGCCGCTGCGAGCCTTCTTTTGCCACTCGTCGATCTCTTTATCCGTCAGCTCTTCCTTTTGGCTTTCCGTCAAAGGCGGGTACTTGTACTCGCGCCTTTCGGTGAGCTTTTCTTGCAGCGCGGTCAGCAAATCGTTGTAACGCTCCACAAACTCTTTGACGGTCCGGACTGCTCGGTCTATGTCGTGTTCCACCCGGACGGTGACTGGCTGCCCGGTCACCTGCTTGAAAGTGAAGCTGACTCCGTTGATGGTCACCGTATTGCCCGCCGCCCGCAATCCGCTCGCTCCGTTGAGAGTGAATACGGCGTCGCGGCCTCGCACGATGACGTCTTCACCTGTCGCTTGTCGGAGCGTACCCGTCTCGTCGTTGTAATGAAGCTGCAGATGCTCGGACAGCAGATTCCCCTCTGTGTCGACCAGCCGATACCCCGTCTGGCTGCCCGTACTACGTCCTGAAAGGAAGAAACGGCCAAGATCGGCATCGTAGAAGGCTTCCAGATCAAGCTCTTCGCTCAGGGCGTTGATCCGTTTGACCACATCATGCAGGCTGTCCGTTTCGGCAGAGAAGACAAAACCGTGTTCTGCCACCACGTTGCCGTCTTCATCGAGTCTTTCGATCCGAAAAGAGACCGTCTCATCGAGACCCTCAAACCATTCGGCCAAGGTCGCTCCTGCCGTCACGGATTTACTGAACAGATGGAGGCTGTCGGCCAGCTGCTCCACGGAAAGAGTATATGTAGCTGAGGGAGCGGCGGGGAGGGCGCTGACTCCGATCACGTCCCCATGACTTGAGTGAGCCGTCATGGAGGCGAAATTGACCTGCAAGCGGATGGCCAGGGCCGCATCGCTCAGCTCGCGCATCTTGAGATTGAGCGCCCGATACTCTTCCTGTTGCCACAAGAGCAGCTGCCGCTGCTGCTGCAAGCGCTCCAGGGGTTGGCGGTCGGCTTGGATTAGTTTAGAGACGATATCATCCACGTCGAGGCCTGAGCCCAGGCCCCAAAAACGCAAGTTTTGCGATGACGCGCCATCCAGTCTCATCTTTGTGCCCCTTTCACACCCGTTCGTCTACCAAAAGACCGGCCAGTCTCCAAAGCTCTTCCACGATGTCCAAGATCTTCTCGGGAGGTACCTCCTGTAGGACCTCCTCGGTCTCAGCGTCCACTACCTTGACCACAAGGCGTTTGGTGCCCTCATGCAGGCTGAACTGAAACCGCCGCCCGAAGACCGCCAAAGCGTCGTTGAAGGCCCGCACAGCGTTTTCCACTCTTTGCTCATAGGCCTCTTCTTTACCGCGCAAAAGACCCACTTTTCCGGCTGCCTCGGTGAATTCGTCTTCTCTGTGTACGCCGAGGTTTTCTTTGATATCCTTTCTGTCAAACTCCCGCACCGGCACGGCCCGCTCCGGTGCGGCAGCAGCCGGAACGATCCCCTCACCCCGACCCGTAACGCCATAGACCCGCGACAACAACTTGCCTCCAATCTCATATTGCTTCAATCAGACTGGCACGTTAGGCGGGGTAGGGTCGGACGACCCTACCCCTATGAGGCGTACTAGCCCAACAGCTTCAAGATGGCCTGCGGCATCATGTTGGCCTGGGCCAGCATAGCCGTGCCGGACTGCATCAGGATCTGGCTGCGCGTGAACTGCGTCATTTCCTGGGCCATATCCACGTCGCGGATGCGAGACTCAGCGGCCTGCAGGTTTTCAGCGGTAATCTGCAAGTTGGCGATGCTGTGCTCCAAGCGATTCTGCAGAGCACCGAGCTCGGCGCGATAGCCGGAGACGTTGTTGATGGCATCATCGATTGTCTTCACTGCGTCGCTGGCAGCTTGCTGGGTGGAGATAGAGATACCACCGTACGTCTTGGCCTGCCAACCGTTGGCCTCGGTCGCGGCGACGTAACTATCTGCGACCTCCTTTTCCGTGACTTTCAGCTCGACATCGTAGGTTTGGTCGCTAGCCCCCGTCGAAGACGCATCGTTGAGCGTAAAGGCCACGGTCACCTCCGCACCGCCAAGCTGCCCCTCGAACGTCACACTGTTTCCGTTGATAACCCCGTCTAGAATACCACCCTTGCCGTCATCGAGCTGAACCGAATCGTACTTGTAAGTACCTGAAGAGCCATCCTCCACAAGCGTGATCTTAATGGTGTAGTCTCCGGCTTCCAGGCCCGTTACGGATAAGGTCGAGCTGTCAATGAATGAGTTGGTATCCTTGTCGATGGTGCTTTCCGGAGCAACTTCGGCCCGTCCCACTCCCAGACTCTTGGCATCGACGGCGGCAATCCCAAACCCAAGGGCCTCACCCTTGTTGGCACCGGTCTGGATCGTAATCGCTCCGTCTCCTCCGTATTCGCCGGTCAGGATGCGCTTAGTGTTGAACTGAGTGGTGTTGGCAACATCTGTGATCTGCTTGGCCAGCTGATCGACTTCCTTCTGGATCTTGTCGCGATCAGCATCAGTCATACCGTCGCTGGCGGCTTGGTTAGCCAGCTCCCGCATGCGCTGCAGGATGTTTTGGATCTCACCCATGGCCCCTTCAGCGGTCTGAATGAGAGAGATACCGTCCTGAGCGTTGCGCGTCGCCTGATTCAACCCTCTGATCTGGGCCCGCATCTTCTCCGAGATGGCCAGACCCGCGGCATCGTCAGCAGCTCTGTTGATGCGGAATCCCGAAGAGAGCCGCTCCAGGTTCTTGCCCATCGCACCGCTGGTCTGATTCAAGTTCCTCCACGCATTCAGCGCGGAAACGTTGGTCTGAATCCTCATCTTTCCTTTGGCCTCCTATGCAAATCCTTCGTTGCTGTCCGGGTACTCAGGCGTCGGCCGCCCGCCTTCATCCCCTACTTGGTATATCGTCACACTCGCGTCGGATCTTGAGAGGTAGAATCAAAAGAGGTAGGCCCAAAAAAAGAAGGGAACGCCTTCCACTGGCATTCCCCTGGTCATTCATGCGCACGTGCGCGCTTCGACACAAGCTTTCGTTGTAAGAATCTTCCTTATCAATGTCGCCTTCCGCAGTCATCCTCGCAGTTGAGAAAGAATCATCTCACTCATTCCCAAAGCGCCGGTAGAGGCCAAGGTCTTGGCCCACTCATCCCAGAGCATCTCTTCATATAACTCACCGGCAAAACCCTTGGCAAAAAGCCCACCCTCCGGAATGGTCCGTCTCATGCTCGTCAACAACTCCCGAGCGAGAAAGACCTCCAACTGCTGCGCCGCCCACTTCAGCTGACCCTCGGGGTCATTGGCGGGAGGGTCGGGGTTAGTGTATTGAGCCTCGGTCAATACATGCGAAAAACCCTTCCCTGCGGTTGGGCTCAGGCTGTGTTGTGTTCCGTTGCCGTTGGCCCAAAGAGGGGTGACAAACATCTAGATCACCACCAGCTCACCGAATAAAGCCCCCGCGGCGCGGATGGCCTGCAACATGGAGATCACGTCATTTGGCGTCGCCCCGATGGCGTTCAACGCGGCCACTACGTCGTGGACGGTGGTGCCTTCGAGCACAATGCTTTGTTCCCCGGAATCCTGATCGAAGTAACCCGGCATCTCGGAAGGAACGTCTATCTTTAACCTCAGCGTGCCGTGGGTCACCGCCACCGGAGCCACCCGTACCCCCGCACCGATGATCACCGTTCCCGTGCGCTCATTGATAACGACCCGCGCCGGAGCATCGGGCGTAACCGAGATCCCCTCCACGGCGGCGATGAAATCCACTGGGCTATCCCGGAACTCCTCGGGCACTTGCACGGCCACCGCACCTCTGTCAATCGCCTGCGCGATTTGTTCTCCCACCGCCTCATTGACCGCTTGCGCGACGCGGCTGGCCGTGGCAAAATCCGGACGGTGCAAGACCAGCAGTATTTCATCCCCGTAGACGAAGGCGGTCGGCACTTCTTTTTCCACGATCGCGCCGGCCGGAAGAGTGGCTACCGGAGAAGACTGCGTCCTGGACGTCGAGCCTCTCATGCCGCTTTGCCCGCCGACGACCAAAGGCCCCTGCGCCACCGCATAGACCGCCCCGTCAGCTCCCTGCAGGGGCGTCTGCAGAAGCACTCCTCCCTGCAGACTGCGGGCATCTCCCAGCGAGGCCACCGTAGCGTCGATCCTATCGCC
>LFTP01000157.1 GCA_001513395.1 Clostridia bacterium DTU080
AGATGTGTATAAGAGACAGTACCGATGCCGCATGCTTCTGCGGATAGCGCGTATCGCGAATCTGCGAACGCGGAGATCGATGCATTAACACATGATGACGCATTTGCCTTTCTCACCTTTACTTCAATCTTATTTTGCATTTACCGTTTTCCTGTCAAAAACCCTTTTTCGTAAAGCCAAGAAAGGGATGCTGGCGCCATCGACGAATTTTTTGGGGTGAGCAACACCCGTGAAATGCAATCTCGGTGCCTTTTTGGCATGCACCCGTAGTTCCCCCGAAAGGATCTCCGCCGTGCTGTCGTTGACCGCCAACGCGTGTTCGTCAACACCGAGATTTCCGTTACCGAGAACCGGTTCAAAGAGAGAAAGGAGTAATACCATGGGTATTCTTCAAGCGGGTGCGGCCGAAGTTGATATCACACCCGCGCTGGGAAGCTATTTAGCCGGGTCTTTTGAAGACCGCCAAGCCCGCGATATCGACGATCCTCTGAAAGCGAAAGCGCTCGTCATCGATGACGGGGACAAGCAAGTGGTCATGGTTATATTGGATCTGTTGGCCATCTCCCGACCGGAGGTGGAACGGATGCGCCAGCTGATCCAAGAGGCCACCGACATTCCCCCCGAGCACGTTCTGATCGCCTGCACCCATACTCACACCGGACCCATCACATACATTTCTCACCACGGACGGGATGAGAAGTACTTATCATGGGTAGTCAGGCGAGTCTCCGATTGCGTCCAAATGGCCCATAGGCGCCTTCGTCCCGCCCGCCTGGGCTGGGGGCAGGGAGAGGTATACGGCATAAGCTTCTGTCGGCGATACCGGATGCGCGACGGCACGGTACGTATGAACCCGGGACGGGGCAATCCGAATGTAGTGGAGCCCACAAGCCCCATCGATCCGGCGGTAGGCGTCCTTTACATAGAAGACGAACAGGGTGCCCCGATCGCCGTGGTGGCTCAGTTTAGCCTGCACTACGTCGGCACCGACGACCTCCTCTCCGTCTCCGCCGACTACTACGGGCATTTCGATCGTTTCATGCGACGTATGCTGGGATCCTCGTGCCTGCCAATGCTCTTCAACGGCACCTCAGGACAGATCAACAACGTGAACGTCTTTGACAAGAACCAAGAAAGAGGCCATCGTCAGGCCGCTCGCGTCGCGTCAATCCTAGGCGGAGAAGTGCTCAAAGTGCTGAGCAGAATCGACCTCACTGATGATGCCTCCTTGGGGGCCAAGAGCGTGGATGTCGAGCTGCCTCGCCGGAAAATCACCGCCGAGGATTTGGAGCTGGCCAAGGCCATCATAGCCGGAAACGATCCGAATCCTGAGGCCAATCAGTTTAGCTTCGTGGTGGGCCAGCCGATTCTGGCCTCTCGTCGCCTGCACTATGCAAAACGCTGCCTGCGTCTCAACGATATGCCACAACAGATCGTTGCCGAAGTACAGGCTCTACGCATCGGCGAATCCGCTTGGGTCGGATTGCCCGGTGAGATCTTCGTCGAGATCGGACTGGCGATAAAGAAGAAATCACCCTGCAACAACACTTTCGTTATCGGTCTGGCTAACGACAACGTGGGCTATGTGCCCACCGACCATGCTTTCCTCAATGAAGGCGGATACGAAACCTGGCCCGGCGGCTGGAGACCGATAGGACCGGGTACGGAAGGCATTCTCGTCTCCACCGCCCAAGAACTCCTTAACGAGCTGTGCAGCCAGTAAAAAGAGGCACCCCAAGTGGGTGCCTCTTTCAATACTTGCGTCCGGCTTGGCGCGTTAGTTGGGAGTGAGAGTCTCCTGCAGGCCCGATGGGGGAACTGATGCCCCGACGGCAAGGGTGTCCATCATGAGGTGGAATCCGAAGGATGCCGCGGGCAAAGCACCGGTCTGGCGAACAGCAACCGCATAGCAGGCGCCCACGCGGGGTTTCTCAAAGCCCTACAAGCCTGGTCGTATATGTGGCGGGCAT
>LFTP01000015.1 GCA_001513395.1 Clostridia bacterium DTU080
CCATTCGCGACATCATCAGCGTTTTGGGGCGGCGCAATCCCTCCGTTAATATCCTGGTCGCTCCATGCCTCGTACAGGGCGCGGGCGGGCCGGCCAGTGTTGTCGCTGCCATTGAGTTGATGAATAAGGCGCGTCTGGCGGATGTACTGATCGTCGGCCGCGGCGGAGGTTCTCTGGAAGAGTTGTGGACATTTAACGATGAATCCGTGGCACGCGCTATCGCCGCTTCGGCGATTCCTGTCGTTTCGGCCGTCGGCCATGAGACGGATTTTACCATAGCTGACTTCGTCGCCGATCGTCGGGCGCCGACGCCTTCGGCGGCTGCAGAGATGGTTGTCCCCGAACGAGCGGTTTTGTTGAGGCAGATCAAGGAGCACCACACGCGCTTGGAAGGCGCCGTGCGTCGCCTGGTGAGCACTCGACGGGATCGTCTACAGCTTTTGAGTGCCAGCCCTGCTCTTGTCCGTCCCTCAGCCACGATCGATCAACTTCGTCAGCAGGTGGATGATTTGGTCAAGGCTGCGGAAGACAACCTGATGCGAAAGTTCTCCGCTGATCAATCCCGACTACAGACCCTGCTGGCCAAACTCGACAGTCTGTCCCCGCTGGCGACCTTGGCCCGAGGATACTCCATATGCCAGTTGGCGGAAACCGGTGATGTCGTGCGGAGCGTTTCACAAGTAAGAGTCGGAACACGGCTTGAGGTCCGTGTTGACGACGGCACATTCGGTTGTCGGGTTGAAAGCACCGGGGCCGGGTCGGCTCAGGAGCTATTACCCATTTGAAAGAAGAGGTGTTAATGATGGGTGACCAAGCCCCGAAGATGGACTTCGAGGAGGCTTTGGGCCGCCTTGAAGTCATAGTGCGTAAACTCGAGGCTGGCGATATCAAACTGGATGAAGCTCTGCAGCTTTTTGAAGAGGGCGTGAAGTTGAGCCGACATTGTGCCTCTCTTCTCGATCAAGTGGAAAAACGAATTCAGTTGCTCGTCGGGGTTGAAGACGGGGAGCCCGTAGTTGAGGAGTTCGACAATCCACCACCGGGGGTTGCATAGAGATGCCAACCGACCTGAAGACCTACATGCAACAGATGGCCGCCTTGGTTGAAGAGGAACTGGATCGCCTTTTGCCTACGGAATCAGAGGCCCCCGGGATCATTCACCGGGCTATGCGTTACAGTACCTGCGGTGGGGGCAAGCGCTTGCGGGCCATGTTGGCCATGGAGGCCGCGGGGCTGAGGGGAGAATCGAGACTCCGGGCTTTGCCTGTGGCCGCCAGTTTGGAGATGATTCATGCCTACTCGCTTATTCACGATGACCTGCCTTGCATGGATGATGACGACTACCGCCGAGGGCAGCCGAGTAATCATAAGCTATTCGGCGAGGGTTTAGCCGTCCTGGCCGGCGATGGGCTGTTGGCTGAGGCTTTCGTCGTCTTGTCCCGCTTGCCTGAGTTGATCGGACTGTCACCGGAGCTGACCGTGCGGGTGATAGCTTGTGTGGCGGAAGCGGCCAGTACCAAGGGGCTGGTTGGAGGCCAAGTGGCCGACCTGCAGGCGGAGGGAGCTCCTGTGGATGATCATGCCGCCGAAACACTGCGCTTTATACACGAGCGCAAGACAGGGGCCCTATTCAAAGCCAGTCTGTTGGCCGGTGCTATGGTGGGCGGATTGGATAGCGAGGACTTGGCGGCAGTAAGTCGTTACGCCATGCATTTTGGTCTGGCTTTCCAGATAATGGATGATCTTCTGGATGTTATCGGTGACGAGGAGCGTTTAGGCAAAGCCGTGGGCAGTGACCAGCGTCGACAGAAGTTGACCTATCCTCGCCTCTATGGCGTGGAGCGTTCAAAAACCATGGCTTTGGAGGCCGTAGAGGCAGCAAAAGAGAGTGTCAAACGCTTCGGTGCGGCAGCGGATCGGCTCGCACAACTGGCCGCCTTTGTGGTCGAACGGGAATACTAATCAGGCTGATCGTGATCTCCGATGAGACCCTGTCTGAAGAAAAGGGGTGATGACCTGGGTGGTTCGTATTCTGGATACCATAGACTCGCCCGCTGATTTGCGCGGCTTGAGTGTGCAAGATCTTCAACAACTTGCTGCTGAGATTCGAGACGAGATCGTACGTACCGTCAAACGGACGGGTGGCCATCTAGGTGCTAACCTGGGGGCGGTGGAGATCATCCTCGCCGTTCATTCGGTGATCGACAGCCCGAGAGACAAATTGATCTTTGACGTCGGGCACCAGGCCTATCCGCATAAACTGATCACGGGACGGCGTGAGCAGTTCGGCACATTGCGCCAGCTACATGGGCTGAGCGGCTTTCCGCGTATGTCGGAGAGTCCGCACGATGCCTTTGGCACAGGGCACGCAGGTACCTCTATTTCAGCCGCTTTGGGGTACTGTGTGGCCCGGGATGCCTTGGGAGAGCAGTATAAAGTAGTGACCATAACCGGTGACGGTGCGCTGACGTCAGGCATGAGCTTTGAGGCTATGAACCACGCCGGCGAACTGAAGACCGATCTGGTGGTTGTTCTCAACGACAATAAAATGTCCATTGCCCCTAATGTGGGAGCGATGTCCAATTACTTGACGCAGTTGCGCACGGATCCGACGGTGCACCGCGCCAAAGAGGAACTTGAGCGTTTGATCGGCCGCATACCCGCCATCGGGGGTCAGATGTGGAAAGCGGCGGAGAAACTCAAAGACACCCTGCGCTCATTGGTTGTTCCGGGTGCTCTGTTTGAGGAGATGGGCTTTACATACTACGGCCCCATTGACGGCCATGACATCGCTATGATGCAGAGGGTTTTGCGTGAGGCCATCAGTCGGGGAGGCCCGGTCTTAATTCATGCGGTCACCGAAAAGGGCAAAGGCTACGCCCCTGCGGAAAAGGATCCGGGGCGATTGCATGCACTCAAGCCGGCCAACAGCTGTTCTCCATCCAGTGTCATCACATATTCGGAAGTATTCGGACAGACGGTGTTAGAGTTGGCCCGGAAAGATCAGCGGATAGTGGCCATTACAGCCGCCATGCCCGAAGGGACGGGTCTGGATGTCTTCGCCGCCGAATTGCCTGAGCAGTTTTTCGATGTGGGCATAGCTGAGCAACATGCGGTTACCGTGGCTGCGGGGATGGCTGCCGGCGGGCTGCGCCCGGTATGCGCCATTTACTCTACTTTCATGCAACGGGCATACGATCAAATCCTGCACGATGTTTGTATGCAGAATCTGCCGGTGGTTTTGTGCCTCGATCGAGGCGGTTTGGTCGGGGACGACGGACCCACCCATCACGGTGTATATGATCTGTCGTTTCTGCGCTCCATACCTAACCTTGTCATCATGGCTCCCAAAGACGGCCAAGAGTTGCGCAACATGATCTATACGGCCATGATGCATCCCGGACCCACGGCCATCCGATATCCGCGAGGTACAACTCATATCCCCAGCGACGATCAATGGCATGCTTTGCAGATCGGTAAGGGCAGGTTGCTGCGCACCGGAGAACAAGTGGGCATCGTGGCCATCGGTTCAATGGTTGATTCGGCGCTCAAAGCCGCGGAGTTGCTTGCCGTACGAGGCATCGACGCCGCGGTGATGGACGCCCGTTTTGTGAAGCCCATTGATGAGGATCTTATTGTTACGCTGGCTCAAAGCTGCGGCTGTCTGGTGACCGTGGAGGAAAACGCCGTGATCGGCGGATTCGGCTCCGCAGTCTTGGAGACCCTGGCCAAACACGGGTTGACTGTTCCCGTTCGCTGCATGGGCGTACCGGATATATACGTGGAGCACGGAGCCACGGAGAAGCTTTTGGAACTGGTCGGCCTGACACCCGAAGATATCGCTTCGACGGCTGAGCAGGTTGTGAGCAGGGCCGATGTGTGGAAGAATTCGGCGGTGATCCGGTGAGCGACAAAATGCGACTCGATACTTGGCTTGTTCGACAGGGGTTTTTTGAATCCCGCGAACAAGCACGTCGTTCCATCCTGGCCGGGGAAGTCTATGTCAACGGACGTTTGGAATCAAAACCGGGCACCGGCGTAGCGCCGAATGCTGAGATTGAACTGCGTCCGCAGACTCCCCGGTATGTCTCTCGCGGCGGATTGAAGCTTGAAAAAGCTTTGAGCGTCTTTGACGTATCCGTCGCCGGTCGTGACGCCTTGGATGTCGGCGCGTCGACGGGCGGCTTTACGGATTGTCTGCTCCAGCACGGAGCCCGTCACGTGTGGGCGGTCGATGTCGGATACGGGCAGTTAGATTGGAAATTGCGCAACGATCCCCGGGTGACCGTGCTTGAGCGAACTAATATCCGTTATCTGGAACCGGACCGTATCCCGCCCGTGGATATATCCACTATCGATGTGTCTTTCATATCTCTCAGTAAGGTACTGCCGGCCGTAGTGCAGCTTTTGAGACCGGAAGGAGATATTGTGGCCTTGGTGAAACCCCAATTTGAAGCGGGGAGAGAGGCTGTAGGCAAGCGAGGCGTGATCCGCGACCCCGATGTACATGTGCAGGTTTTGGAAAGCGTGGTAGATTGTGCCCATGCTCTGAAACTTGCCACTTACGCCGTAACCCATTCGCCTATCAAGGGGCCGCAAGGAAACATTGAGTTTTTGATCCACCTGTCACTGCGTCCTCAGTCTACCGCGACGGACGATGTCAAGGCTCGATTGCCTGCTTTGGTAGACCTAGCCCACCGGGAGCTCAACCCCGCACGGTAGTTGAATGATTCACCCCTGGCAAGCACTTTCGGAGGATATTGCTCATGCGCACAATAGCCTTGTTACCTCATATCGGTAAGCCAAAAGCTGTAGCATTGGCTCGTTCTTTGGTGCCTCGTCTGCTTGAAGCGGGAGTCGCTATCTGCACCAGCCCCGAGGGGGCTCAGGTCTTGCCTTCATCCCAGGTGTGTCATGATACCGAGACGCTGCACAGTGCGGAGGCGGCGATTGTTCTGGGGGGCGACGGCGCTCTGCTTATGGTGTCGAGGCTCCTTTACGGCCTTGATATACCTATCCTGGCGGTCAATCTGGGGCGGATGGGGTTTTTGGCCGCCGTTGAACCGGACGAGCTGGATGAAGCTGTCGGCCGGCTCTTGGCCGGAGATTATTCCATTGAGGCGCGAATGATGATCGAAGCCAGGGTGTGGCGCGACGGAAGGTGTCATTCCGCGCATCCGGCTCTCAATGAAGTGGTCATCGCCCGCGGTACCTTCGCCCGGATGATCAGCCTCGAAGCATCGATAGACAACTCAACTCTGGGCCATTTCATAGGTGATGGACTGATCGTGGCCACACCTACCGGTTCGACTGCCTATTCGCTGTCGGCGGGCGGTCCGGTGGTGCATCCTGCCGTGAATGCCATGGTGGTCACCCCGATTTGTCCTCATTCATTGGGGGCCAGAAGCGTTGTAGTGCGGGGTGACGATGAGATACGGATTAGAGCGGAGACGCTGGGCCATGATGATGAGCTGTTGCTGAGTGTTGACGGACAGCCCGGTACAAGACTGTCGGTCGGTGATGAGATTCTCGTTCGCCGAGCCAGGGCTGTCACCAAGCTCATACATTTTGGCGAACGCACGTTTTATGACGTTCTCGGTATACATCTGCGCAATCCACACGTTTGGAGGCACGGACGTGAAGAGACGGCGCCATGAAGCTATTCGCCGGATCATCGCTGAGCGGATCGTGACAACCCAAGAGGAGTTAGCGCAGGCTTTGGCTGCCGAAGGCATAGAGGTCACTCAGGCTACGGTATCGCGGGACATCCGGGAGTTAAACTTGGTGAAAGTGCCGGACGGTTCGGTCTATCGCTATGCCGAGCCGTTGAGACCGACAACCGATGTGCTGGGACGGGCAAGACGCAACTTCGCTGAGTTTGTGGTGGGTATTGAGCGAAGCGGAACATTGATCGTCGTGAAGACCACTCCCGGATCGGCCAACGCAGTGGCCGCCAGTATCGATAAGGTGGAATTCGAGGACATAGCGGCGACTCTGGCGGGGGACGACGTGATACTGATCGTGGTTCGCGAGCCGAAAGATCCGGCTAAACACAAGGATGCGGCGGTGGCGCTGGAGGCTGAACTGTATAGGCTGTGGGGCCGGCCCATGAAATAGGTTGGAGGGAGCGGGGCTGTGCTCTTAGATCTTCACATCAGAGATTTTGTACTGATCGACCGCCTTGATATCTCGTTTAGCGAAGGTCTGACGGTTCTGACCGGTGAGACAGGTGCGGGAAAATCCATTGTCGTTGATGCGCTCGCGGCCGTGCTTGGAGGGCGTGTTGTAGCGGCTGATGTCATCCGGACCGGCGCTGAGTCGGCGCTGATTGAGGCGGCTTTTGCCTCAAACGAAAAGGTGGATGCTCTTTTGCGACAGGCCGGTATCA
>LFTP01000298.1 GCA_001513395.1 Clostridia bacterium DTU080
ATTCGCGGGGCGAACAAAGCGAAATCGTTGAGCAGAAAGTCCGGATCGACGGCCAGCATGGAGACGATCTGCTGAGGGTTGCTGTACTGCATGGCGATGCGTCCGTCCGCAAAACCGCCGGCCAGAAGAGGTCTGTCGTTGGCACCGGCTTGGTAGAGCTCATGCAAGGTTTCCAGGGCAGCCAAAGCGCCGGGCTCCATCAGATTGGAGGTGAACTTAGCCATGTCGATCTCGGGCAAGCCGGCTTGGCGCATGAACCAGAAAAGCTGCTGGGCGGCGCCGCCCGCGGTGGTGGTGACAAAACCGCGCACGGCCACGCTGTCGCCTTCAAGCCTCGTAATCCGGCGTGCGGCCTGGATGAGCGAAGGCCAGTCTTGGGGCGGGTTGTTGGGATCCAAACCCGACTGGGCAAAAAGCTCTTTGTTATAACCGATGGCCCGCGGAGCGACGTTTTGCGGGACCACTACCACTTTGCCGTCCCACTTGAGTGCTTCCCACAGCGTGTCGGGAAAGCGATTCGTGTATTTCCACTCCGCCAGATAGCGATCCAGCGGCGCCAAAAGACCCAGTGACCCTTCTTCGTAGGGCGAATAGCTACCGGTACAGATGACATCGGGAGGAGTGCCTCCGGCGGTAAGGACCATGAAGCGCTCCATACGGTTATTCCAGTTGGCGTTGAGCAAGACGACATCGGTGTCAAACCGCTGACGAAAGACCGGGATGACTTCATCCTGAACATACTTTCTCATGGCCGCCGTGTAGCCGACGGCGAGAAAGGTGATCTCCTTTGGAGCCGCAAGGGCGCCGATGGCCGAGATGAAGACAAGAATCAGCACCAAAGCGGCCGTCACTTTGCAGATCTTCTTGCGCATGGCGATATCCAACCTCCGTTTCTTGTTTCGTGCACAATGCACAGCTGATGTACCGACAAAGATTCCAGATTATGCCTTAGATCCCTGCTTCGAACGACGACACCGGTCGGTACACGATGGTTCAGAAGTATCGTTGTGGATCAAGGCCCGTGGCGATATGAAAGGTGTAAGTGGCAACAAGATTGTTTGTGGATAAGGCACGAACAAAAAAGGAATAAGGCCGCGGACATGGAACAGACGACTATATACTGACTTCGGGAAGAAGAGAGCGATTCAAGTTTTGGAGGAGTTTATATGAATCGTATGCGAGACCGGATTGTCATCACGTTTTTCCTTTTTCTTTTTCTTTGTCTGTCGAGTATAGCGGTAGCGAAGACTCCCGTCCGTCTGGCCACCTACGGTCAGGCCGACACCTTAGCGGTATTCAAAGAGATTGCCGAGTGGTTCAACCGATCGAATCCGGATTACGAACTGGATGTTGAGGTCTATGCCTACGGTGAATATCCGACGAAGATCACCATCATGCTGGCTAGCGGTATTTACCCCGATGTCTTTTTGACCTGGGCTCAGTACCTACCCAGTTGGGCAGAGCAGGGTATGCTGCTTAATATAGAACCCTACTGGCAAAAAAGCCGGGTCGCCCAAAGAGCCCGCCTGTATCCCTTCGCCATGGAGGCGGCCAAATACAAAGGTCGACTCTACGGTGTCCCGTATGACTTCAGCTCCATCGTCTGGGCGCTGAACCTGGATGCCTTGGCTGAAGCCGGTCTGCCTGAGCCGCCCCCGGACTGGGATGTGGAGATGCTTAAGGAGTATGCCATCAAGCTCAACAAACCAGATCAGGGCAGATACGGCGTGAAGTTGGGCGCCCAGAGCGGCATCACGAACTGGCAGTGGACCGTCAACTACACCGGACAGGGCTGGATAACCGACGATTTCCAACAAGTAAACGTCGAACATCCGAAGAACATCGAGATGCTCGAGTTCTGGCAGGATATCGTCTGGGCGTACGATGCGGCTTGGGTTTCCGGCAAACCGGCGACCGGCAAGGATGATTTCACGGGTGCCTATGCGATCTGGTGGAGCTGGGCGCACTGGGGTGCCAGGCACGAGGTGTCGCCTTTTGAATGGACTTTTATCACCTATCCCAAGGGGCCGGCCGGTCAAGAGAGCTTCGCCCACGGCCACCTATGGTCGATTCCCGCTATGTCACCCCAGCCGGATGCCGGATGGGTCGTGCTGGAATGGATGCTCACGGACGAAGGGCAGCGAGCTGTGGTGGAGCTGAACAACCGTCTGCCTTTGTCACCCAATAACGATCTGTGGAATCGCTACTACGGCAATCTGTCCCCGCGGAATCGCCAGCGTGTGCAGAAGGCCGTCATGGAAAACATCTACGGCCAGAACCTGGTTCGCACGATGAATTACTGGCCGACGTGGCCCGACGTGGAGAGAGTCATGAATGCTCACCTGACCAATATCTTTAACCGCCGTCAATCGCCCAGGAGCGAGATGGCCTCTGCGGCCAAAGAGATTCGGGCCATTCTCGGTCTGAAGTAGTCTGTCAGTGAAAGAGGGGCTGTCCCAAAAGCAAGGTTGGGACAGCCCCGGCTTTTGTCTATCAGACGTGTAAT
>LFTP01000022.1 GCA_001513395.1 Clostridia bacterium DTU080
GGGGTTTTGTCGATCGGGAGTCACGCTTTGCAGCTGCCAGCCGTAGGTGGCGACATCAAAGCGATAGACGTAAATGCCTTCGCTGTTGCCTCGAGTGTATGTGCCGACGAACACATAGAGCTGATCTTTGCCGGTCATGCTCTTGCCTCCCTGGGGATTATCGTCTGACGGGAGAGATAAGTCCAAGAAATCCGTGAGACAGCTGTAGTGACCGCTTCGTCACCCCAATCTTCGTTCCTGCTTCGGCAGGATTATGGTCACCGGCGGCGTAGCTGATAGAGACAATACACCATGCATGGGAGTGACTGGGTACAAATGAACGCAATACAGATCATCACTGATTCCTGCTGCGACTTGCCGGTAACAATCAAAGAAGAATACGGAATACTGGTCGCTCCGATGGGCTATTCGATTCACGGAGTCTCATATGCGGACGATTCGTGGGAGACACGTGAACCCTCGGCTTTCTATGACGAATTGCGGGCCGGAGCTTTGGCTACGACTTCACAAGTAACTGCAAGTCAATTTTCCACACTGTTCTCAGAAAGCCTGGAAAGAGGTCGGGATGTATTATATATTGGCTTCTCGTCAGCTCTTTCGGGTACGTTCAATGCCGCCTCCTTGGCGCGCGACACGATTTTGCGCCATCGACCTGATGCATCGATACACATTGTGGATTCTCTCAGTGCGTCGATGGGTGGCGGTCTTTTGGTCTTGGAAGCGGCGCGGTTGGCTGAACGAGGAGCCTCTTTGCCTGAGATTGTCCGGTTTGTGGAAGAGAACAAACTGCGCATGAATCACTGGTTTACGGTCAATGATCTTGAGTATCTGCGCCGCGGAGGTCGACTGTCGCATTTTTCCAGTGCCGTGGGCTCGCTCTTGCAGGTCAAACCTGTCTTGCACGTGGATAATAAAGGTCGTCTTGTGCCGGTGTGCAAGGTGCGCGGCCGGCGCAAAGCCGTGGAGGAGCTGTACCGACGCCTTGTGGAACGCATAGTCGATCCCGAGGAGCAGACGATTGCCATCAGTCACGGCGACTGTGAAGAAGAGGCGCGTCTGCTTGAGGATCGAATCAGGGCGCAAGTACCGGTCAAAGAGTGCATCGTGACCCCGATCGGTCCGGCCGTGGGAGCCCACAGCGGTCCCGATACGCTGGCGGTCTTTTTCCGGGGAGAGGAACGCTAACAAGAGCTATTCGGATGTACAAGTATCCGATGGGGTGCTTTGTGCCGCCGGTCGGAGACGTTAGCACCAGTGTGTCACATTAGAGATAGATTTAGGAAGGAGGCGAGGCGAAGATGCTGGCGATTGCAGGCGGAACACCGGTCAGGCAAAGGCCGTTTCCCAAGTGGCCGATTCATGACGAGAGTGACGCACAAGCGGTGGCCGATGTGATTCGCAGCGGTTTTTGGGGACTCGGAGGTCAAAATGTGGCTGAGATCGAGAAGCGCTTTGCGGCTTTTCAAGACGCTTCATACGGTGTGGCCACTTCCAATGGTACGTCAAGTCTGTGGCTCGCTTTGACCGCCTTGGGAGTGGGACCGGGTGATGAGGTGATCATACCGGCCTACACCTTCATCGCCACTGCGGCGGCGGTCCTGCAGACAGGTGCCGTGCCAGTGATGGCGGATATCGATCCGGATACCTACTGTTTGGATCCCGACGCCGCTGAAGCGGCCATCACCCCTCGCACGGCATGTATCATCCCTGTTCATGTGGCCGGCCATCCGGCGGACCTTGATCGTTTTGTCGACATAGCTCAGCGCCATAAGCTGGCCCTGCTTGAGGATGCCTGTCAAGCTCACGGAACGCAGTGGAAAGGCCGCGGTGTCGGTGCTTATGGCGATTTGGGGACTTTTTCGTTCCAGTCTTCCAAGAATCTGTCCTGCGGTGAGGGCGGCATGATTCTGTCCAACAACGAACTGCTGGCTGATATGTGCCTGGCCTACCGCAACTGCGGGCGTTGGGAAGGTAGTTCGGGAACCCGCAGGGTATTGGGGTACAACTTGCGGATGACGGAGATGCAGGCGGCGCTGTTGCTGTCACAAATGAAGCGGCTTGAAGAACAGACTCGTCTGCGTAACGAAAATGCACTCTATTTGGCCGAAAAGCTGAGCGAGATCGAAGGCATTCGGCCGTTGAAGCGTGACGAGCGCACTACCCGCCATGCCTATCATCTGTTCATTTTCCGCTTTGACTCAGAGGTATGGGGAGTCTCCCATGACGTTTTTCTCGAGGCTTTGGCGGCCGAGGGAATTCCGTGTTCGAGAGGCTATGTACCGCTTTATCGCGATCCGACCTTTATTCCCTATGGCCGGTCGTGTCCGGCAGCCTGGCCAGGGATCGGCGATCATCTGGCCAAAATAGACTACCAGCAGATGTTTTTGCCCGTCACCGAAAAGGCGAGTTCGGAGGCTGTGTGGCTGACTCAATCGATGCTTTTGGGAACGAAACAAGACATGGACGACATCGTTACCGCCGTGGCCAAGCTGTGGGAAGGGCGCGAGCAGCTGGTGGGACGGCGTCCTACCCGGCGCATGGGCTATGCCGGACTGGCATAGATTGTGAGCAAGGGGATACGCAGCCATGACACGACAGTCAACGCGGACCTTTTTGGGGATTGATGCCGGCGGTACACAGACTCTGGCTGTGGTCATATCGGAGGATGGGGATGTCCTTGGCCTTGGCAAAGGTGGTCCTGCCAACCACGTCTCTTTGGGCGAGGATGTCGCGCGCCGTTCAGTTGCCTTGGCTGTTGAGGAGGCTTTTGGCGGGCTCTCTCTTCTTCCGGCTACCGTCGCTTTTGGCAGTGCCGGTTTAGAGGCGCCCGGTGATCTTGATACGGCACGGCGGCTACTTCCTGAATCGCTACGTTCGCTGCCGATCATCTTTGACACGGATGCCATCATGTCGTTGGAAGGAGCTTTAGGAGGCGATCCTGGAATCGTCGTCGCCGCCGGTACGGGATCCATCGCCTACGGACGGGACGAGTCCGGTCGTCGGGTCGGAGTCGGCGGTTGGGGCTGGCGGATTGGGGATGAAGGCAGTGCCTACTGGCTAGCCACGGAGGCCCTGCGCGCCATATGCAAGGCCGAAGACGGCCGCGGGCCTCTGACCGTCTTGACCGCCATGGTGCTGGATGAGTTGAACTTGCCTGACAGTCAAGCTCTCCTCGAGTGGGTATATGTGCCGGAGCGTACGCCCGATGACATTGCCCGTCTGGCACCGGTAGTCGAAGCGGCGGCCGTATCGGGTGATTCCGTAGCCGACTGGCTGCTGACAAAAGCGGCCGAAGAGTTGGCTGATGCCGTGGAAGCTGTGGCCCGCCGCCTGGGATGCCTCGATCGACTGGGGGTGCGGGTCTCCTTCTCCGGCGGAGTCTTCCGTTCGCAGACTCTTCGCGGCCGTTTTAGGGCGGACATCGAGCGGCGCGGTATAAGCGCCGATGTGCATGAGCCTGTCTTGGCACCTGTGGCCGGGGCGGCCATCCAGGCCTGGCGTCTGGGGCAGGTCGGTTCAGCTTCATCGACGGCCTTCTGGACACTTGAGGTGCCCGAATCACTCGTGGCCAAGCTGAAGGCCCATATGCCGGGGCTGGGCCCGGAAAAGGGAGGCTCGATGGAAGCATGAGTCAAGCAGATTCGCTGTCGGCACAGGCCAACGATTACTTGCAAAAGGTGAGCGAGAGGCTGCAATGGTTGGCCCGAACCCAACAACAGGCCGTCGCTCGGGCGGGCACCGCGGTGGCCCGAGCCTTGGCCAACGAGGGATTGTGGTATATTTTCGGGACCGGTCATTCCCATATGCTTGCCGAGGAAGCGTTTTATCGGGCGGGAGGATTGGTCTCGGTGGTCCCTATCCTGGAAAGCAGCCTGATGCTGCATGAGTCGGCGCTGCAGAGTTCCTATCTTGAGCGTCTGCCGGGCTTTGCCGAAGTCATTTTGGGCCATCGGGGGATCTCGTCTCGGGATGTCTTGACCATTGTCTCCAACTCCGGGCGCAATGCTTTGCCGGTGGAAATGGCGCGCCTGGCCCGAGCGCGCGGTATCACCACCATTGGTATCACATCTTTGACTCATTCAGGGCAGGTCGGCTCACGTGATCCGTCCGGAAAACGTCTGTTTGAAGTCGTCGACATTGTGATCGACAACGGCGCGCCCTACGGCGATGCGCTGATCGATATCGATGGTGGGGGACAGCGCATGGGCCCATTGAGCACCATCACCGGGGCGACGATCATTAACGCCATAGCCATCGATGCCGCGGCCAGGCTGCGCGGGCAACAAAGGCCGGTGGCCACGTGGGTCAGCGCCAATGTTGACGATGGGACCGATGAAGATCAAGGTATATTGGAACCTCGCATGAGAGGTCGCTACCGGCATTTGTGATGGAACGATCAAGGTCCGGGCTCTTGACCCGGACCTTTATTCATGATCAATGTCTGTCTGCCCGGCGCTCTTTCAATTTGGCCCACTCGTCTTTCAGCGGGACGATCCGGTTGAACAACAACTCGCCTTCTTTGGCCCCGGAATCGATACAGAAATAGCCCTGTCTTAAGAACTGGAACCGATCGCCCGGTTTAGCCTCGGCCAGGCTAGGCTCTACCAGGCAACCCGTTAGGATCTCCAAAGAGTGGGGATTCAGGTTGACCATGAAGTCTCCCCCTTCTTCCGGATCGCGAGTCAAAAACAGGGGGCCGTAGAGCCGTATCACGGCTTCCAGGGCATGGTCGGCGCAGACCCAATGTATCGTGCTGCGCACTTTTCGTCCTCCGGTGTCGCTTCCGCTGCGAGTCTGCGGGGCGTAGGTGCAGTGTAACTCGATGATCTCGCCTGTCTTCGGATCCTTTATCACTTCTTCACACCGGATGATATAGGCGCTTTTCAGTCTGACCTCCCGTCCCGGGGCGAGACGGTAAAACTTTCGGGGCGGATCCTCCATGAAATCATCCCGTTCGATGTAGATGACCCGTGAAAAGGGGATGCGACGGGTTCCGGCATTGGGGTCTTCCGGGTTGTTTTCGGTCTCGAGCTCCTCAACCTGCCCCTCGGGGTAGTTTGTAATGACCACCTTCAGCGGCTTGAGTACGGCCATCACCCTTTGCGCTGTCTTGTTCAAATCCTCGCGCACACACTGTTCGAGAAGAGCGTAATCGATGATGCTGTTGTTTTTGGCCACACCGACCCGGTTGCAGAAGTCCTTCAGGGCTTCGGGAGTATAGCCGCGTCTGCGCATCCCGCGGATGGTGGGCATTCGCGGATCGTCCCAACCTTCGACATGACCTGATTCGATGAGCTGTCGCAGTCTGCGCTTGCTGGTGATGGTGTGGCTGACATTCAAACGGGCGAACTCGATCTGCTTAGGCGGTGAGGGGAATTCCAATTTCTCCAGGAACCAGTCATAAAGCGGGCGATGATCCTCAAACTCGAGGGTGCACAAAGAGTGGGTAATGCCCTCCAAAGCGTCTGATATCGGATGGGCGTAATCGTACATGGGATAGATGCACCATTTGTCACCTGTGCGGTGGTGAGTGGCATGCAAGATACGGTACATCACCGGATCACGCATATTCATGTTGGGCGAGGCCATGTCGATTTTGGCTCTGAGCACCCGGCTGCCGTCCGGAAACTCACCGGCTCTCATGCGCTGAAAAAGGTCGAGATTCTCCTCAACCGAGCGGTCCCGATAGGGGCTGTTGCGGCCCGGTTCAGTGAGAGTTCCCCGATACTCACGTATCTCCTCCGGCGATAAGTCGCATACATAGGCCAGCCCTTTTTTGATCAGCACCAATGCATATTCATACATCTGCTCGAAGTAGTCTGAGGCATAGTAGAGGCGATCGCCCCAGTCATAGCCGAGCCAGCGCACATCCTCGATGATGGCCTGCACATACTCATCTTCTTCTTTGACCGGATTGGTATCGTCAAAACGCAGGTTGCACAGACCGCCGTTGATGGCGGCCATATCGAAGTCGAGGCAGATGGCCTTGACGTGGCCGATGTGCAAATAACCGTTGGGCTCCGGGGGAAAACGCGTATGCACTCGCCCGCCGTAGCGGTTCGTTCTCATATCTTCATCGATGATCTCTTGGATAAAATGAGAAGGCTTGGCCGGCTTGCTCATATATCTAGCAACTCCCTGCGGAAGATTATTTTACCAACTTGTGCTCAGGCCATAGAAGCCCAAGTTAAACCGATCGTCCATTTGTCACGCTATTAGTATAGCAGATGGCGCTTCATCGCCGATATTGCACAGGAGCCTCAGGGGCAGCGGCGAAAACTTGTGTTCAATGAGAATCCGGAGGAGGTCACGCTTGAAGATCATCGTTATCGGAGCGGGGGATGTAGGCTTTGAGATAGCTTGGCGGCTGTCCCGCGAAAAACACGATATAGTGGTCATCGACAGCGATGCTGAGGCTCTGCGTGAAGTAGGCGAACGTCTCGATGTCATGACCCTCTGCGGCAATGGGGCCAGCACGGCCATATTGGAAGAGGCCGGTGCGGATCAGGCCGGGATGCTGATAGCCGTGACCGACATCGACGAAGTAAACATGATCGCCTGTATGACAGGCAAGCAGTATGGGGTGCCTTTTTGTGTAGCCCGGATTCGCAATCCGGAGTACACGGCCAATACCCCTCACAGTCTGTCGCTTCAGCGTTTGGGAATTGATCTTGTCATAAATCCGGAATCTCTGGCCGCCCAAGAGATCATGCGCCTTTTGAGTGTTCCCGGCGCAACTGACATCGACTACTTCGCAGACGGCCGGGTTTTCATGCTGGGCATAAGAGTCGATGCAGGCTCTCCGATCGTCGGTCGTGAATTGGCTGAGTGTTCTCTGCCTGACTGCCTCTTGGTAGCCCTCGATCGGGGCCATGAGATTGAGATTCCCAGAGGCGGCACGGTAGTGAACGCCGAAGATCGGGTGTTTGTCGTCGGGCGCACGAGCGATTTTCATGAGATTAGGAGTTTTATCGCGCCATCGGCTCAGACGATCAAAACCGTAGGCATAGTCGGCGGCAGTCGGATCGGACAGCAGTTGGCCCACATGTTGAGCTCCAAAAAAAGCGGGCGCTCGGTAGTGCTTTTTGAAGAGAATCCCGTGATTGCGGATCGGCTGGCGCAAGAGCTTCCGCAGGTGCTGATCATCAACGGCGATGCCACCAAGATTGATGTGTTACGGGATGAAGGAGTATCGGCTTTTGATGCTTTGGTGGCCGTGGCCGTCGAAGATCATGTCAATCTCTTGGCGACCATGCTTTCCAAAGAGCTGGGCGTATCGGAAGTGATCGCCAAACAATCACGAGAGGATTACGTCCCGTTGGCTGTCAGAGCCGGTGCTGATGCGGTGGTGGTGCCCCGTTTATTGATGGTCGGCACCGTCCTGCGTTTAGTCAGGGGATCGGGGATCATCTCTATGGCTCTTCTCCAAAGCGGTGCCGAAACGCTGGAGTTTTCGGTCACGGAGAACTGCCGGATTGCCGGTCGCAAGTTGCGCGAGGTTGACTTCCCCAAGAAGGCGCTTGTTGGAGCTATCGTCCGCTCAGGGCGGGTGATCATCCCAGGTGGTGAGTCCTTTGTGGAAACGGGTGATCGGGTGATCGTCTTTGCGGCGGCCGATGCGGTCGACGATGTAGCCTCGCTGTTTCAAGGAAACGGCGACACAGGTCTTCGTAGAGAGTCTCCCTTCCCGGAATAAGACATCGGGGGTTGCCTGTACATGAACGTCCGTGCAGTCTGCCGGATCTTGGGTTCGGTTTTGCGCATCTTCGGAGCCACGATGTTGGTTCCTTTCGTCGTTGCCCTGGTCGCTCGTGAATCTGATGCTTCTAGCTTTGCTATAGGTGCCGCGGCGTGTATTCTTGCGGGTGTGGTGCTGAGACACTGCGGGAAAGACGATGACATCCGACCCAGGGAAGCTTTTTCCATCGTTACCTTCAGCTGGCTGTTGGCAGGGTTGTTTGGGGGCCTGCCTTTTTGGCTGTCAAAGAGTCTGCCCACCTACGTTGACGGCGTGTTCGAGGCTATATCCGGAATAACCACTGCGGGAGCAACCGTCTTTGCCCGTGTGGAGGGAGTACCTAAGGCTACCATCCTGTGGCGGAGTCTGCTACATTGGTTAGGTGGCATGGGCTTTGTGGTTCTGTTCGTTGCTGTGTTACCCAGACTCGGGGTGGGCGGTCGCCGTTTGTTTGAGGCCGAGGCCCCGGGACCGGTTTCCGAACGTCTTAAGCCCCGAATTCGCCAAACCGCCGGAGTGCTATGGGGGATATATGTGGGTCTGACCGCAGCTTTGATCCTCCTACTCCTTCTCGGCAAGATGAGCTTGTTTGAAGCCGTCGTTCACGCTTTCAGTACTCTGGGCACGGGAGGTTTTTCGAGCCGCAACCTCAGCATCGAAAGCTTCAACAGTCCCTATGTGGAGTTGGTCCTTCTCGTGTTCATGGTCCTTTCGGGCGTCAATTTTGCGGTTCACTACCGATTCTTAAGAACCGGGACCAGGCGCGGATTTTGGCGCAACGAGGAGTTCCTGGTCTATCTAGGTATCTTGTTTGTCTGCAGCTTCCTGGTCAGCCTGGATCTTTGGGCGGAGTTGGGGATCAGGCCCTCTGAGGCGATGCGACTGGGCAGCTTCCAGGTAGTCTCCATCATGACCACTACCGGATACTCATCAGCCGATTTTTCCGCCTGGCCTTCGTTGTCTAAGCTAATCCTGTTGTTACTTATGTTTGTGGGCGGAAGCGGCGGTTCAACCGCAGGTGGCATCAAGGTCGCCCGGGTGATTGTGGCGGCGAAGTACATATACAGGGAGTTGCTGCGGTTGGTGCATCCGCGCGCCATCCGGCATGTCACTCTTGACGGTCAGGCCCTTGATGAGAAAGTAGTCAGTGCCGCCTTGGGATTCATTACGGCCTATATGATTCTTTTTATGCTTGGAACACTGGCCATGGCCGGCTTCGGTCTGGAACCGTTGATTGCTATGTCATCGGTGGCGGCTGCTTTGGGAAATGTAGGTCCCGGCTTTGGCCCGTTGGGTCCGCACGGGAATTACGCGACCCTGCCACAAGCGGCAAAAGTGCTGCTGAGTGGATTGATGCTCGTCGGCCGTTTGGAGATCTTCACTGTATTGGTTCTTCTTTTACCGGTGACGTGGCGAAGGCGATCGACGGTACCAAGGTGAATATCATATGGGGAGGCTTGATGCCGTGGAAAAGATCAAGAAATTTGTGTATTACTATCGGTACGCATGGAAGCTGTTTCTGTTGGATATGGTCTGTGCCACCGGTATCGCCGGCCTTAGCCTGACCTTTCCCATTATGACCCGGCAGTTCATGAAGGAGTTCATTCCCAACAAACAGATTGATCTGATGATCCGCTGGTCAATTGCTCTGGTCGGCCTGTATCTGGTGCGACTGGTCCTGCAATACGTGGTCAACTACTGGGGCCACGTGGTCGGGGTACGCATGGAGTTTGCCATGCGCCGGGATCTGTTCAATCACCTTCAGACACTGGACTGCAGTTTCTATGACGATACTCCGGTCGGCTATTTGATGTCGAGGATTGTCAATGACCTGCGCGATGTCTCGGAGTTGGCCCACCACGGACCCGAAGACATATTCCTGGCCACGTTAATGCTGATCGGTTCTTTTTCGTACCTGATACGGATCAATGCTCAGTTGACCCTGATTGTCTTTGCGTTCGTGCCTGTGTTTGCTTGGTTTGCGTTGACCCGGCGTAGGAAGATGAATGCGGCTTTTCGTCGGGAGCGCGAAGAGATTGGCTTGATCAATGCCGATTTGGAAAACAGCCTGTCCGGAATACGCGAGGTAAAAAGTTTCACCAACGAGGAGTTCGAGAAGACCAGGTTCCTGGCGGCAAACGAGTCATTTCGTCTGGCGCGCGAACGGGCCTTTCAGCGCATGGCGGAGTATTCATCCGGTCTGGATTTTATCTCTAACATGTTTAACATCGTTGTGCTGGGGGCCGGCGGTCTGTATGTCAATTACGGAATCATCGATCTTGCGGACCTCACTGCTTATCTCATGTTCGTTAACTACTTCCTGCAGCCCATTCGGCAGTTGACGAACTTCGTCCAGCAGTATGAATTGGGTATGACCGGTTTTGAGCGCTTTGTGAATCTGATGGCCGTGAAGCCGTCCATCGTTGATCGTCCGGGTGCCATCGTGCCGTCCCGGGTCGAGGGACGTATTGAGATTCAGAATGTCTCGTTTGAGTATGAGGACGGCGAAGAGGTGCTCCGAAACATAAGCCTTACGATCCACCCCGGCGAAACGGTGGCCTTGGTCGGTTCCTCGGGAGGCGGCAAGACCACTTTGGCCCGTCTGCTTCTGCGCTTCTATGATGTGACCTCAGGCCGGATCCTTCTCGACGGAACAGACATCAGGGACATTCAGCTACAGGCGTTGCGTCAGAGTATTGGTCTTGTGCAGCAGGACGTTTTTCTATTCAGCGGTACCATCCGGGAAAACATCATATACGGCCGACCGGATGCCACCGAAGAAGAGATGATGGAAGCGGCAAGAAAGGCCAGCATAGACGAGTTTATCGAGTCGTTGCCCAACGGATACGATACGCACGTCGGCGAACACGGGGTGAAGTTGTCGGGTGGGCAAAAACAGCGCATCTCGATCGCACGCATTTTCCTTAAAAACCCCCCGATCCTAATTCTCGACGAGGCTACGTCGGCTTTGGATAATGTTACCGAACGCCAGATACAGCGATCGCTTGAGAAGCTGTCCGAGGGCAGAACAACTTTGGTCATCTCCCATCGGCTTTCCACGATCCGCAACGCTGATCGAATCATAGTCATAGAGGACGGCAGAGTGGAGGAGATGGGCACCCACGAAGAGCTGCTGGAAAAAGGCGGCATCTATGCCGGCTTGCACCGCTCGCAATTGGTGACCGCTTAAGCTCGATGGACGATCCTACGAAGAAACGGGTAGGGAGAGGCGCTCCGATGAGCACCTCTCCCTACTCTCTCTAGTGGACAGGTCGGAAGCCGTTTTACTCCAACAGGGCTATTTCAAGCGTTTGATGCGTCCGACTACCTTGGCTGAAAACGGCTGCGGCAGCTGTTGGACATAGATGACGAAAGCATCCAAGTCCAGATGGCTGACGGCTCGATCCTGGGTTTCCGTGAACACGGTGAAGTTGTTGCCGCCGGTGGCGATGAACTCGTTAGCTACCGCTGTGTAGCGAGCGGTCGCAGACATAGGCGTGCCGTCCTCAAGCCAGATATCTACCACCTTATCGCCGATCGGTCGTGTATCATCCCAACTGTAGCCAAAACCGGATATCTGCAGGAAGCGAACGGCGATCTGATCTCCCTGCTGTTGCCACTGTTGGTTGAGGACCCGTCGCACCTGATCTCCCGTGAGAGTAAAGGTGATCAGGGTGTTGCCGAAAGGCTGAATGGCGTAAGCCTCACCCCAGGTCAGCTCTCCCGCCGCCAGATCCGTGCGTATGCCTCCCGGATTCATAAAAGCCAACTGAGTACCGGCCACATGGCGCTGAGAGTCAGCGATCAGGTTGCCCAAGGCGGACTCGCCCGCCCGTGTCTGCGCTCTTGTGATGTCATGGGCCGCCACGGCGATGACGCGATCTACAAGCGATCTGACAGTCTCTTCGTACCTGGCTATCAGTGCTGCCACTCTGCGGTCCGGCTCCACGTCGGTGGTCACCACTTTGACGATCTCCGCTTGTGCCGTTACTACATCTCCGTTTGTTTTGTCTATCACCACATCGATATCGGCAAAGGCAGCGCCGTGATGTCCCGCCTGGACGATCAGTTTGCCGTCCACTGTGCCGTTTATGTAGGTGTGTGTATGGCCGCTGATGATGATGTCCACTTCATCATCGACGGCTCGGGCGATATCGGCGATGGGACCAATTATGGTTCCGTCTTTCAACTGAAGGCCGCCCTCGTGAGCCAGCACTACTATGGTTTCGATGCCCCTGGCTTGCAGTTCGGGAACCCAGCGGTCTATGGCTTCGACCGGATCAATGAAGTCCAGATCGGCGATACCGCCGGGCATAACGATGCTGGGCGTTTCGAGTGTGCAAACACCGATAAAACCCAGCGGAACGCCAGCCACCACTCGGATGGCATAGGGCGGCAGGATCGGATCGCCGGTCTGTTTGTCCACGGCGTTGGCGAGTATCAAAGGAAAGCCCATGCCAGCGAAATACGATGTGGCGTCATGGCGGCCGCCGTAGATCAAACGTTGCAGTTCAGCCAGTCCTTCATCGAACTCATGGTTGCCCGGAACCCCCAAATCGAATCCTATGAGTTGTAAGACCTCGATGGTCGGTTCATCCTGCAACAGCGAGGATACAACCGGGCTGGCGCCGACCATGTCTCCGGCGTGGACTATCAGCGTGTGAGGATTCTCCGCCTCGCGTTGCCGCAAATACGTAGCCAAGTATGCCGCTCCGCCGGTTGTGTCCGAGGGGAGCAGGCTGCCATGGAAGTCATTGACACTTAGGATCTGTACTTCGACCAGATGGTCCTCGACTAACCCCGCTGCGCTTGCAAAGCTGAGTAAGAGAGAGATAAAAAGGCTGAGTATCGGGGTGGATCGGTATCTGTTGTTCAACATGCATATCTCCTTTTTTGCATCTCACAAGATCACGTACTTCGCTCCGTGGTGCGCTCAACCATGACTTGCGCTGTTCGTCGTTGGACATCGCTTGTTCGAGACGTAACCGGAACTCGGGCGCATGGTTAGATCCGATTGGATGAATGAGCTCATGGACGCTTACACATTCCACGATGGAGGAGGACGGCAACAAGATGGTGGCACAACGAGAATACAACGTCCCGTCGGGGCACAGGACCCCCATTGGTAGCCCAAATCACGCACTTCACGTCCAGGACGGCGACGCCGATCCGAGGCTCCCACAAAGCGAGGCGCTTTCTGATCCACGGTCTCGCCTGCGACGTGTACCAGTGGATGAAGTGCCAGCGACCTTGGTCCGCCTCTGATTGAAGGAGGTGAAACTGCCGGATAAGCTTCCTCGGCTCCTCTTGGCTTACCCATTCCTCATCCGCATCGACCGGTAGCCGGTAGTACCAAGACTCTTCTACGTTTACGTTCGACGACAACAAGAGGAATCCCATTCACGAAACGGACTAAGTCCGACAGGATGTGTTTGTTGGTCTGCCCTCCGGGCCCATCAACGCGGGATGATTGATCACCCGGAGTGTGTTGTTCTCGACGTTGTCCAAATCGATGCAGTCTACAGGGCGACCCAGACCGTAATCTGAGCCCGCCATGTCGTTTCAACGGTACCTTTCAGCAGCAGCTCGGCAACCCGCTCGTTGTGGGTACGATCCGGAGCGTTTACTGCTTGGGCGATACGGGTTGCTCTTGGATCATCTTTGTCGCCGG
>LFTP01000093.1 GCA_001513395.1 Clostridia bacterium DTU080
GATCTTCACATCGGCACCGTAGTCTTTCCGGATGCCGATGTGAAGATCTATCTCACCGCGTCTTTGGCCGCACGAGCCGCCCGCCGATATAGGGAGCTGAAAGCGAAAGGCCTGCAGGTCACGCATGATCAGTTGATGCAGGAGATCGCTTGCCGCGACGCTGCAGATTGTCAGAGGGCGGTCGCTCCCTTAAAGAAAGCACCGGACGCTGTTCTCATCGATACAACCGATATGTCCGTAGCAGAAGTCGTAGATAAGATCATTCACATCTGTCAAGGGAGGATGTGAACATGCGCTTATATCCCTTGGGTCGTATTGTCTGCACTCCTGTGGTGCGCACCTACTTTCGTGAACGGGTTGAAGGCCGCGAACATGTACCAAAGACGGGGCCCTTTGTTTTGGCTGCCAATCACGTGAGTTATATAGATCCCGTCGTACTAGGTGTGGCGTGTCCGCGCCCTATTCATTTTATGGCCAAGGCAGAGCTGTTTCGGATTCCCGTTTTGGGTTTTTTGATTCGTGAACTCGGAGCCTTTCCCGTACAACGAGGAGCGGCGGACCGGAGTGCCATCCGACGCGCATTGCGTATATTAAATGACGGCGGCGTAGTCGGAGTCTTTCCCGAGGGGACCCGCAACCGTCGGGGTGAAGTGTTGAACCCTCAGGGCGGTGCGGCGTTAATCGCACTGAAGGCGGGTGTGCCGGTATTGCCGGCAGCCATATGGGGGACGGCCAATATAGACGGTCCGTTGCATCTGCCCAAGCCCGTGCGTGTTGGCGTGCGGTTCGGTGAGTTGATCGATCTGGGCCGCCCCGAGACTGTCGATCGAAAAGGTGTTGACGAGGCAAGTATGCGGATCATGAGCAAGATACGGGAACTGCAGCGTGTTTCTTAGGCCGCAATGGATGAAAAGGCGTTGCTGTGCGATATTTTTCTCGAAGTCCTGCTCGTGATTTCGATTAATAGGAAGGAATCCGTCCAGTAAAGACGAATAGGCATTGGGAATGGCATCATTTCCGCGCTCTTGCGAATACTAGGCGAGCGCATAGGCGGTGTCCCGAAGGTTGGGCCCGTGCGAAGTCAGTTTCAGGAGTTTTGGGGGGTTTTGAAGGGTCATGACTGAGGTACGCGACGATAGAGAACGAGAAACGGAAGTCACTACTGCCAGTGAGCAGGCAGAATCCACGGCGGCAAGTGAGCCCGGCACGGAGGCTGAGATAGAGGATCAACAAACAGAGGCCAACGTGGAACAGACTGGCGAGCAGGCTGTGGGGGCTTGCGACGAAAAGGAGGACGCTCCAACGGAACAGGCCGCAAGCGAGCCGGCTTCCGAGACGCAGTACGACGCGACTTTTGCCACTCTCGAACCGGGCAAGATTGTTGCCGGCCGTGTGGTTCAGATAGGCGAGGATGAAGTCATGGTCGATGTCGGGTACAAGTCAGAGGGCCGTATTCCCCTGCACGAACTCGGACTGCGAAGCGGGCAACAGCCGGCGGACATCCTCAAAGTTGGCGACGAAGTCAACGTCTTGATTCTCAAGGTCGATGATGCGGAAGGTAGCGTTCTTCTTTCCAAGCGCCGGGCGGATACGCGTCTAGTGTGGCAGAAGCTCGAGGAGATGTATGAAAGCGGTGCTGTCCTCGAGGCTGTAGTCACTGAAAGGGTAAAGGGTGGACTCCTGGTTGATGTGGGCGTGCGCGGTTTTGTACCGGCTTCGCATGTTGCCCGCAACTACGTGGAGAACCTTGACAAATATGTGGGCCAAGAGCTGCGCCTCAAGATTCTCGAGATTGATCGCCAGCGCAACAACGTAGTCCTCTCGCGCAAGTTGGTCCTGGAGGAAGAGTATCTCAAGGCCAAGGAAGAGACCTTCGCCACGCTTCAGGAAGGGGCCATCGTTAAGGGCGTTGTCCGTCGCATCACTGATTTCGGCGCCTTTGTGGATATCGGTTCCGGCGTAGAGGGTCTCTTGCACGTCAGCGAGATGGCTTGGAGTCGCGTGAAGCATCCCTCCGACGTAGTGCAGGAGGACGACGTCATCAACGTTATGGTGCTCAACGTCGATCGTGAGAACGAGCGCATCTCGTTGTCACTGAAGGAGACGTTGCCCGATCCGTGGGAGACTGTGGATCAGCGTTATGTTGTAGGTGACATCGTCGAAGGTGAAGTGACACGAGTCGTGGACTTTGGCGCCTTCGTCAAGCTGGAAGACGGAATCGAAGGGTTGGTTCACATTTCGCAGATGGCGGATCACCATGTAACCAATCCGTCTGAAGTGGTCAGTCCTGGCGATATCGTCAGTGTGAAGATCGTTAGTCTGGATGACCGTGCTCGTCGGATAGGCCTTTCCATCAAGGAGGCTCAGCCGCGACCGGTACGCCTGCCCAAGGAGGTCCTCCGCGAGCAGACGAGCTTCGGTGATACGAGCGAGGGTAACACTCTCGGCGACCGTTTCCCCGGGCTTTCCAGCTACTTCGAGGATAAGCTGGACGAAGAAGAGGACGATGACGAGCAGTAGGCACTGCTTTTGACATATCCGAAGGCACCTTGAGGTTTGGGCCGTGGGCTCAAACCTCTTTTTTTGCCGTGAACCAATCTGCAGTGGTTAGCGAAGACAGCGATCGGGAAGGCTAACGACAAGAGCTCATGCACAATGTGTATTATCTGGAGGGACGTGAGGGATAGATGTCGTTAGGCTTGGTTCTTCTTTTGGGCTTCGCAGCCGCTGTCTATTTCGGATTGGCGCATCGGATCCTGGATCGGATGCGCCTGACTGATGTAGAGGCCTTGATCTTCATTGCCGCCATGATCGCTGGCGGCTTTGTGACCTTGCCTGTTTCCGCCGGACAGATCAAGTTGTCGCTAAACCTGGGTGGAGTCGTTGTACCTGTCGTGCTCTCTTTGTATCTATTGTCTAAAGCTGACAAGTCCTGGGAACGGATCAGAGCCCTTTTAGCCTCCGTGGGGACTGCGCTAGCCATTCGGCTGATCTCCGCTCGCACTGATTTCGGCCCTGAAGCGGGAAGTACGGTGTTGATCGATCCGGTGTGGCTGTACAGTCTGATAGGCGGCTTGATTGCGTATCCGCTCGGCAGATCCCGTCGCGCAGCCTTTGTGGCCGGTACCCTTGGTGTGGTCCTTGCGGATTTGTTTCACCTGGGGCAGCTGATGGCCAGAAGACTGCCCGGAGTCGTGGCTTTGGGCGGAGCCGGTGTCTTTGATGCCACGGTATTGGCGGGCTTTATCGCCGTGGGGCTGGCTGAAGTTGTCGGAGAGACACGAGAGCGTCTTCAGGGTGGCCCTGAGTTGGGAGATGACAGGCCATTGGCGCTGCAACAAGACGAAGGGATCCGGGAAGATGACGGTCGAGGTGAGGATCTGTGAAAAAGACGATTCCCGTAATATGTCTGCTCGTTTTCTTGGCCACCTTTGTCTTGCCCTCAAGCGCGGAGGAATGGGGAGAGCGGGCTGATGGCGGCTACTATCGAGTCGTGGATCTTGAGGGCAGATACATTACCGTTACGGCGCTTGAGCTCGACAAAGGAGACGTATACATAGACGATGACAACCGACGTTACGTGATAGATCACTTCAGAGGCGATACGGCGGTTGCCCGCTATGACGGAATCGAACGGATGCCTACCGTCCGAGACGGACAAAAAAGCCTTTGGGCAGGAGCCATAGAGTGGGCGGCACAAGTGATGAGAAAAGACAAGGCCAACCGGAAGTTGATCGGTATCTACCACACTCACAGCGCTGAGTCTTACCTACCCTCCAGCGGCACCGAATCTGAGACGCCGAGAGGCGACATCTATGAGGTCGGCGCGGCTCTGGCAAAGGCCTTGGAAGAACAGGGCTATGAAGTGCGGCACTCTCAGGACACCTTTATTCCGCACGACGGGCAAGCCTACTTGCGTTCACGCCGCGCAGCGGCGGAGTTGAGCAAAGCGGGACCGCAAACCTTGATCGACGTTCATCGCGATGCGGTGCCAAATCCGCAGGAGTATCGGACGGAAATCGATGGCCAGCCGACAAGCCGGGTTCGCCTGGTCGTAGGTAGACAAAACCACATGCGGGAGACCAATCTGAATTATGCTAAGCGCATCAAAGCGGTGGCGGATGAGAAATACCCCGGCCTAATCCACGGCATCTTCCTTGCCAAGGGCAATTACAATCAAGATCTTGGTCCGCGGATGATTCTGTTGGAGATCGGAACCCATACGACATCCTTGGAAGAAGCCAAGAAGGCGGCCCAATTGATGGCCAGTGTAGTGCCCGTCGCGGCCGGAATGACTCCCGGGTCTGCGAAAAGCGAAGCAGGTCAGACCTCAAGTGCCGCGTTATCATCTCTTTGGTGGCTGCTCATTCTGCTCGTAGCTGGCGGCGCCGCCTGGGTTTTCCTCAACAAGGAAGGAGCAGTTCGATTGCTGAGAAGCCTCGGCTTTGATCGGGCAGGAGGCAACAAACAAGATGATGGCGAGGGTCGCTAAAAGACCGTGTTGACGATTGCGATGAGTATAGTGATCGGGACTTTGGCCCGCTGGTACATGCTGCGTATTGACTCGCGCATGTATCCGAGTTACCCACAGGGGTATCTCATTCACCTTACATTCGGGGCCATAGCGGCTGCACTGGGCGCAGTCGCCGTTCCGGCGGTGATGGCCAAAGATTACCAGGCGGTCACCTTCCTGGCTTTGGCCGCCACGCAGTTTCGCGAAGTGCGTTCTTTGGAACGCGAGACCCTGCAAAACATGGAAAACACCGAGTTGGTGGCACGAGGAACAGCTTATATTGAAGGTATAGCTCGTGTCTTTGAGGCTCGCAATTACCTCGCCCTCCTCGCTTCGCTTCTCACATCGTTAGTTGCTCATCTTTTGCCGGAGCGTCTGGTGGTCGCGGCCATTGCTGGTGCATCCGTGCCTCTGTTTCTTCGTCGAGCGATGCAGGGGTTGCGTGTCAGAGACATTGCTCGGTTCTGTGAAGTGCCCATTGAGTTCGATGGCCCCATGTTAATTGCCGGTGGAATACGCATCATGAACGTCGGGCTTCCTGACACTCGAAGGAAGTACCTGGAAAAGGGCGTGGCTATTGCCGTCATCCCTAAAGACGCCAATGCCAAAGCAACGTTGTCCAACATTGGACAGCATCAGGCTATGCTTCATGACGTTGCCGGTCAGTTGGGCGTGCTCAAAGACACGGGAGAAGCTGAGTTTACTCCCATCGCCCGAAGGGATCCCGTGTCCGGGCAGGTGGTTTTGGTCATCATCCCGGCGGAGCGCAATATAGAGGCGTTGATCACGGCTGTCGGCAGTGTTCCGGTACTTGAGAGCGTCAGGCGGCGTCCCTTGAGTTCAAAGGCCGGTCGTCTAGCAGATTGACAGGGGAGGCAATGGGTGGAGATTGATGTCAAACGATCAATCATGGCTGTAGTGACCATGCATGGTGACCGGGTCTGCGGCGGAGGCGCGCCGGTATTCCTGGCCAAAGATGAACAGGAATTGGAATCAATGGCCGCGGCCATCGCCAGAGTCATGGCTGGCATGGTTCATGAGGTGGGTGAAGGCATCTTGATTATCGTCAAGCATTGAATGAAAATAGACAGGCAGGTCGCAAGTGCATCCGGACTCTCCCGGGCAGGAGTACGTCCTCGGGGAGCGAAGTGCACTGAGGGAGGCACCAAGAATTGGCAGACAAAAAACTTGACGGCGCCCTGATTTCCCGCGTGCGACCCGGATCCATTGCCGAAGAGGCCGATCTCAAACCGGGCGATCGCCTGCTGAGTATCAATAACGAGTTCTTGTCAGATCTCATCGATTACAAGTATCTCATAAGCGATGAATACCTCGTGTTGAGTGTGCTCAAGGCCGATGGGGATCTTTGGGAGATAGAGATCGAAAAAGAGTTCGATGAGGATCTGGGCCTGGAGTTTGAATCAGCTACGTTCGATACCATGCGGCAATGCGCCAATCGCTGCATCTTTTGTTTTGTCGACCAAAATCCGCCCGGGTTGCGTCCTTCCTTGTACGTATACGACGATGACTACCGGCTGTCGTGTCTGCAGGGAAATTTTGTCACCCTGACGAATCTGAGACGCGAAGACTGGGATCGTATTGGTCGTCTGCATCTGTCGCCGCTTTATGTCTCTGTCCATGCCATGGACCCGGATCTTCGAGAGAAGTTGCTGGGTACTCCGAGAGCGCGACATATTCGAAGGCAACTGGATTTTCTGCGCGATCATCATGTGACGGTTCATGCCCAGATTGTGTTATGTCCCGGTCTCAATGACGGCAGTCAACTGGAATATACGCTGACGGAACTGGCCGATTACCATCCCAGCGTCCAATCGGTGGCAGTGGTACCCGTAGGTTTGACACGATATCGAGAGTCTCTGCCGCCGTTGCGCGCCATCACCCGTTATGAGGCGGCCGCGCTAATCAAGCAAATACAGCGGTTACAGAGTCAGTTCTTGAGGGAACTGGGGACTCGTTTTGTGTGGCTGGCCGATGAGTTCTATCTCTCCTTTGATTTCCCGCTGCCCGACAGTGGGCACTATGAGGGTTTGCCTCAGATGGAAAATGGGGTGGGACTGGCCAGGGAGTTCCTTTCTGACTTCGCTGCGGCTATGCAGAAGGTAAAGGGGATTCCGCGTCTTGAATACCCAGTGACGGCCGTGACCGGCCGGCTGGGAGCTAAGGTTGTTGAGCCGGTCCTTGCCCGATTGCGGGAGCTGGGCGTTCGCATTGACCTCAGGACTTTGGATAACAACTTCTTCGGACCCACCATCACTGTCACGGGCTTGTTGACGGGGCGCGATCTGATTGCACAGCTGAAAGGTAAGGATTTGGGCCGGGAGTTACTGGTGCCGGCAGAGATGGTGCGTATGGAGGGCTCCGAAGCACGCTTCCTGGACGATATCACCGTCGCTATGCTTAGCGAGGAATTGGGGGTACCCGTGGTCGTTTTGTCCGGAGCGGGTGAGCTGGTCGATCACGTTTTGCGCTAACGGCCTGCTATTTCATGTGGATAAGGGGTCACTTTTGTGGAGAGGAAAGCTGTTGTCGCCATCGTGGGACGACCTAATGTCGGTAAGTCGGCCCTTTTTAATAGGATCGTCGGCGAACGCATAGCCATTGTGGAAAACGTTCCGGGGATTACCCGTGATCGTATCTATGCCGACTGCTCCTGGTTGGAGCGTCATTTTACCTTGATTGATACGGGAGGCATAATGACGGGTCCTGTTGACGAGATCACGTCCGCCACGTTGGAGCAAGCTCGTATGGCTATGGAGGAAGCTGACGTCATTCTATTCGTGGTAGATGTCCGTCAAGGTGTGACGCCTGCGGATCAAGCTGTGGCTGACATCCTGCGCGAAACGGATAAGCCGATAGTCTTGGTGGCCAACAAGGTTGACAGTCCTCAAGTGGAAGCTCATATATACGAGTTCTATAACCTCGGCCTGGGTGATCCCGTCCCGGTGTCAGCCGAACATGGCCGGGGCATTGGGGATCTGCTTGACCTTGTTGTGGAGCGGTTGCCGGCGCGTGTGGAATTGCCGGACGATGACCATCGTATTAGAGTGGCCGTGGTAGGACGACCGAATGTGGGCAAGTCTTCCTTGGTCAACTCGATTTTAGGTCGCGAGCGGGTGATTGTCAGTGATCAGCCGGGGACAACCCGGGATGCCATCGATACGGATTTCGTCCGCGGGGACACCCAGTTTACGATCATAGATACTGCGGGAGTACGACGTAAGAGCCGGGTCGACAGCGACGTCGAATACTACAGTGTCATTCGAGCCTTGCGCGCCATTGAACGCAGTGATGTGACTCTGATTCTCATCGATGCTACTGAAGGCGTCACTGAACAGGACGCTCGTCTAGCCGGATATGCCCATGAAGCCGGGCGAGCCATTGTGTTGGTCGTAAATAAATGGGACTTGGTCAAGAAAGATGCCAACACCATGGCTGAATTCGACGCCCGCATCAGGCACGATCTGAAATTCCTCCATTACGCACCGATCATGTATGTCTCGGCACTCACAGGTCAACGAGTCAATGAACTGCTTGACGTAGTCGAATATGTTGCTGAGCAGGCCGCCTTGCGCGTGACTACCGGACGTCTCAACGAAGCGTTGCAGGAGGCCGTGGCATTGCGGGAACCTCCGCATGACAAAGGTGTTCGCCTGAGACTTCTCTATGCAGTACAGACGGGTGTTAAACCGCCGACGATTCTTCTTTTCGTCAATCGAGCTGAGCTGATGCATTTTTCGTATCTGCGCTATCTGGAAAACTGCTTGCGGGACACCTTCGGCTTTGTAGGAAGTCCGTTGATCATGAATGTTCGTACGCGGAAGTGATGTAGCATATTCGTCTCCAAGTGTCCATATGATGTAGCGTCTACCAGAAGGCTCGTTTGAGTCTCTGAAGAGTGCCTCGTTCTGCCTGGGGGAATGGGGACAGACGCACGCTCTAGCATCGAGGAGGGACGCTTGGTGGAGACGTTTGACATATTCAAAGATATCACCGAGCGAACCGGAGGCAGCGTCTATATCGGCGTCGTCGGGCCGGTTCGTACCGGTAAGTCCACGTTTATCAAGCGATTTATGGATCTTTTGGTTCTTCCCAACATCAAGGATCGTCACGAGAGGGAACGTACGCAAGACGAGTTGCCGCAAGGCGGTGCCGGAAAGCAGATAATGACGACACAGCCTCATTTTGTACCTGATGAACCCGTCCTGCTGACACTGCAAGACGGCGTCGTCTTTCGAGTGCGTCTGGTGGACTGTGTGGGATATCCTGTGGAAGGGGCACAGGGTTTTGCGGACGCCGACGGGCCGCGCATGGTCCGCACTCCCTGGGCGGACGATCCCATTCCGTTTGCGGAGGCTGCGGAGGTCGGCACACGCAAGGTCATTGTCGAACACTCAACAATCGGGCTTGTCGTTTTGACCGACGGTTCTATCACTGATATCCCCAGAGAAGGCTACATTCAGGCGGAAGAGCGGGTCATAGCTGAGTTGAAGGAGCTTAACAAACCGTTCCTTGTCATTCTCAACACGACACACCCCGAAAGCCGATCAACCCAGGAATTGGCGGCTAATCTGGAAAGACGTTACGGGGTGTCTGTTTTGCCGTTGAACTGCCTGGAGATGACGGAGGCTGATATTGTCGGCTTACTCCATGAGGTACTCTTTGAGTTTCCTATACGCGAAATCGGTGTGAGGCTTCCCGGCTGGGTGGATGAGTTGGAGCCTGATCATTGGTTGCAACAGGCTTTGTTGACCACCTTGTCGGAGGCCGTGGAGCCAATCCTCCGCCTCCGTGATGTCGAGGCCAGTGTGCAGCGTTTGTCTGCCGCGGAGCACGTGGCGGGAGTCAAGTTGCTCAGCATGGAATTAGGCACCGGAACCGCCACGTTGCAGATCAATCTCGATCCGGAGCTCTTCTACGAGGTGCTACAGGAACTGACCGGCTTTGAGATTAGCGGAGATCAGCATCTGTTGCGCCTGATGAATGAACTGTCAGTGGCCAAGCGTGCCTATGATAAGGTAGCCGAGGCCTTGGCTCAAGTCGAAGAGCGCGGCTATGGCATCGTGACTCCCCGCCTTGAGGATATCACCTTTGAGGAACCGCAGATCATCCGCAAGGGTGGGCAGTTTGGAGTAAAGCTCACAGCCAGCGCGCCTTCGATTCATATGGTCAGAGCCAACATCATGACCGAAGTGACGCCTTTTGTTGGGACGGAAAAGCAGGGGGAAGAGCTGGCGAGATATCTCTCCGAGGAGTTCGAACAGGATCCTGCGAAGGTCTGGAATTCAGATTTTTTGGGCAAATCATTGCAGGAGCTCATCAGAGAAGGTATAGAAAGCAAACTCGTGAGGATGCCCGACCACGCACAAGCCAAGCTTCAGGAAACTCTAACCAAAATCGTGAATGAGGGCAGTGGAGGACTTATCTGCATCATCCTGTAGACCGCCCGCTGATGCCCTCGCCCCTCCCCCCCAGGTACCCGTGATGAGCCGGGAGTTGAGTCCCGGCTCATCGCCGGTGTACACTCAACAAGTAGACTCGCTCGGTGCCGAAAGGACAACCTGCCGCTAGCCTCGTGTCGACACCTCATCTGTTGTCAGAACTGAGCGTATGTGTCGGGCTATCTGCGTCGCGGCTTCGGCGGTACTCATTCGGTCCTCAACAAGATCGGCTATCACGGGATCCCAGCCACTGTCCATCTCTGCGCCATACAGATGCACTGACGGTTCAACATCGGTTGGGCCTACGATTGCTTCCACGGCGAAATCGGGTTAGTCGAAGAACTGAGCTAAGTAGTACTCTCGCCGGATGATCTGGGTGGAGGCTGGAATGGAAATGCCGCGCAGCTTCCGTCCATCGGTGTCCATGGCAAACCATACGGCTAAGTCGTAGGCTTCCTGCGGATGTGGTCTGGTGTATATGAGATGGCCATCCGACAGCCGCCAGCGACATGGAATGGTCTGGCCGGGCCTGTGGGCATGGTGACCAGATCAATGGAATCGGTTCATGATACGCTGGGCTAAACCGGGGGCTTCGGATGACCAGACGTAGGTCATGGCCTGAGTCCCCATTTCGAAGTCTGCTGATCCACCAGGGAGCGGGGCCATCTGATGCGTCCATCCAATGCCCGCGAACGACTGCAATTCACACTGAGACTCCGGAGCGTCGATGACAACCTGATCGTCCCGGAGCACATCTCCGCCGTGGCTGCGGCTCTTGCCGTACCAGTCAGGTTGCCACGCCGAAGGAACACCGAGCGCGAACTCGTCTCTGATCCCGTCTCCGTCTGTATCCCGGATAAGCTTCCCCACCGCGATGAGTTGATCCCAGCTCCATTGTCCTTGCCGAGCCAAAGAGATAGGAAGGAGTAAACCCGTAAGCTCAAACACATCAACGTTGAAGGCCATGATCGCTGATCCGCCCTAGATACTTGGCATCTAAAGCGTTGATCATCGACGAGCTCGGGATATGGCCCTGCGACCGGACGGCGCCAACGGCGCTGTTTCCCGTCATCTAGGCCCGCCATGAGTGAGGTTCGGTGATCCTGACCTTCAACAAGGCGTTCGCTGAGTGGGGGGAGAGGTGCTTGGCGAAGTCGTCGTTGTCACAGCCATCCTGGACCGGCTGCTCCACCACAGCCAGGTGATCAACACGGTGAGAGTCACCGTCTCCGAGAGAAAAAACGCGCCGGTCTTATGATCGGTGCCCAATCCGGACCGGAGGTGACCCAACAAGTAAGAACAACATCCGAATGAGTCAACCGGGGGTGGGTCGATACGTTGACATGGCTGAACCGGAGTTGAGCTGCTCAGACGGCATTTCCTGCTGACGTGACATGCGTCGACACATAGGATCTGACATTTCAAGTCAACGGTCACAAAGAACCAAGACGGATACCTGTAGGGGTCCAGCCCAGACAACACCACCTGACTTTGGAAGGACGCGTCGACATCTGGCGATCACAGTTAGGTCAGGCGGTCTAAGGCTGTGGAAACAGGATATCGCTACTTGCCATCGAAGTCACACGAGTCAAGGGAGAGGTCCAGCGCCAGATGTTAACCGAAGCAGGGTCATCGGCGCGTACAAGAAGCAGAGACGTCTGTGGGGGACGGTTTTCTCAGAGGAGAGTGTCATGGGCGAACAGCATCTGGTGTTGATGGGCGAGTTCTTTGATCATGTTTCAGAAACGTATGACGAAGTGCACTCCTCACATATAGACCGAGCTGGAGAATACTACGCAGCTTTGTCAGAGCCGATAGAAGCGACGCATCTACCTATTGACGTTTTGGATATTGGATGCGGTTCAGGGCTGGAGCTGGAGAGTCTCTTTCTTAAAGCGCCGAATGCACAGGTGCTTTGTATCGATCTGTCCAGGAGACTCATGGACAAGCTGCTGTGCAGATATGCCGATAAGAAGATCACGCCTCACATAGAATCTTATCTCAGTTACTCCTATCCACGAGGGCAGTTCAGCTACATCATTGCTTCGGCAACACTGCACCACTTGTTGGATGACGAAAAGCGTGAGTTATATCCCAAACTGCGTCAAGCGCTGACGGAAGATGGTTGCTTCATACTCGGGGATTACTTTGCAGAGACTGCCAAAGAGCGACTCAACCGATATCGCACACTGCTCTCTAAGGGTATTGATCTCACGTGTGGGAAGTACCATTTCGATGTTCCAACTACAGTTGAAAACGAGATGAAGCTCTTAGGTGAGACAGGGTTCGCCTCTGTACGTGTCGTATGGCAGTCCTCCAATTTCGCCGTCATAGCGGCACGTCGACGGTGACGAGACTGGCATATCGCAACGCGTAAGATCCAGTTGTCTCTATCGGGTGGTATAAGACTGGGCAAGATCTGTACGGTCATGAAGCTGAATCAGAACAACAACGGTCTCTGTTCTGCTTCCGTCCGGCAGATTTCTCTTCCTCCGTAACCTCCGGCTTTTCACGGAAACACAAGTTCAAGGAAATGATTGGGCATCTACATGCGCAATGCGCAGTGGGTGGCGTGCTTGAGTGAAGAGCACGCAATTAGATTCTTCCGCCTCGGCGTAGCTAGGTCGCCGGTGCGGCATCCCGGATCAATGTGTCGATAAGGAACATTTTTTCGTTGCTTTCCGCACGGTGCTAAAAGGCCCGGAGCAGAGGGCGAAACCCCCTGCCCCAGGGGCCTTCTTCAAAGGTCCTAATCTTCCTTGAGAAGCTGGCTAAACGCATGATCCAGCCTTTCGAGCGTGGTAACGACGCTCTGGCGGCCTTCGAGGAAGCTGCGGATCTCGGCGGAGTGGACGGCGTAGAAGCGATCGGTGTTCGGTATAAGCGGCACAGTACGTATGGCCGTAGTAGCCGTGGTCAAAATGTCCCAGAATGTATTGGCATGCTTTGGATATCCCTCCACGGTGATCATCTCCGTATACCTCATCAGAGTACGAATGTGGGCCGTGGGCCGTTGCACACGGTCCATGAGTATTTGCGTGGACCTTGGATCAGCGGCTAAGAAGCTTGCCCACGTCCAGGCCTCTTCAGGATGGTTGGTGATACTGGAGATTTGCACGCCGTCACAATGAATGAAAGCCGGATTTCCGCCGGGACCAGTAAGCATGGGAGCGATATCCCAAGCATCGTTCGGCATGCCTGCATCCCGAATTCCCTTAGCAATCCGCCAGGGACCATCGAACATCGTGCCCGCTTCGCCATTGGAGAATTTGGTGAGAGGCATTCCGATCAGGGCACTGACTTCGGTGATGTGATGCTCATGGGCGAGGGAGTGCACAAAGGTCAAGGCGCGTTCGAATTCCGGTGTCTTTATTCGGGTGGCCGTGGGATTGGTAAGCTTGTCGAAATAGTAAGCTCCGCTTTGGCCGAGCCAAAAAACGAGTCGCTCCATACTGACCCATGATCCCCCGGTGGCATATATGTCCAGGATGCCGTCACCGCTTTTGTCTGCGGAGATCTTGCGTCCCACATCAACCAAGGTGTCCCAAGTCCACATCTCTTGCGCCGCCAGTTCGTTGGGGGACTGCACTCCCGCGGCCTCAAAAAGCCAGGTGTTGTAATAAGTCACGGCCGGTTGGGCAAACAATGGCAGCTGAACAAGCTGACCAAGCCACCGCCCTTGTTCCAGGGAAGCCGGAACAAAGGCCTTGGCCAAATCATCTTTCTTCAAGAAGGAATCCAGCGGAAGAAGCATGTCCCGACCGGCAAGATCACCGTAACCTATTGCCGTGAACGTATCAGGAGGAACGCCCGCGGCTGTGCGCACGATGAGCGGCTCGTTGCCAGCGACCACCGTTACTTCAACGGTAATTTCGTCTTGCAACTGGTTGAACAAGGCCGCGATCTCCATGGTGGCATCTATATACACCTGTCCGTGCCCCGAACCCGCGGCATGCTCAATCTTCACACGAGCCGCGGACCCTAAACAGACCAGTGTCAGAATGGCGATCATCATGGCAAAAGACTTGACGATCTTATTTGTAGTCTGCATCTCCAGACCGCCTTTCCATTAGTATTTGGTATCGATACCTACCTTGTTTTTCCATCATCCGCATGTATCCTGCATTGAACCCACAAAAAGCCGTTGCGCACAGGCAATTCTGAGCTTTTTGCTGCGTTTCCCATATTCGGGTCAGCCTAAGGAAGCAGGCGAGCGGAGACTCTGGCATAGAAGAAGAGCATGACAGCAACGGCCGCCATCAGGTTAAGCGGGAGAGGAATCACCGTATGATGTGCGCTCAGCATTCGGACCATAGGAGTGTAGGATGCACCGCGCGCAAGACAGGCTCGCTGCCGATGTTGTGAAGCTCATTGTCAGTCTCTCGCTTCCCTAGGTGTGCGGGAAAGCACAGTCAAATACTTGCACAACCAAGGCTGCCAAAGGACGCTCGAAGAACAGCGGTGAGAAATCATTGTACGGATAGTCAAGAGGTTAAGGATGTGGTAGGGTAGTCGATAGAGTAATCACAGGGTCGGCTCACCATACGGGGTTTCCTCATGGTATAATCTTTCATCAGTTATGTCTGTTGGAGGCGATGTCACCTTGGAGTCAATCAAGATAGCTCTGCTTGGTTTGGGCAATGTCGGAAGTGGCGTGTGGCAGATTCTTCAGCGTAGCGGGGACCAGATCGCCCTTCGCGCCGGGGTGCCGCTTGAGATCGGCGGGATACTGGTGCGCTCCGTTGACAAGCCGCGCCAAGTCAACCCGGATCCGAGTCTGCTGACTACGGATGCGTACACTCTGCTGAACGATCCGACAATGCCGATTGTGGTAGAAACCATCGGATGCCCCGATGGGAGTACAGAGCCGGCTCTCAGCTACATATTGCATGCCCTAAGAGCGGGCAAGAACGTGGTCACGGCCAATAAGGAAGTGCTGGCCAAACATGCTAAGGAATTAAGCGCCGCTTTGGCGCAGGGGCGAGGCGGTCTTTACTTCGAAGCGTCGGTGGCCGGAGGGATTCCGATCATCAAAGCGCTCAGAGAGTCTTTGGCCGCGAACCGGGTGCAAGCTTTGATGGGGATCATTAATGGGACCACGAACTACATGTTGACGAAGATGGCCAGTGAAAAAAGCAGTTTTGCTTCGGTATTGGCCGAGGCCCAGGCGTGCGGCTATGCCGAGGCTGACCCGACCTCCGACGTTGAAGGGCATGACGCGGCATACAAACTGGCGATCTTGTCTTCCTTGGCCTTTGGAGTTGAGATTGAAATCGACGATATATATAGAGAGGGCATTACGCGGATTACGCCCGTGGATCTTGAATATGCTCAAGAGCTGGGCATGGTCATCAAGTTGCTGGCCATCGCCAAAGAAGAGAACGGGACTATCGAGGCCCGCGTCCATCCGACAATGATCCCCGCGTCACATCCTTTGGCAAACGTGTCCGACGTCTTCAACGCGGTGTTTGTACAAGGCGATGCGGTCGGCGATCTGATGTTTTACGGACGGGGAGCCGGAAGCTTGCCGACGGGCAGCGCGGTTGTGGCTGATTGCATAGATGCCGCCCGCAGTCTGCGCAGCGGGGTTAGATTGCCGCTCAGCGTCCCTTTGAAACGCAAGGCATTGCTTCCTATCGAAGATACCGTTTCCAGATACTACATTCACACTCGAGTGATTGACCGGCCGGGTGTGCTGGCGGCTATAGCCACGATCTTTGGCGAGGCCGACGTGAGCATAGAATCGGTCATTCAGAAAGGACAACATCGTCAGGATCCTGTCAGCTTGGTCTTTGTCACGCATCTCGTCAAGGAGCGGAATGTGCGTTCAGCTCTCAGTCGGATACGTAACCTGTCCGTTGTGCGTGAGATCAGCAATGTGATCCGGGTGGAAGGGGAATAAACTGATGAGCTGGCGAGGGATCATTGAGGAATATCGAAGCTTTCTTCCGGTGAGCGAAAGGACGCCTGTCATCAGCTTGCTCGAAGGCAATACGCCGCTCATTCCCGCGGACAACCTTACTCGCAAACTGGGTATCAAAGGACGTCTTTTTCTCAAGTTCGAAGGGCTAAATCCTACGGGCTCCTTCAAAGACCGAGGGATGACCGTTGCCGTCAGCAAGGCGGTAGAGCAAGGTTCCAAGGCCGTCATGTGTGCCTCCACCGGAAACACCTCGGCGTCCGCTGCTGCGTATGCTGCTCGGGCAGGGATATCGGCTATCGTCGTCATACCCGAAGGAGCTATCGCCATGGGCAAACTCAGTCAGGCCTTGATGCACGGGAGTCGGGTCCTGGCCGTGCGGGGCAATTTTGACGACGCTTTGCGCGTGGTGCGTGAGATTACGCAGGCCTATCCTATTACATTGGTCAACTCGCTGAACCCCCATCGCATTGAAGGACAAAAGACCGCTGCGTTTGAAGTCTGTGACGCTTTGAAACGGGCGCCGGACCTTTTGGCCATACCGGTGGGCAATGCGGGTAACATCACGGCCTATTGGAAGGGCTTCCGCGAGTACCGACAAGCTGGACGTGTGACGAACCTACCGCGCATGTTGGGGTTCCAGGCTGCAGGCGCTGCGCCTATAGTCAGGGGTGAACCGATCGAGAAGCCTGAGACACTGGCGACAGCCATCAGGATAGGTAATCCGGCGAGTTGGAAACAGGCAGAGGCCGCCAGGGATGAATCGGGCGGTTTGATTGAAGCTGTCACGGACGATCAGATCGTAGAAGCGTATTCCATGTTGGCGAAGTATGAAGGAGTATTCTGCGAACCGGCATCGGCAGCTTCGGTGGCCGGTATCATCCAGCTTCAACGACAGGGCCGATTAGAAGGTGAGCCGACGATCGTCTGCGCATTGACCGGGCACGGATTGAAGGATCCGGACAGGGCCATCGCAGAAAGCGGCAGGCCACAAGTGATCGAACCCACGTTTGCAGCGGTGGAGAAGGCGATTGTGAGCGAGATTTCATGATGGATAAACCTGTGGTTCCCAACTGTCGTGTTGTGGTCGAAGTCCCGGCAACAGTGGCGAATCTGGGAGCGGGATTCGATGTATTGGGCATGGCTTTGGAGCTCCGCAACACCTACGACTTCCGTTTCGTTGATTCCGGGGTCTCGATTGTCATTTCGGGTGAAGGGGCGGCCAGTCTGCCTCACGATGAAACACACCTGGGCTATCAGGCCTGTTTGCACACCCTGCGCAAGTTGGGCTATGAGCTCGGGGGTGTGGAGTTGCGCCAGAAAAACCGTGTGCCTTTGGCCGGAGGTTTGGGCAACAGCGCCACCGCAGTTGTGGCCGGAGTGTTGGCAGCCAATGCAGCGGCCGGGTATCCTTTGTCACCTCGTGAGTTGCTTGCCGAAGCGACGGCGATTGAGGGACATCCCGACAATGTAGCGCCGGCTTTGCAGGGCGGACTGGTCATATGTGTGAATCGTGAAGATGGGGAGGTGCAGAGTCTTCGCCTTGACGTTCCTTCGACTCTGATGACCGTAGTAGCGGTGCCTGACTTCTGCGTGGATACAGCGCAGGCGCGGAGGGTCTTGCCTCGGTATGTTTCCTTGTCAGATGCCGTGTACAATGTCGGCCGGGCCAGCCTGCTTGTGGGTGCTATATGCTCGGGCGAGTTTGAGCATCTCGAGGAGTCTATGCAAGACAGATTGCATCAGCCGTATCGCAGACATCTGATTCCGGGGTTGTATGAGGTATGCTCTGCTGCCAGGCAAGCCGGAGCTGCAGGGGCGTCGCTTGCAGGCGCAGGGCCGACGGTGGTAGCTTTAGTGACTGAAGAGATCCACAAGGCAGAGATGATCGGGCAAGCCATGACGCAGGCCTTCCTTGAGGCCGGGGTCAGTGCTCGTTATCTGGTTCTGGCTCCCACCGCTACAGGGGCTACAGTCGAGACTGCCGTTGTTAGCGTGTAGCCAGGTGTATGTTGCTTTCTCGGGGGAATGACGATTGAGAATCATAGTGCAGAAGTATGGCGGCAGTTCTGTGAAAGATCCGGAACGGATTAAGCGAGTAGCCTCACGGCTCGTCAAAGCATACGATGAAGGTTATTCGGTTATTGCTGTAGTCTCGGCTATGGGTGACACCACGGATGAATTGATAGCCAAGGCGCGGGAAATCACGTCGCGACCGCCGCGGCGTGAGATGGATATGCTTTTGTCAACCGGTGAACAGATATCCATCGCACTGTTGGCTATGGCTATCGATGCCTTGGGCTATCCGGTGGTGTCATTGACGGGCAAACAAGTGGGGATACGGACGGACAGCGTGCATACAAAAGCCCGGATTCAGCACGTCGACACTACCCGTCTTATGAAGGAGCTCGGTGCCGGACGCATCGTCATTGTCGCCGGGTTCCAGGGTGTCGATGACTACGATGAGATCACAACGCTCGGACGCGGTGGATCGGACACCACAGCCGTGGCCGTGGCAGCGGCGGTGGGGGCCGAGGTATGCGAAATACACACGGATGTCGACGGTGTGTATACAGCCGATCCGCGAGTTGTGAAGGATGCTCGTAAATTGGCCGACATCTCATACGGCGAGATGCTTGAGATGGCCAGTCTGGGTGCCGTGGTCTTGCAGCCGCGTTCGGTGGAATATGCGGCCAACCACGGTGTACGAATCCACGTTCGCAATAGCTCACATGATAAGCCTGGCACCTTGGTACAGGAGGAACGCTGTATGGAAAAAGACATGGTGGTAATAGGGGTAGCCCATGACACCAATGTAGCCAAAGTGGCCATGTTGAACGTCCCGGATCGTCCCGGTGTTGCCTATAAGATCTTCTCTCGTCTTGCCGAAGAGGGCATCAATGTGGATATGATCGTGCAGACGAGCAAAGAACGGCAAGTGACCGATATGGTCTTCTCTGTCAACAGCGACGACGCGCCCTTGGCCCGAACGATAACTGAGGAGTTGTCGCGTGAGCTCGACGCTGGCGACGTGCTGGTCGATGATACCCTGGCCAAGGTGTCGATTGTAGGCGCCGGCATGGTCAGTAATCCCGGAGTAGCGGCGCGGATGTTTGAGGCCTTGGCCGAAGAGAACATCAACATCGAGGTGATCAGCACTTCTGAGATCAAGGTCTCCTGCTTGATCGCCGCAGAGCACGTAGAGCGCGCCGTTCAGGCGTTGCACGCCAAATTCGGACTGGGCGGCTGAGTCAAGCTTCTCCCAAGGACTCCAGTATGCGCCACCGCGGAGGATAGTAGCTGTTCGATAGGAGCCTATTCAACGACGCTGTGGGCCTGAGCCAGATCGTCGGGGCCGAAGACGGCCGAGTGTAAAAGGGCCAGCTTCGTAGCGCTAATCCAGTGTCGATGTAGGCTTCGAAGTAGATGGTCGTTGGGCGAGCACCGGCGGCTTCTGCACGATCCTTCCGAAAATGGCCAGTGAGGGGTGAGTCAGCGGCACACTCTACAGATTGCTGCGGCTCACCCATTGTTTTGTATACCCTAGCAAAGCTCCAGCTGCGCGGCGAACCTCCCCCGCAAGGTCTTTTTGACCGGGCGATACCTCCGGGACGGAACGAACACCCAGATGTGCCTGACAACGACCGCACTCCGTGATGCCTAAACACTGGCTCGGAACGTTGCCGGAAGCACTCGAGAGCGGTTGAACTTGCAACTCTCGCCGTACATGATTGATCCACGAGGACCGGCATTGATAGCCACGGAGCATGCCTCCTCACGTGGCTGACGGCGCTATGACGGTCTTGGTGTACCATTGGCCTCTATTTCAGAGCGCAGCAATTCCATTACCCTTTTGCGAATGGCGATGAACTCGGAAGTGGTCTCCAAACCGGCCCTTCTGGGTCGTGGCATGGGCACCGGGATCTCTTCTTTGACCCTTCCCGGGCGTGCCGACATGCAGTAGATGCGATCGGACAACAGCACCGCCTCTTCGACATCGTGCGTGACGAAGACAACCGTCACTCGATGCTGTTCCCATACCTCGCAGAGAAGCTCTTGCATCATCCCTCGGGTCTGGGCGTCAAGGGCACCGAAAGGTTCATCCATGAGCAATATAGAGGGACGGGCGGCAAAGGCCCTGGCAATAGCTACCCGTTGGCGCATGCCGCCGGAGAGCTGGGCGGGATATGCTTTGGCAAAATCCGTCAGCCCCACGGCTTCCAGATACCCCATGGCAACTTCTTCCCGCTCTTGGGACGTGAGTTCGCTTTTGCGCAGTGGGAAGATCACGTTGTCCAGGACGGTTAGCCACGGAAAAAGCGTGTAGCTTTGAAAGACCATCCCTCGGTCGGGCCCCGGCCCGGATACCGGTTTGCCGTCGACGAGGATAGTGCCTTCTTCCAAATCTGTCAGTCCGGCTACCATCCGTAGGAAGGTTGACTTTCCACAGCCCGAAGGACCGACCAAAGCTACGAATTCGTTGTCCATGGCCGTCAAGGAGAAACCGTCAAGGGCCTTGACGGTTGAGCCCGCGAGACCGAAATGCTTAACCAGGTTTCTGGCCTCAAGTTTCGCTTGTTTTTCAGCCGTAGTTGATGGCCGCATGACTAATCGCCCTCCTTCATCCAGGGGAAGAGCCGCCGATAGAGGAATTTCAGACTGAGATCGGTGATCATACCAAGAATGCCGATGATCACGATGCCCAGAAAGATCACATCCGTGGCCAGATAGCGCTGAGCGGCCATGATGCGATATCCCAGACCGGTATTGGCGGCCACCAGCTCGGCCACCACCAAGTATGTCCACGCCCAGCCTATGGTCAGACGAAAAGTGTCCAAGATGCCGGGCAGTGAATAGGGCAGAATCACCCGCCAGAGAACTTCCCACTTGGAGTAGCCGAAAGTGTAGGCGACGTTGATCATGTCTTTGGGCACGCTCTTGACATTGTCGGCGATCATCAATACTTCTTGTACGAAGGTGCCGAGAAAGATGATCATGAATTTCTGCGTGTCGCCGACACCGATCCAGAGGATGGTCAGGGGAATCAAGGCCACTACAGGCATGTAGCGAGTCAGGGCGATCGGAATGTCAAACAGAGCCTCAAACAGACGGAAGTTGCCGATGAGAAGCCCCAGCGGCACAGCGGCTATAGTCGACAGCGCCCAGCCTACCATGATGCGATAGACACTGGCCACCATGTCCGTCCACAGAGTGCCGTCCCTAATCATGCTGACCGCCGCGTCCCAAATAGCCTTTGGGCCGGGAAGGAATATCGGGTCCACGAGGCCACGTTGTGTAACGAAGATCCAAGCTGCCAGGGTTACAATGACCAGACTGACACTGGCCACAGCATAGGCACGAGGCGAAATCTCTTCCCTCAGGGGAAGCAATCCGCTGCGTACGCTGGCTGACGGGCGACCGGCATCGGCAACGGGGCCGGTTCGATTACGCTTAACGCTCAATTGCATATCCTCCAGTTGTTCACAAGTGATCCTTCAACGGCCATCTGACAGGAACTGCAGGGTTGGTGAGACAGTCCTAGATGACACAGACCTTCAAGCACACGAGTGGAGCGGCTAGGCATGAGCTTCGGAACCGTACGGACGGCTCTCAAGCAGTGAAGGACGGCGGAGAGGTGCTTGGGATCCTCCTGCCTGATTGTATCGGAGGGTGCCATCTCTGGGTGACACCGCTGTTGTCACTGACCCTACCGCCGGATCCGAAGGCAAGGAAGCGCGTCGAGTACTTGTTCGCTCATCCATAATACGTTTGATCTCGTCAACGAGACGATCGACCTTCGCAGACTGCGTGCGGCCGCGAAGGTCGATCGTGTCAGGTTTCAGCATCAAGGCAGGTAGCCAGCACTCAGGAGGGTATCCGGATCCGGAATGGCTTTGATCCAACCATTGGATAGCATCACCTGAGCAACTTCTCGCACGACGTCTCGGAACTCACCTTTCAAGGCCGCCTTGTTCTCGGCCAAATCGTAGAATTTAACTCCCGCCATGGCCGGCTCAAGCTCGTCCAACGAGCTTCCGACATTGCGGGCGATGATCTCTTTGGCTTCCAGCGGGTTAGAGGCCATGAACTCCATGGCGTCCTGCCAGGCCAGAAGCATAGCTCGGACGGCTTCGGGGTTGTTCTCCAGCACATCGGAACGCATGGCCAGTGCATCAGAGATAAGACCGGGTTTTGAGCGTGCAGTGTAAAGGAGGTAGTGCTTGTCGGAGCGTCTCAGGGCCGCTGTTAGATACGGCTCATAGGTTACGGCAACGTCCACACGACCGGCGATCAGCGCCGTACCGGCATCCGCAGCAGGCATCGGCACAGGGCGGATGTCGGATTTGCTCATACCGTTTTCTCGGAGAGCGTATGTCAACAGCAGGTCGCTGGTGGTGATCTCTTCAAAGGCCACTCGTTTATTGCGCAGGTCTTTGATGCTCTTGATGGAAGCATCGGCTATGATGGCGTCTGCTTCATAGGAGGCATCCATTAGCAGAACGAGACGAATGTCTACTCCGCGATCGATAAAATTGATGGCCGTGTGCGTGGCGATGTTGGCTCCGTCTAGGCGCCTCGATGCCAAGGCGGCATTAATGTCCTGGTCCTGGATAAAATTGATCAACTGAACGTTGACACCGCGGGCTGCAAAGAAGCCCTTCTCCTGGGCGATCCACCAAGGGCCGTAGCCCAGCCAAGGTTGGGTGCCGATTCGTAGCGTAGGAGCCGCAGACACAAAGGATGACATCGTCAAAACGAGCACGAGGATTACTAAAGCAGACCGGAACCTCATTCTCATGGGACACTACTCCTTTTTGGGCGCGCCACTGCCGTGTGCGGACGACGCGCCGCAGATGTGTGTACTCCCTAGAGATTAGACATCGGATCATGATCTTCCTATCATCATTAACTCAGCGTTGCTCTGCGACGGTGAGAACGGTGTGTGCGGGATCGCTTCCGCTCGGAATCCTAAATGATTTTTCTGTAAGGCTTGCATTTCCCCTCAAGCTATGATATCATCATGATCGC
>LFTP01000336.1 GCA_001513395.1 Clostridia bacterium DTU080
ACTGCCAGCCGGACGGCAAGGGAGTCCGGCGTGAGGTGGAATCTGAAGGAAGCCGCAGGCAAGGCGGCTTCATCCGTTGGTCTATTGGAGCTTGTCCGTTATCACTGTTGTGTCTGGGGTAATAGGAACTCAGCTTTTGGCAGCCTAAGAGTCGAATCGACGACAGTGCGGACCGAAAAAGAAGGCCACGCTCACCATCTGGGAGAACTCCTCCGAGATCTCGCCAAACGAGGAGGAATGAGCAGGAGTGTTGAGTGTGGCTGAGACAGATCACATGAATGAATTGCAGGAGATGAAAGAGCTAAGTATCATCCGGATCGCTTCCTGTGCGAAGCGCCGATCATGTGTCCGCACAAGCCCATCATTGGCGTTTGGCTTGCTGAGGATGAGAGTCGGCTGCTGAAACGGCGGCGAAAGGCGCCAAGATGTATAGAGATTCGTGTGAGCTTGAGTGTGAGGGTTCAGATTGTACGGTCAGGCTTTATTGCGCCAAAAGCAGCTTTTTTGAGTTGAGTCTGGCTGAGGTTGGTTGGTACAGTATCGGCTGAGCACTAGCATTAAGAGAGACAAATCCTTGGGGGGTCGACGGTATGGAGTGCATCGCTGTTTTGACTACTACGGCGAGTGTCGAAGAGGCTAGGAAAATCGCTCAGGAGCTAGTAAGTCGCGGCTTCGCCGCATGTGTGCAGATTTCCAAGATCGAAAGCTTCTACGTCTGGGATGACGCCGTGCAGAACGAACCGGAGTATCGCTTGGTGATTAAGACGACTGCAGATCGATATGCGGAGGGAGAGCAATTCGTGCCCTGCACTCGTATGAACTGCCAGCCATCTATGCGTTTGCTATGGAGAATGTATATGGACCGTACGCAGAGTGGGTGCACAACAGTTCGCAGGGAGCACGACAGAAATAAACCTGATCAGGCGTCCGGGGTTGTGGGACACCAGGGGCAGTCGGGTGGGTCGCCCGTTAGGCTAGGCTTAGAGCCCCACACACAGTGTTTTCCGCTGTTGTTGCCGCTATGAAGTCTAGATCCGTCCTCCAAAACTGAACGAGCGGCCTGGCAGTTGCGGATTGGTCCAGCCTGGAAGGAAGACGAGCCAACGGTGCAGAACGAATGGCCAGTGAACAAATCGATCTTCTCGTTGTCATGCCGAAATGGATAAGGATAGTTGAGTTGTCAAACTGTGGTTTCACTTACCGAACAGGAGGCCTGTGTCATGAACGTCGGCATCATCGGTTGCGGTACAGTATCTCAGTACGGCCATATTCCAACCTTGGCCAACATGCCCGGCGTCGAGCTTGTTGCCTTGTCAGACATCAATACAGAGCGTCTGCATGAACTGCAGAGAAAATACGAGGTCCCTTACGCGTTTGCCGATTACCGTGATCTATTAGCCTTAAAAGGCCTCGATGCTGTGACGGTGGCCACTCCTTTGCACACTCACGCTGATATCGTTTGTGATGCGGCGCGGGCGGGCCTCCATGTCTTGTGTGAAAAGCCTCTCGCTCATACGAATGAAGACGGAGAGCGCATGATTAAGGCCATGCGGGACGCAAACCGCTTCTTGGGGATCAACTTCAACCTAAGGTTCTCGGATGTCGAGGGGCAGGCGTATGCATGGAAAGAGCATATCGGGCATGTGAAAGTCGTTCGGGAGGTCTTCGTCTGGCATGCCCATCAGTGGCAGAACAAGGAACGTATGGCGCAGTTTTTCGCTAACGGCGGTCCCGTGGTTGACAGTGCGGTGCACTTTTTTGACCTTTGCGAGTGGCTGACTGGAGAGGAAATAACGGATGTCCAAGCGGTAGGCAGCTTTTATCCTGAAGTAGGCGCTCCGACTCATGTGATCACTAACCTGTCGCTTTCCGGAGGGACGATAGGTCTGGTGGAAGTTGGCTGGACATACACCTACAACACTAAGGATCGCGCTCATCATCGGCGGTTTGATCTGATCGGTGAGCATGGCGTGATCAGCTATGACAATGAATCGGGAAGGACCAGCCTTTATAC
>LFTP01000058.1 GCA_001513395.1 Clostridia bacterium DTU080
TGGTACGGGAGAGGCTTTCCGCCGGATTGGCTACGGACACCGATCTGTACTTGGCCGAAGATAATCTGCGTCGGGCCCAGATCACTTTGCGGCAAAGTCAAGCGTCTCTCGAATCGGAGCGTATCCGGTTCAACCTTCTGCTTTCCCGGGACCTGCGCGCTGATTTCGAACTGATAGACGACATCCAAAGCGAGATTCCCTCCTGGGACTTGGAGGCCGACACGGATACCGCCTTGGCCAACCGACTTGATATCCAAGTTCTGGAACGGTCTCTTGAGTTGGCCAAACGCAACCTGGCCGCCGCCGATCCCAGCTATACACCGAAGGCGCAGATCGAGCGTTTGGAAATGGCCGTCGAGAAGGCCCAGATCGCTCTCGAGCAAGCCCGTGCCCGAGTCATACTTGAGACCCGCGATGCCATTTTGAACCTCGAAATGGCTCGGATCCAGGCGGACTTGGCCGCCGAAGCGTTCGAGCACCAGCAAAGACTTCTTCAGGTAGCCGTGTTGCGTCACGAAAACGGTCTTATAACCGCGGGCGAGCTGATGGATGCTCAGGCTGCGGCCAATGCGGCCGAGATTCGAGCGGTACAAGCACTATATGATCAAGCCTTGGCAGTTACGCGCTACCTAAATGCCATAGGAGCGGACATCCTGCCAGTGGCGAAGAAATAGAGGGCTCCCATGTTTTGCTTCATCCACAGACGCTTTAACCGACGCTTGTTCTTCACAAGTTGCGGATTGGCTCTTTTGCTGAGCCTATGTGTCGAAGCCCGGATTGACGGTCCGTTCCCGGGCATTGAACTCGGCGAGATAACGATTCCCGGAATCCAGCTTGAAGTGATAAACGAGGCTCTATCCGGGCCCATGCACGAAAAAGCCGTCATGGCCTACGCTAACGCCGCGTCAAGGTATCGGGTGGCTCTGGCGGCCTTGCGTCCTCAACTGCGGGCGTCTGTCCAAGCCGGAGCAGCCTCACCGTTCGGCGACAAAATCGATGCCGGGGTGGCAGCAGGGCCGAGTATCACATTGTCCGTTCCGACAGGACAAGGCCGCACTGAGATCAGTCTGGGTGCAGGCGTGCGTACCGGCTACGCACAACCGATCGGAGCGCAAGCCTCGTTTTCCGTCAAGATGCCTCTGTTATCGGGGCCGGATAACCGCCGCAAAACAGCGGAGCATGAACTCGCTGTGGCCCAAGAGACCTACCTGGCCGACCAACGACAACTGATCGTCCGCGCCATGCAGGCCTATGACGATTTTGTACAGGCAGAACAAGATTTCCGTCTCGCCGCCGAATTGCTGGAGTTAGCAAAACAAGAGTATGGCCTGGCCCTCGAACGCGAGGAACGAGGTTCCATTTCTGCCGCTGAGCTCTTCCGGCTACGCTCGTCACTGAATGCCAGCCTCGATGCCGAAGCCCAGGCACGCAGACGCTGGACCGAGAGCCGCGAAGCTCTGCGAGAGCTGACCACCCGGGACCTCCCGGAATTCACTGACTCCACGGAGCCGATTCGACTGCGCGTTGATCTGCCCGAGACTCCCTCGACTCCGGAAGGCTGGGTAGCCCTCGCCTTGTCACGAAGGACTGACTTGAAAAATGCACGGCAAGCGGTATCGTTGGCCGAAGAAGCGCTAATGACCGCCAGACTGCAAGCCAAAAGAGAAGTCTCTTTCACCGCGGGAGCTCAGTGGCCTCATGAGACAGAGGAAACCTCCACTGATTTTCGTACCCGCGTTCATGCCGGTGTCGAAGCCTCCTTCTTTCTGTGGGACGGCGCGCGCTCGGAAGAAGTCGTAGCCGCGGAGCTTCGACTGGCGGCAGCGAAAAAAGCCTTGGAAGATCTTGAACGAGCCATAGAGCGGTCAGTACATGCAGCCCTGTATGATATCGCTGAAAGCGAACGAGCCCTGCGCCAGGCACGCGAGCAATTGGAACAAGACAAACTGCTGTTGACCGTGGCACAGGAAAGGTTTGAAAGCGGCCTGGGCCTCCAACAGGACGTGATCGCCAGACGGCTCGCCATCGTGCAGCAATCAAACCGTATCCACGCCCTTGAGGCTCGCTTGGCCAGACAGTGCGTGTTACTGTGGCATGCCGTGGGGGCGGATATTCCCGAGATCCAGATCAACATTCCTTGGGACTCCGAAGATCATTGTCCCGGGTGTGAGAACACCGGGGCATAGAAGTTGGTGAATAACCTGATGAGAAAACTCATCTTGTTGTCTTTGGCGCTGCTTATTGCTTTGGGCGCTCCCAGTGTTTCTGCGGCCTTCTTGGAGACGCAATCGCTGGTCAGTGTCGGCTCCGGGTTTGTAATCTGTACAGCTGACACTGCAGTGATCTCCTTGGCCATTGAAAGCACCGCCAAGCAAAGCGGAGTGGCCCAAAACAGGAATCAGACGATCATAGATAGCATCACCCAAGCCCTTCTTGCCCAGGATTTTCCGGGGCTTGAGTTCGAAGTACGTCAAGCGACTTTTTGGGAGACCACTGATCTGACCAGCCGCGAGAAGAACTACAAGGTGAGCTCAGGGCTTGACGTTCGGATCAAAGACCTGGAGCGCGTGGGCGATGTGGTGGACATAGCTTTGAAACACGGAGCAACTTCAGTGCAAGGTGTGCGCTTTGAGCTTTCTGATCTTGAGACCGTGGCCCAAACGGCTCTGAAGATGGCCGTGGAAAATGCCATTGAAAAAGCAAACCTCATCAGTAAGGCCGCCGGTCTTCGCGTCACCATGGTGCGTGAGATGCGCGATGCAAATACCATCAGAGTGCACAACCCCAGTCTGCCGACAGGGGCCTCCATGAGCGAAGCCCCGCTTCCTCCGTTGGCCGGTCCGATATATCGGGGCCAGATTTTGGTTCACGCTGAGGTGACTGTCGTCTTCGATATCGCCTTAGACAAAAGCTTATAGGGACGAAGGCAATGCCTTCGCCAAGTGATAGCCGAAAATGACTCGCATTCCCTCCTCAATGAACGAAGCGCGCGACGATCTCGCGCGCTTCACATATTAGAAAGAAGATGATGCGTGTTCATCGGCCTGGCTATACCGGTCGCAAGCGCTCGGTGCGAGCGGCTGATTGCAGCCAGTGTAGCCAAAATTGGCGATGGTCCACCGCATATTCTCTTGAAAGAAAGGGTGCCGACCGTTTGGCGATCAACCGCTTGGGCATGGCAAGGCGCGGTCTAACCCTTTCGAAGAGGTGGGCGACCCCTTCGACAGATACACGGAATCGAGTCTCCATGAGTCTTAGTCGCTCACTACATCATGAGCAAGGAACCCAAGGCAGTGAACACGGCGAACAGGACGGCTGTTGCAGCCATCATAATCCGCCGCAATCTTCGCCTTTCCTCGATGGATAGATAGCGCATCGCCTTACGTCGGCGATTGATCAGCCATCCCACGTAAGAGAATAGGCCTACAGAGGCGGCAAACATGGTTGCCAAAGTGGCCTGCAATGCGTCCAAACTGTCATCGCTCCCATATGCCCCTAACCCCGCAACGAACTGCGGAGACGTTTTTCGACGTTTTCACCCGAGTATCCTCTAGGACCTTAGCCATGATAGGGGCCCAAAAATTGACAGTCTCTTATTGCTCGCCATGCGTTTGGCCAACTCCAGGGCCCGTCGGCGGCTTTTTCTGGAAAACGGAAGAACTGGCTGTGTCTGGACTGACTCGTTACGCACGATCCGTTCGGGAACGTCACGCACCAGCGAAAAGGCCCGCTCTTCGCCCACGAGAGGTATCAATCGTGAGACATAGGGAGTCAATATAGGGGGACGTCGCTTGGCCGAATGGGCGTCAGAAGCCACGATGTGGGCCATATTGTGAGTCAAAAAGAGCACGGCTGCAAAGCGATTGGCCAAAGCTACCCGCCTGGAAAAGCTGCTAGCCGTGAGCTGGACTAGCACCCCTGCCTCGATAAACGGAATGAGTTCTTCGGGCCGCTCCACAAAGATCGCGTTTCTCTCCGGATGAGCAATTATCGGTGTGATTCCGCGCACCTGCAAATCGAATATGATCTGACTGGTGTATCGAGGCACCTCACCGCTTGGAAACTCCAGTAGGAGATATCGTCCCTGATCACCCAGCGTGAGCGCCATACCTCGTTCAAGGCGCTCTGTCAGATCCGGAGTGGCCATCACCTCAGCTCCGGGCAGAATGTGCAATGACAAACCGGCTTCAAGGACTCGTCTCTGCAACTCACCGGTGAGTTCGATGAGCGTGGAATTGCGGTTGGCGTACCCTGCCCGATCCTCCTGATGTGAGGTAGCCACGATGATCCTAATACCATCCTCCTGGGCCATACTCAGCATCTGTAGGGACTCCTGCCAACTCTCCGGACCGTCGTCAATACCCGGCAACAGATGGGCGTGCATATCGATCATGTGCCCTC
>LFTP01000356.1 GCA_001513395.1 Clostridia bacterium DTU080
CGATGTCAGGGTTTGCTTTTTTCAGACTCCGCCCGGTTCTTGACCCACGTTTGAGCGGGACCTTCCCAATGCATCTGCCACGTGATCGGTGTCTTCGCCGACAACAGCAAACAGAGCAAAACAACCATGACGCAGACACTGACCGGCAATAACCGTCACCGCTGCATCACAAGCGATACCTCCCGTTCGTTGACTTGGAACTATAGACTTATTCTATTTGCCCACGATAAAGAAAATAATAATACAGAGATTATGTTTGCATAATATAGCAATCACGTGACGATGTCAACTCTGAGTAGTGTTAATTAGGTTCAAGTCTCTGCTCATAACAGGCTTTCATCCGGAAATGGCGTCGTTTCGGGCCTATTCTTCATCCTGGTCCATCGACAACGCACCCACCAAGCGCATCGCTACATCCACGTTGAGCGGGATTACGATCACTTGCTCCTGGCTTCAAACCTCCTCGTTGAGGCGCTCAAGGGTGTTGGTGCTGCGCAATCGGCATCGATAGGGATGCGGAAGTGCCATGACCCCCATGGCCTCTTCTGTGGGGATGACCTGAAGAAGACTCGCATCACTTCCCACGCATGTGGTTGGTCACACCTTTGGCGTTGAGCCTTCCTTTTTTCCGTCTGCGAGGATTCAGCGAAACGGGTAGCGGTCATCCACGGACAGTCACCCTTTACGCGATAAAACCGCCATCAGGCGGCCAGATTTAACCCGTTTTAGCATCCATTTCTCCGAAGGTCATTGGAATAAGTACACGACCAGAGAGAGTCCATGCCGAGCAGCGAGGGAGCCTCGGGCGACAGGAAATCCAAGGTCTTGTTTGTTGGGACCAACGCCCCATACAGCTGACTCTCGATAGCCGATGTCATCGCTTTTGCGAAGCTTCTTTCGCCCTGAGATGCGGGAGCACTCATTCGCCCAACCAATCCCACCGTTGGCCATCTATAGAACAGGAGTCCCGTTGGAGCCCAGTTGTTCTTGCCCACACCGAACACCGGGGTAAACGCTCTAGCAAAGGCTCCGGCACCGATCTGGCGAAGCATCCCACGGTCTGATCAACCTCCGAGATGGCGCGCTGAGAATTCATCTGGCCCCGTACTCCCGGGGCCAGATGCACCGTTGGTTTAACTCGATCTCCTCAGCCCTATTTGAATCGAAGACGGACTCAGGTGAGCGATCTCGAGCTCCACCATCCACGCACATATGAACGGAGCGTCAGCCGTCTAAGGGCGCTTTTGACGAAACCTTCTACTTCTTCAACATGGCCTCCATCTTGGGGGTTGCTTCATCCAATGCCTGGCCCGGAGCCTTTTGCCCGTACAAGACCGGGTAAAAGACCTCATTCTTCAATACCGCCCGCACGTCAGGAGGGACATGAGTCGGGATGATCTGGTTGAGCGGCGAAGAGATCATCTCGGCAACTGCCCCGACATCCCGGTCTTTGAAATAACGTAAGAAGGCATCTAAGGTGACACTTCTGCGAGCTGGCGGAATCGCCCACCCCAGCTCTATCGACAGTTCCTGCCCCTCACCACTGATGATGAACTCCAGCGCCAGCCAAGCCAAATCGGGCTGCTTGGCCCCAGCGGAGATCCCGTATGGAGTCTCAGACCATACATTCGACGCTCGCCCGCCTCCGAAGGTGGGCCTTAGGGCGAAGTCCCAGTCCAGATGGGGGTATCTGGGGAAGTATCCGGGCAGAAAACTGCCCCATAGCAGCGATCCGACACGTTGCTCGGCAAAATCCGTCCAGCTTCCGCCTATACGCATAGTCTGATGCACTTGAGCCAGATCCTGCAAGTACTGCAGGGCGTCGCGCATCACGGTTGTATTAGCCAGAAACTTCGTGCCTTCTTCGTTAAACAGCGGTCCGCCGCCTGCGGAATAGAAAAACGGATAGACCTCTCTGCCGGCTCCTCCGTCGACAAACCCCAGGCCCCATCTGTCCAGTACGCCATCGCCGTTCAAGTCCATGCTAAGCTTCTTCAGCTCAACAATGCCTTCTTTCTCCCAGCTCCAGCTGGAATTCGGCGCAACGATACCTCTTTCGGCAAACTGTTGCTTGTTGTAGTAGTACATGCTGACTACCGTGCCTAACGGCAAGGCGTACAAACGACCTTCGTAGGAGATATCATCAAACAGAACCGGCCAAATGTCGTTGCGCACCGAGGCCGGTAAGGTTTCAAACCGGGGTGTTATATCCTGCAAAAGACCCGCGGCAGCGACCAGTTTCACGCCCCACAGGCGAACCAGATCGGGCGGTATGCCCCCCGCCACCATCACGGCGAGTTTTTCTTCCGGTGACGAGCCGCCTCCTGGACCGGGAACGATCTCGACAGCGATGTCGGGATTAGCCCTTTCGAAGGCCTCCCAAAACCGCATGGTACGCTCGAGATAGTCCCCGCCTTCGTGAACCAGGATTTGCAGAGTCTGTCGGGCAAGAGCACACGGAACCACGACCATAGTGACCATTGTCAGGAGAAGAAGAGCGAATGTTATTTTGCGACTGTTCACTTGTTATCCTCCTTCAAGAACCTTGTTTAATCGATTGTGTGCATCGGACTTACGGAGGCGCCCAACACACAGTGTCCCGGCGGTTTTTTCGCTCGCCGGGGCAGGTCGAGTTCTTCATTCGGCTGCGTCCGTTATTCTATTGCTACCTGGCCAACTCAACACTGATGACATGCCCGGCACGAATCAGAACTCCGGAATGGCGATCGTGCCGTTAGTTAAGCCCTTCTATGAGCTCGGTATCGGGGGTCCGGAAATCGCTGCAGCGCTTGTGCTTGATACCGAGTATCACCAAAGGAGAGTAGAAACGACTCCTCTTCCGCTTGGTCAGAGGCGATCTTTGCAGATCAGGATCCGAAGACAGTGAGCGCCGCACGGGCAACATACAGCGCTCGATGAGGTGCCCTTTGAGGTCTCTGGTTTCCACACAAAAGGTTTTGATCACTCTCCACACTTCATCGGGATGCTTCCCGGAAAAAGGCGATCACAAAGATCGGCGACCATGAAGCCAAGGATGTCGCTGTCTCACATTGGGCGCGCTTTGATGAGCCCCTGCCGGGCGCCCCGCTCCAAGCGTTGAACATACCCCCTTCCCGTCGACCGACGCTACATTGTTGGCTGTTTGTCCTCTGTGCATGTCTTCTATCTGCCACCGCTGCCCGAGATACTCCGTAGCCGGAGTGTCTTCGGCGCGGTTAAGCTCCACCTGCGCATCTTTCTCTTCCCGAAGGGACGTGCCAAGTTATTGCCCAACCGTCGCGACAAATGCCAGGGTCCACTGAGAAGAGACGTCGGCCAGCCCCAGCGCTCAAAGCTCCTATGGCTGCCGACGCCAGTGAGACGACGAGCCGTGGTCAACCTC
>LFTP01000159.1 GCA_001513395.1 Clostridia bacterium DTU080
GCTGGTTGAGTGGTGAGGGCTTCTTTCAGCCCTCCGGCTCGGCAGACATGCCGGGCGCACAGGAAACGAGCTGCATCTAATGCAGCTCGTTCTTCTTTTACCGGCTTACGCCAGTCTTACTTGATCTAGGACTTCTCCGTGGATGCTGACCTTAGTCATGGTCACATCGATATCGACGCCCGATTCGATCAGCGCTCGCTCCAAGATGCGCAGCAGACCCCCACAACAGGGCACTTCCATATAGACCACTTCGATGGAGTCCACGTCGTTGTGCTGCAAGATCTGAGCCAACTTCTCCGTGTAAAACTGGGCGTTGTCGAGTTTGGGACAGCCGATCATCACAATTCGGTCATCAGTGAAGCGGCTGTGGAAATCCGGCAAAGCGTAGGCGACACAGTCGGCGGCCAACACCAGCTTGGCCTGTTGCAGATACGGAGCATGAACCGGAATCAAAGCCAGTTGCACCGGCCAGTTGCGCAAGGGGGCAGGGGCTGAAGTTGAATCGGCGACAGGCTGCCTCAAACGCGCCGTCAACAGCTGAGCCATCCTTCCGGGACACTCAGAGGGCGTTTGAGCCATTTTCATCTGGCGCATTTTGACTGCTTCTTCGTCGAAGGGCTCCGCTTCGCGTTCTTCTATAGTGATAGCCCCGCGCGGACAATCTCCGATGCAGGCTCCCAAGCCGTCACAGTACGATTCTTTGACAAGCTTCGCTTTACCGTTGACCAGCTGCAGCGCTCCCTCAGCGCAGCCGACGATGCACTTACCGCATCCGTCACACTTTTCCTCGTCGATCTTGATGATAGTGCGCATGACTTTCCCGCTCATGAAAAATCCCCTTTCCTTACGATGTCCGCCAGGCTGTGTCCGGCCAAATGCTCTTCAAAACTCCGTGTCGTCTGCGTCAAAAGTTCACCAAAGAGGCAGCCACCCAAAAGGCATTTCGAATGGCCTAAAAGACACGTGGTCCGCGGTAGAGGCCCGTCAATGGCTACATAGACCTCAAGCAAGCTGATTTCACCGGGCGGCCTGGACAAAGCGTAACCGCCTCCGGGTCCCCGGGTTCCCCTGACGAGCCCGGACTTGCTCAATCTCTGCAAGACTTTCGACAGGTGTGCTCTCGAGACGTCAATACGGGCAGCTATGGCATCTACACTGAGGGGCTCGTTCTCCGCTTGAGCCAGAAGCATCATGCTGTGTAAGGCCAGTGAAGCGGCCTCTGAGATCTGAATCACGATCGGAGCCTCCTCCGTCATGCCTGTATTTTGGTATTGTGGTACCCTAATTCTATTATACCCGCAGGATATCCTATGTCAAAGGGTGAATTGATATCTGCCACTTGGAATTGGAGATGAGAGCTGATGTCAACCTTTGTCCCTGAAGGAGTCTTTCCTCCCCGTAGACCGACGACCTCGGTCAACGTGGGGGGAGTCTGGCTTGGAAGCGACCACCCCATCGCCGTGCAATCGATGACCAATACTCCTACGGCTGACGTGAACGCCACGGTGGAGCAAATCGTCGCTCTGGTGCGGGCCGGCAGCGAACTCGTACGCATCACCGTCAACACCGAGGCTGCCGCTCAAGCGGTTCCGGCTATCGTCGAAGAGCTCGACAAGCGCGACATCCGCGTGCCGATCATCGGAGATTTTCATTTCAACGGGCACCTTCTGCTCAGCAAGTATCCGCAATGCGCCCAATCTCTGGCCAAATACCGTATCAATCCGGGCAATGCGCGCGACGAAAGATTTCGGATGATCGTCGAGCAGGCCGTGCGCTATGAAAAGCCGGTACGGATCGGAGTCAACGGTGGATCGCTCGATCAACAACTGCTGACCCGAATGATGGATGAAAACCGGCGACGTGCACGGCCTTTGCCCGAGTCCGAGATCGTCCTCGAAGCCATGGTGGAAAGCGCTCTGCAATCAGCGGCATTGGCTGAAGAGTGCGGTTTGAGCCACGACCGGATAGTATTGAGCACCAAGGTCTCCGGCGTTTCCGAGCTGGTGGCGGTCTACAAGCGCTTAGCCTCCCGTTGCGACTATCCTCTTCACGTCGGGCTCACTGAGGCCGGCATGGGGATGAAAGGCATTGTCGCCTCCACTGCAGGTCTGGCTGTTCTTTTGGCCGCCGGCATCGGCGATACCATCCGGGTTTCCGTCACCCCTTCCCCCGAAGGTGATCGCACCGAGGAGGTGCGCATAGCCCAACAGATCCTGCAATCCATGGGCTTGCGCGCCTTTGCCCCCCAGGTCATCTCCTGTCCGGGCTGCGGCCGTACCGGCAGCACCTTCTTTCAGCAGATGGCCCGGGACATTCAAGAATACATCAGCGAGCGCCTGCCATATTGGCGAGATTCCTATCCGGGAATAGAAAATCTTCGGGTGGCGGTCATGGGCTGTGTAGTCAACGGTCCCGGAGAGAGCAAACACGCTGATATAGGTATATCCCTGCCCGGAATCTCCGAAGCTCCTGCCGCTCCGGTCTACGCCGACGGGCGACTCATGGCCACCCTGCGCGGCGAAGGCATCGTCGCTGATTTCAAACGTATACTGGAGGAGTATGTAGCTCGTCGTTACGGCAAACAAGTGTCCCGAAGCGAATAATACATCATCGTCATAGCCTTCTTCGCAGGCGCGGCCCTCGTTTGGCAACCAAGAGCGCGGTTACCGCATCCAGTATGTCACTCGGAGCATACGGCTTTTGTATGAGTACCTCATAGGTCTCCCGCGGAGGAAACTCCTCCGGCGCCGCTCCTGTGGCCACGATGATGGGTGTCATCTGCGTTTTGGGATCGCTGCGAATCCATTGAACGAGGTCCGCGCCTCGCACATAAGGCAAGTTAAGATCGGTGAGGACAACATCCGGGACTTTTTCTTTCTGTAGTATACTGATGGCCTGTCTGCCGTCCGTTGCTAAACGAACCTCGTGTCCGACCTCGGCCAACACCTCCTGCAATAATATAGCCACAGCTAAATCGTCTTCTACCACAAGAATACGCGCCAATTAGAGTTCCCCCGCTCATCGTACCTGTCATAAGACTCCTTACTTGCCTACGCGGGAGATATCCCCTTGTCAAACGAACGACTTCGTTCTTTTTCTAAGATATACGTTGACTTGTCACGTGCTCCGCGGCTCGCTCCGTCAAGTCGATGTGAAAGACGGAACCGTGCGGGCGGTTGGGGGCATAGGAGACTCTCCCTCCGTGAGCGTTCTCTACGATGGAACGGACGAGAAGAAGCCCCATGCCGCTACCCCGTTGTTTAGTGGTCACGGCACAATGAAAAAGGCCGCCACGCATGGCGACTGGGATGCCCGGCCCGTTATCACACACTGAAATGCGCACTCCGACCGGCGTACGCTCAGCGATGATATCCACCTGTCCACCGTCCACCATTGCATCCTGGGCATTGCGGACGAGGTTCTCAATGGCCATGTTCAAAAGAGTAGGGCTGCCGAGAACGGTCAACCACGGGTCGCACGTCGCTCTGACACATACGCCCGGACTGACAGGCAAGGAGTAAACCAGATTCTCCAAAAACTCCTTGACGTTTATCCGCTGAAGATCCGCTCTGGCCCCACCCAAGGCTCTCAGATCTTTCACCAAAGCCACCATCTGCTCGGTGATCCTTTCGCAGCGCCTGACCATCTCCAGCCCTCGCTCATCGGACACCCTTCGAGCCAGAAGGCCGAGACTGCCTTTGAGCACGGTAAGCGGATTGCCCAACTCATGAGCGATAAAACTGGACATGCGGGCCAAAAGCCCGATCGCCTCCGTGTTCTTTCGCTGAATGAGCTCCTTGTTTATGAACCGGGCCAGATGACACAGCATGCTCGAGCCATGCGGTTGGAGTCTTTTTCTGCAGATCATGAAAAACGCTCCGACAATGTCTCCCAGTTCATCCTTGAGGGGAACGGCGTAGCTGTGGAAATCATGCAGAGCAAGGCCATAGTGTTCAGCGCCGTGGACG